>JBEAPO010000031.1:0-4029 GCA_041164425.1 Actinomycetota bacterium
CGATGCGCGCTTGTTCCCCATCCACGAGCACCCACAGGTGATCACGCGAGTATCGAAGTCCGTCGGGGATGCGCATCAGTCCTCCGATTCTCCCATGTTCCCGATCTGACGCAACGGCAGCGTGAGCGTGAATCGCGATCCCTCGCCGAGCATCGACTCCGCACTCACGTCACCGCCGTGCAACAACGCGATGTGGCGCACGATCGCAAGTCCGAGTCCCGTGCCACCGGTCGAGCGGCTGCGCGCGTCATCCACCCGATAGAAACGCTCGAAGATCCGCTTCAAATGCTCCCCCCTGATACCGGGACCGTTGTCTGCGACGATGATCTTCACCTGGTCATCGAGCACCTCGATCGAGATCTTGACGATCGAGCCATTGGGGCTGAACTTGATCGCATTGTCGAGCAAGTTGCCAATAGCTGACACGAGCTGCGCGCGATCTGCCACGATCATTACCTGCGGGTAGTTCTCGATCGAGATCATCACCGACTTGGCGAGTGCCGCCGAACGCAATCGTCCCGTCGCCTCTTCCACAACCTTGACGAGGTCGACCTCTTGGGTGTTGGCGAGCCCGTCGAACTCGATTCGAGCGAGTTCCAAGAGGTCGCCGACGGTGTCGTTCAGGCGGGTGACTTCTGTGAAGATCACCGACGCCATCCGTGCGACGTCGGTGTCCTCGGTCGCGGCCATCAAGTTCTCGGCCATCAGTGACACGGCACCGATCGGCGTGCGCAGTTCGTGGCTGATGTTGGCGACGAAGTCCGTTCGCACTCGATCGGTCATCACCTGCTTCGTCTCGTCGTAGACGATGACCGCTCCTCCACCATCGGTGAGCGGGGCGCTGATCATCTCGAACATTCGCACGGCCGGATCGCCGAACTCCACGTGCTCCTCTCGTGATTCTCCGCCTAGTGCGACAGCAGCCAGTGCATCCACGTGCTTGTTGAAGCGCTCGACATCGACCGAACCTTGGGCAAGCAGGTCTTCGACGGCGGAGTTCGTCCAGCGACTCTGGCCGTCCTTGGACACGATGACGACACCCATCGGAAGGGCGTTCATCGCAAGGCGCATCTGCTCGAGGGAAAGCTGTGGCGTCTGATCAACGCCCGTGACGTCGCTCGATTCGGACTTACGCTCTCGTCGGAAGAATGCCACGACGCAAGACTACGCAGTGAGTGAAACTCGCGCACTGCGTAGTCTTCGCTCATGCTCCCCCGTCGGCCACGTCCTCAACCACGACCACCGGCAGGCCGAAGTTGACGATCTTGCCCTCTGGTGAGACGAGACGAATCTGCAGCGTGTGGTTCCCGTTCGTCGTCACGGCGGGCACGACGAAACTGTCGCGGACGGTGCCCTTGCCACTCGTACGCGTGTTGCCGACGAGGATCGGATCGGAGAAGAGCCACGCGTTGACGTCTTCGTCGGCAGCGAAACCCGTGCCGGTGATTGACACCGAGTGCCCGCGAATGAGTTGGATCGTTCCGTCTGACGTGAGCGGGATCAGGGTTCCATCGGTCCGGACCGAGGCGATGGTCAGCGTCATACCAACGGCACCGTTGACATAGACGACCTCGCCCGGACGAATCGAACCAGCAACGAAGATGTGTGGGATGCCGTCAATGAAGGCACTCGTCTCGCCAACGATCTTCATTGAATCGATCGCCGTCGCATCCTGCTCGAGGACGATCTCTTCGACTTCATTACTGCCGAAGGAGATTGCCCCCGAGGTCACGGTGAGGGCGACGACGCCGACGAGCGCGAGTCGCGAGAGTATGCGCGGCGCCATCACGAACCTGAACGCACCCGTCGACGCCGCGAGCAGTCCTGCGACGACCAACACTCCGACGACGTTGGTCACGTCGAGATCCACCGACACGTGAGCGATTGCAACGACACCGAAGATCGCGACGAAGTATGCAAGTGGGACCTCACGTGCATGTCGCAACGCGAACGGGTTCATCTTCGACACGAGTGCAAACCTGGCAATCGCTGCGAACGCCGCTGCGGCCCCGATCTCAGTGACGTACTCGGCTGCCGCAAAGCGAACGTCTGAACCGGCGACGAGCAGCCACGTCAAGACCACGGTCATGAGCGACGCCATCGCAGCCGACACCACGATCTGGGCGACCGTTCCCACGCGCTGCGAACGACCATTGCCGCGTGGTCGCAGGATTTCGGCGGATGCCAGCGGGAGCATCACGATCGCGCCAACGAGGACGACCACGCTCAGTTCGGTCAGCGAGTTCACACGACCAGTGGCGACGAAGACGCTCGCCCAGGTCGCGAGCGCTACGAGCGCACCAATCGAATCCAAGATGCCGAGCACCACCAGGATGCCGAGCCACAGCGCCGTCGGTGCCGCGACCTGGCCATCCGTGCTGACGAGTGCCCCGAGTCCGACGAGGAGTCCAAGACCGTGTGTCGCCATTCGCACCGGCTGTGCGTGCACAAGCCATGGTGTCGCGCTCGACACACGATCCGCGAAGGAGCGGCGTCGCGGCACGACGACGAGGCGGTCGAAGGAAACCGCTGCCAGGAGCAACACAATGAGGATCAAGAGGAGCAACACACTGTTGGCAGAATCATCTGACATCGTGGACAGTCCGGTCACACCTGGGTGCGCGAGCATGTCGGCCTCAGTCACCGACATCTCCCCTGCCTTCGCCTTCTCGATCGTCGCCTGATCGGTGACGGTGACACCGAGTGCAATGACCATCTCCTCACCAGCGGGCGACACACCGACGACCTGCAGCTTGTGGCTACCGTGCTCGATCAACGCAGGCACCTGGAACACCTGAGCAAAGACTCCATCTGCGCCGACGGTGGCGACACCGAGCAAGGTCGGCGTCGAGTGCATCCACACTTCGACCTTTGAGCCAGGGAGCATTCCCGCGCCGTCGACACGCGTCGTCGATCCTGGGACGTACGCAAGTGAACCGTTCGGCAACAGAGGCTGGCGCTCACCCGACGGTGAGATCGCAGCCATCATCAGAGTCGAGTCTCCGACCTCGGCCTTCATCTGCTGTTGATCGACTTGCGACCACACGATGTTGGCAATCTCGCCGCCAACAACCGACGCGCCGTTCGCTGGTGCAAGCTTGGCAGGGACCGTCTCGGGCACAAAGATCGTCGTGGTCGTCGATCTAATCGTCGTCACCTCGGGCACGAGCGGCGCAAGTGCAACTGCAGTCGTCGACGGAGCGACTGACGCCACGGTCGAATCTGACTGCGGACGCAACGTCACTCGGTCGGATGCCAGCACCGACGTCGTTGTCGATGCGGTGGTTGACACAGAACCAGTTGCCGAAGTTGTGGATGGGTTCTGTGGACGAACGATGACGCCAGATGGAGTGCGCACACTCGTCGGAGTCTGCGAGCCAACTACTGAGGTGGTCGTAGATGGTGTCTGTGGACGCACGGTCACTCCGGCCGTGGTCGTCGACGGAGATGGGCGACGGATGCCAGGTGGAATGCGATCGAAGAGCGTCGTGGTCGTCGATGTCGTGGTCGTCGTGGCACGAGTGGTCGTCGTGGTCTGGCCGCCACGGGTGATCGTCGTCGTGGTTATCGCACGGCGCGCGACCGTGGTCGTCGTCTGGCGGCGATTCGGTGCGAGCGTCACTGTCGTCGTCGTGAAGATGGTGGTCGTCGTCGACTCGATGATCGTCGACGTCGTGGTCGTCGGGTCGATGGTGGTCGTGGTCGGACCAACGAGTACAACTGGCGCAACCGGGGTGACCGCGAGCATGTTCGACTCTGGTCCCGTTCCAATCGCGTTGATCGCGCGAATCTTCACCTGGTACTCCACTCCGTTGGTGAGCCCAGCGATGTTGAGGGGCGAGGTCGTCGAGCCGACCGGCCAGGCAACCCACGTGACGCCGTTGTCGATCGAGTATTCGTGGTTGGTGAGCGCGGATCCACCGGAGTTGCCCGTGGTGAACAACACCGAGATCGCACGGTCGCTCGCCGTCAGCTGAGTGATCGTCGGCGCGTATGGAATCACGGCCGTGATCTCGAAGGACTGTGTCA
>JBEAPO010000032.1:0-3666 GCA_041164425.1 Actinomycetota bacterium
TGTGCAGACTGCAGGCCAACGCCAGCGCCCCCGCCAACCGACGCGCCGCCGGGAATCGAGGCGGAATCTTCGCTTTTGAGTCACTCACGGTGGTCTCCTTTCTCTTGAGATGTCATGCGCCGCCGCCGCCACCGATCGCTCCGGCCACGGCGAACAGAATGATCAGCCACCCGATAAGGACGATTGGGAAGACAAACACCAGCGCGAAAGCGGCAATTGACCAGAAAATGATGAAGAGTGTCCAGCCGAGGCATCCGCGGCCGAATCGGTGTGGGGTCATCTGGGGCGACTCCGTTTCATTGCGTCATGCACCTCCGAGAACTCCGGCGATGGCAAAGATCGCAACGAAGATGCCGATGAAGAGCAACGGGAAGGCGACGAAGAAGCTGAAGGCCGTGATCGCAAGAAAGATGATGATGAAGAGCCAAATGAGGCATCTCATCGGTGTCGAATTCCTCTCACGACCGAAAGGTAGCGAACAGGTGTGTCAGGTTCGAGCGCGAGACTCAGGGTTGCACGTTGCAACGCGCGATCGTTGCGGCCGAGAGTTTCTCGTTCGCATCGGTCACGTCGGCGCCCTGCGTGAGGGCGTCAAGTTCTTCGGAGATCTTGGGCACCGAGGCCATTTCGGTGATGTCGTAGTTGTAAGTCTCGAAGATCTTCTTCCGGGCTTCCCAGTTGTCGGCGAGCACCTTGACCGGGCCGGCCACATCGAGGGGGGCGGCCGTCACCATGTCACTGAACACCTTCGACACGTCGTTCCACACTGCTTCGAGCGCGGTCGGGTCGGGGGTGTGCGAGAACTGGGTCTTTGCCAGAAGGTCCGTCGCGAGGAAGCAGAATTCGGCCCAGTTCGCGTCAATCTCGCGGGCTCCATCATCGATCCTTCCGCATGACGACACGCCCGCGACCGTCATCGCCAGCGCAGCGGCGACTATCCCGGCGCGTTGGAGACGTGTCTGTGTCGTCATTTCATCCCCAGCCAGCGACCGAGCTTTGCCTGTCGTCCTGCCCGCGAGGTCGGAATTCCGGTGGCCCGAGCCACGCGGCGCTTGAGGGCCGTGATGCCGAGGGCTCGTTTCCAGGAAAAGGTCAGGCCGGGAAGGATCCGCACGGCGAAAACCGTACCAGTCGAGTTCCGTCAGGGGCCGGCTGGATCAAAAATTAAAAAAGGTATAATAGTCTCTATATGGGACTGGTCAAGTGGTGGTTGGTGTATCGGATCGCAACGAGGGGCAAGCGCCGTCGTGATCGTGAACGCGCGTCTCTCGTGAGAGTCGATGAACTCACGCGCCTCGATCTGGCGGCGATGGGTGTCGACCCTGACGACGTCGACCTCGATGAGACATGTCCCGACTGTGGGGCGATCCTCGCTGAACACCTGATCACCGACGACGGACTGGAGTGCCCATGACCGACAACCCGACACCGCCCCGGCGCGGGGGAGACCCCGTCGACCGGGACCGCTCATCGGTGCTTCCCGACCATGACCGCCGCACTGCGGCGCGCATGCTCGCCCTCGCCGCGCTGGAACCTGGCGGCGGCGAGATGTGGGGCGCATTGCGTATTGCGGTGGGCGACCTCAACATGGTGAGGCCGTTCGACTGGCCCGCGTGGAAGGAGCCTTGGCCCGAGACCGCCGACGATGTCTCGGGCCTCGACGAAGAACTTGTCGGCAAACACATGACGCGCATCGTGAGAAGCGACCGGTTCATCGAGGGGAACTTCGAAGGCGCCGTGCGCATGGGTCTCGTGTCGTGGCTCGTGCTGCGGTGGCTCGAGATCACCGCACCAACCGGTTCGCCGGGCTGATCGCGCAGCGAACCCGTTCGACGCGCACAAGGGTGCTCCAGGTGGCATCGGCGGGTGAGATTGCGCTTCTCCTGATCGTTGCGACCGGGCAGTTCGACATATAGAGTAGGGATCGCTCGGTACGCCGAGTTCTCCCCGTCTCGTTCGAGAGGGTCGAGATTCCCCACTGCGACCTCGCCAGCGGCGTGCCGCAGATTCCCACGGCGGCCGCCAAGGAGACCGCCGGAAAGCAGGAGAACATGGCTGCAGAAGCCCTCGAGAAGTCCGCACTTGAATCGAAGGACAAGGAACAGTTGATCGCAATCGCCGAGGCGCTCGGCGTGAAGGCGAGTGCTCGCTCGTCGAAGGCGACGCTGGTCGATCAGATCCTCGAAAAGACCGGTGCGACAGCCGAACCGGCACCGAAGGCCCGCGTCGGTCGTCCGCCGAAGGCAGCGAAGAATGACGAGATGTCGGACGACGCTGGGGGCCACGACGACGGTGACGGCGCCGCCGCCCCCCGTTCGCGTGGCGCCGTGCGCGAGAAGAGCGGCGCGACCGAGGGCAACGATGACCAGGTGTTCCTCGGCCCGGACGGCGAGCCGCTCGCCGAGTGGGAAGTGGAACTTGCCCGCCACGAAGGACGCGAACTGCGCCCGGCGAACGGCAACGGACAGCAGCGTCAACAGCGCCAGCAGGGCGGCAACCAGAACAACCAGCAGCGCCAGAACAACCAGCAGCGCCAGCAGGGCGACTGGGACAACGATCGCAGCGGACGCCGCCGCCGCCGTCGTGGACGTGGCGGGCGCGACGAGGGCCCGCAGGGAGACGATCGCTACGACGCCGGCGACGACGAGCCCGTCAGCACCGAGCCGGTCCAGATCGAGGGCTACCTCGACCTGCGCGACGAGGGGTACGGCTTCTTGCGGGTCGGCGGGTACTTGCCCACGCGCAACGACGCCTACATTCCCGTCAAGCTCACCCGTCAGTACGGGCTGCGCAAGGGCGACCACGTCTCTGGACTCAGCCGTCCGGCGGGACGCAACGAGAAGAACCCGGCGATGCTCGAGATTCACACCGTGAACGGCAAGGACCCCGAGAAGGCGAAGGGCCGTCCGCGCTTCGAAGATCTGACCCCGCTCTTCCCCGACCAGAAGCTGCGCATGGAAGACCCGCGCGACCCGCTCAACATGACCGCGCGCATCATTGACCTCATCTCTCCGATCGGAAAGGGTCAGCGCGGTCTCATCGTGTCGCCCCCGAAGGCGGGCAAGACGACGGTGATGAAGACCATCGCCCAATCGATCGAGAACAACAACCCCGAGGTGAAGCTGATCGTGCTGCTCATCGACGAGCGACCCGAAGAAGTCACCGACATGCGCCGCACCGTGAAGGGTGAGGTCATCGCATCGACTTTTGACCGTCCGAGCGACGAGCACACGCACGTTGCCGAGCTCGCGATCGAGAAAGCCAAGCGCATGGTCGAGATGGGCGAGGACGTCGTCATCATCCTGGACGGCATCACCCGACTGTCTCGCGCCTACAACCTCGCGGCTCCCGCGAGCGGGCGCATCATGTCGGGCGGCATCGACGCGGGCGCGCTGTACCCGCCGAAGAAGTTCTTCGGCGCCGCGCGCAACGTGGAAGAGGGCGGCTCGTTGACCATCCTCGCCACCGCACTCGTCGAGACGAACAGCCGCATGGACGAGGCGATCTTCGAGGAGTTCAAGGGAACCGGCAACATGGAGCTCCGTCTCGACCGCCGTCTGGCCGAGAAGCGGATCTACCCGGCCATCGACGTCGACCAGTCGAGCACCCGTCACGAAGAGCTGCTGTTCGACCGCAAGCAGCTCCAGATGGTGTGGCGTCTGCGCC
>JBEAPO010000033.1:0-5132 GCA_041164425.1 Actinomycetota bacterium
GGCGACTTCGTGTTCGGCATGGTCGAGGCGTATCTGATCGAAAACGGCGAGATCACCGAGCCGCTTCGCGAGGGCAACCTCATCGGCAACGGTCCACAGGTATTGAAGGACATCGATCTCCTCGGAAATGACTTCGCAATGGGCGGACCGGGAACGTGTGGCAAGGACGGGCAAGGCGTGCCCGTTGGCGACGGTTGTCCGACGTTGCGCGTGAAGTCGATGACGATCGGCGGAACTGCCGCATGACGATCGGGGTACCCGACCTGCAGGAGATCGCCGACCGCGTCGTGGCGGCCGCCAAACCTGGTGAACAGATCGAGGCGTACGTCAGTCGCGGTGGTGAGACCGCGATTCGCGTTTACGAAGGCGAGGTCGAACACTTCGTCTCGGCGCAGAGCGAGGGCGTCGGGATTCGCGTCATCAAAGACGGCCGTACGGGCTTCGCCTATGCAGGCACACTCGATCCTTCGGCGATCGCTGAGGTGCTCGCGGATGCGCGCGACAACGTGGCATTCGGAACGCCCGATGAGTTCGCCGGTCTGGCAATTCCGGATGGAGTCGAGCAGATCCCGCAGAAGTTCTGGGACGAGGATCTCGCCAACTATCTGACGACCGACAAGATCGCACTGACCAAGGAGCTCGAGAAACTCACTCTCGGGATGGACGCACGCGTGCGCGTCGAAGAGTCGAACTATGACGACGGCTGGGGCGAGGTGGCGGTATCGACGACGACGGGGATTCGCGAGAGTGGTCGCGGCAACTCGTGCTACGTGTCCGTTTCGACGCTCGCTGACGACGAAGAGGAAACTCAAACGGGCTTTGGCTATTCAGTCGGTGATTCGCCCAAGGAATTCGATCTTTCTCGTGCTGCACGCGAGGCTGCCGAGCGGGCCACGCGCCTGCTCGGTGCATCGAAGCCGCCGAGCAAGCGCACGACGGTCGTGCTCGATCCATTCGTCACGTCACAGTTCCTCGGCGTGCTCTCGAGCACACTGAACGGCGAGAACGTCGCCAAAGGGCGCAGCTTGTTCGCCGATCGTCTCGGTGACACCGTCGCGGACCCACGCATCACGCTCGTGGATGATCCGACCAACCCACTCGCGTACACCGCGACCGACATCGACGGAGAGGGCCTCGCCGCCCGACGTAATGTCTTGATCGAAAATGGTGTGTTGAAGAAGTTCGTGCAGTCGTCGTACAGCGCCCGACGCATGTCGACGGTGAGCACTGGCAATGCGACCCGCGGTGGATTCGCCTCGACGCCCGGCGTCGGGTGTCTGGCAATGCAGCTCGTTCCAGGGACGAAGACCCAGGCAGAGGTGATTGCCGACGTCGACGACGGCGTGCTCATCCAGATGGTGTCGGGTCTACACAGCGGTGTCAATCCGATCTCTGGCGACTTCTCGACTGGGGCGTCCGGAATGTTGATCCGCAATGGTTCACTCGGCGAACCGGTGCGCGAGTTCACGATCGCGAGCACACTGCAGAAGATGTTGCTCGACATCGTCGCCATTGGTGGGGACGTCGATTGGTTGCCATCGCGTGCCGCTGGTCTGTCGCTCGTCATTCGTGACGTCACCATGAGCGGTCAGTAGCCGAGTTTCTCGTGCCGATTCTGCACGCACTCATCCTTGGAATCGTCCAAGGGCTGACCGAATTCCTCCCGATCTCTTCGAGCGGACACCTCGAGCTCGTCCCGTGGCTGTTCGGTTGGAATGACCTCGCCGATGAATCGGTCGCCAAAGCGTTCGACACGTCGTTGCATCTCGGCACGTTGATTGCCGTCGTCTTCTACATGCGCGCCGAGCTGAAGCGATACATCGTTGGCGGACTGTCGGCCCTTCGAGGCCCACGACACGCGTCAACAACCGGCAAGGCTGCCTGGTTGTTCGTGGCGTCGGCGATTCCCGCCGGCGTGGTTGGTCTCGTCGCCCAGGACTGGATCACCGACGCGCTCGGCGGTGCGGGATCGATCGCGGTTTCGTTGATCGTGTTTGGCGGCGTGTTGTGGTGGGCGGATCGTCGCACTGGTGAGCGAACGGTCGAGGAGTATCGACTGCGCGATGCCGTGTTGACTGGCTGTGCACAGGTGCTCGCACTCAATCCAGGAACGTCGCGGTCGGGAATCACCATCTCGATGGCGCGAGTGATCGGTTTCAGCAGGGATGCCTCAGCACGCATCAGTTTCTTGATGAGCATCCCCGTGATCGCAGCGGCCGTCGTTCTGCAACTCGGGTCGCTGCTCTCCGACGGTCTGCCCGACGGACTCGGTGCAGCACTCGTCGTCGGTGTCGTGGCGTCGGGTGTGTCGGGATGGTTCGCCATGTGGTCGATGATCAGGATCTTGCGCACCAGGCGCTTCACCGGATTCGTCGTCTACCGCGTGGCGGTCGGCGTCGGCGTGTTGATCCTTCTTTCGACGTCGTTCCGCTAGCTCGCGATCGCAAGTACTGCGAGCCCGACGGAGGCCGCATCAGCAACGGCGACTGCGCGATCTTGTGGCACGGCGATGAGTGCCGAGCGGGCATCGCTCATGACATCGATGACGAGGGCTCCTTCGACGAGGATCGTGCCACCGGCCATCACATCCACCATCATTCCCGCGGAGAGGCTCTCGGTGAGCGGACCTGTGTTGATGGTCAACCCGCGCCATCCATTCGGGATCACGGGACTTGCGCCATCAGTCGTGTTCGACGTGGTGAGCACGTCACCGGTGAGGAGCCGAGTTGTCGCAACTCGTTGCACAATGTTCTCGATTGCAGTTGCAGCGCGAAAGCGTCGGGGAACTGCGACTGCTTCGACGTTGGTCGAAGTGATTTCATCGCCGGGCTCGAGGTTGGTCGTGACGATATAGATGTGGACACGCTCCCCGAGGGCATCGAGTGTGGATTCGACCCTGTGGTGGTCGGCGACGAGGGTGGTCGCAATAACCGTCACGCCACACGTCAAAACGACAACCTGCAGGCGTGCAGAGCGAGCGACTGCGTCGCGAGTCGCCGAGAGTTGGCTAACTAGGCGAGAAATGGCCTTGGTGACGCGTGGGTCGAGGAGTTGCACACCGAGATGTGTGCGGGAGGGCTCAGGTGGCCGGCGTGGTGCTTGCCGCTGGGGCGGCGCTCGTCGATTCGGTGCTGGTCGACGTGGTGCTCGAGGACGTGGTGGAGGAGCTCGATGATGAGGACGAACTCGATGAACCGCGGCTGTCGGTCTTGTAGAAGCCGCCACCTTTGAACGACACGCCGACGGGGGTGAAGACCTTCTTAACGGCTTTCTTGGTGCCGTCGACGGGGTGGACGAGTTCGGTCAGCGGCTCGTCGGTGAACGCCTGCTGCACCTCGATGGTTTCCCCGGTTTCGAGGAATTTGTAGACGTACGTCGGCATGGTGGGAGAAATTCTAGGATGCATCCGTGGCGATACGCACTGCTGTGATCCCGGCCGCCGGACTCGGGACGCGCTTCCTGCCCGCCACGAAGTCGGTCCCCAAGGAATTGATGCCGATCTTCGACACCCCCGCGTTGCAGTACGTGATGGACGAGGCGATCGGTGCGGGGATCGAGCATCTCGTCATCGTCTCCAACGTCGCTAAGCCTGGACTCGAGCAATACCTCGTGCCGTCGGCCGACGTGGTGCGCAGAGTTGCGGCGAGCGGTCGCGAGGAACTCGCCGAGCGTCTCAGCCGTATTGGCTCCACGGTTTCAACCTCGATCGTCTATCAGGATCAGCCGCGCGGACTCGGTCACGCAATTGGTTGCGCGCGAGCTGCGGTCGGCGGAGAAGCATTCGCCGTGTTGCTGCCGGACGAGATCATGGGCGATTCATCGCTGCTGATGCAGTTGGCCGCGCAACACGACGCGACTGGATCGAGCGCGGTCGGTTTGAAGCGCGTTCCGCGCGAAGAAGTTTCGAGCTACGGCTGCGTGACGACGACGGCAGCACCGGATGCCAACGGCGTCGTGCAGGTGACGGGTGTGGTCGAAAAGCCTCGGATGGAAGACGCACCGAGCGACATCATCATCATTGGTCGCTACGTGCTCGACGCGGGCATCTTCGACGTGCTCGACGGTCTCGCTCCGGCACCGAGCGGAGAGATCCAACTCACCGATGCATTGCTCGAGCGCGCACTCATCGGTCGCCTCACGGGGATCGTGAGCGACATCGAGCGCCACGACACGGGTACGCCATTCGGGTGGCTGGAGGCCGTCATCGAACTCACGCTCAAGCGTGAGGACGTCGGTCCACGACTGAAGGCCTGGCTCGAATCCCGCTTTCGGTAGCCGAGGGCAACGGGCGTAGCCTTGCCCACAGACGCAGACAGGAGATGACCATGGCACAGATCACGGCAACGATTCGTCCGGAAGAAGTCGGTATGTCGGGCGAGCGTCTTGCGCGCATCGACGATCATTTCCGCACCTACGTCGATGACGGCAGGTTGCCCGGTTACAGCGTGGCAGTCGCACGCTATGGCCAGCTCGCACACGTCAGTCATTACGGCATGCGCAACATCGAAGACAAGTTGCCGATCACGGCCGACACCATGTACCGCATCTACTCAATGACTAAGCCGATCACTTCGGTGGCGTGCATGATGCTCGTTGAAGAAGGCAAGCTGCAGCTCACCGACGAGGTGCGTGAGTTCATTCCATCGTTCGGCAAGACGGAGGTCTTCCGCGGTGGATCGTCGCTCGCTCCGTTCACCGAGCCCCAGCGCGAGCCGATGCGGGTGTGGCACCTGCTCACTCACACCGCCGGTCTCACGTATGGCTTCAACTACTACGACGCCATCGATGACATGTATCGCCGAGCCGGATTCGACTACGGCATTCCCCAGACCGACAACTTGGAGCAGATTTGCGACCGCTACGCGGCGCTCCCGCTCGTGTTCCATCCCGGCACCTCATGGAACTACTCGGTGGCCACCGACATCCTGGGTCGCGTGGTCGAGGTGGTCTCGGGCATGTCGCTTGATCGCTTCTTCGAAGAGCGCATCTTTGCTCCTCTCGGTATGCACGACACTTCGTTCTGGGCGCCGGAGTCCAAGCACGATCGCATGGCTGCGCTGTACGTCGCCGACACGACGACGATGAAGGCGCGCCGCGGGCAGACGATCGAACAGAACGCCTTGCACAAGCCG
>JBEAPO010000034.1:0-12104 GCA_041164425.1 Actinomycetota bacterium
GTGAGGTTCTACAGTTGAGCCTCGTTAGTAATACCGAAAAGAGTTTCCGCACCGAATTTCCCCTCTAGTTTCCGTCGAGAAGGCACGTCATGAGCGAAGAACTCAGTTTGCAAGAAGCAGCTGACCTGCTTGACGTCCACTACATGACGGCTTACCGCTACGTGCGGTTGGGATTGTTGCCGGCAGCGAAATCAGGTGGAACTTGGCGCGTGCGGCGCGCCGACCTCGATGCGTTTCGCGACGGTGCGTCGTCGCGCGAACCGCTGAACCCGGAAGAGTCGAAGAAGAAGAGTGCACCGTGGTCCGAGCGACTCGAACTGCGTCTGCTTGCCGGCGATGCGCGCGGCGCGTGGGGCGTTGTCGAGGCCGCGCTTGCCGCGGGTGCAGAGCTTGACGAGATCTACACCGACGTCGTCAGCCCGGCGTTGGTGAGCATCGGCGACAAGTGGTCGCGCGGTGAGTTGGAGATCTATCTGGAACATCGTGCGAGCGCGATCGTTGCGCGAATCATGGGTCGGCTCGGGCCGCGTTTTGCGCGGCGTGGCCGCACACGCGGGGCGATCCTCGTCGGTGCTCCCGAGGGTGAGCGTCATTCGTTGCCTGTGTCGATGGTCGCCGACCTCATTCGCCAGAGTGGCTGGGAGGTGTACGACCTCGGTGCCGACCTGCCCGCCGATTCGTTCGCCGTTGCTGCACGGCACACCGTTGACCTCACGGCGATCTGTGTCAGCGTGACGTCCGAGGGCGCGCTGACGAAGGCTGTCGATGCCATCAGTGCCGTGCGCGAGGTGGTGCACCCGTCGGTGCAGATCTACGTCGGTGGTCGTGCCGTCACTTCGGCCGAACAAGCCGAATCACTGGGTGCCGACGGCTGGGCGTCGTCGGCGGGCGATCTCGTAGCGTTGATGAACGAGTTGCCGTCGCGTACACCCGTCGACAACAGCGCCGAGTACTTCGGCGACAACCGCAACGTCGGCTGAGCCGGAAAGAAAGCGAACATACGTTCGCTACAGTGGCGGCGTGTCGTCCGCACGGAAGGTTCTCGCCGATCAACTCGCCAATGAACTCGTTGGTTCTCTCGGCAAAGCCAACGTCACCACACTGTCGCGCGCGGTACTGAAGCGCGATCGTTCGATTCCGGTCGAAAGCCGCATCGCGGGGGCTTTGCGTGTCGCGGGTCTTGCCGGGGGTCTGCCGCGTGGGTCGGTGTGCGCGGTCACCGGCGCAGCCCCGGTTGCGTTCAGTGCGTTGTTGTTGTCCGAGGCCAATGCAGCGGGTGCGTGGGTTGCATGGTGCGCTGCAACGGCACCCAATGCGCGTGCTCTTTTCGATGCGGGATGGCAACTCGATCGCGTCGTGTGCGTCGACCCGCGTCGCGACTGGGTGGCGTGCATGAACGTCTGCATCGGTGAGTTCGAGATCGTGGTCACGCAAATTCCGTCGACCGTTGCGCCTGCCGACGTGCGGCGCATGTCGATGGCGGTGTCACGAAGCAACGGTGTCGTCGTTGTCGTCGGTGACGAACAGCGGCGACGCATGTCCGTCGATCTCGAGTTCCGTGTCGAGTGTTGCAACTGGGCGGGTGTCGACGGAGGCCATCTGTCGTCGCAAGGCATGCGCGTGGTTCTCGGTGGTCGTCGCGTTCCCGAACCGCACCCGTTCCGGGTCGTGTACGGGTCGTCATGAGCCGCACACGTGTCGCCGTCGTTGCGTTGTCCCGCGACGACGACCGTGAACTGCACCGTCTCGCCCAGGTGCTCGATGCGGTGACACCGATGATCGAAATCATCGATACACGGGCCTTGTTGCTGCCCATGCGCGGGCCCACCAGGTACTTCGGAGGTGAACGGGCCGTCGTCGAACGCATCGTTGCGCTGGCCGAGTCGGTGGGTGTGCGCGACGTGCGCGTCGGGGTGGGGTCGAGTCGACTCGCCGCACGTGTCGCCGCCGGCCATGATGGCAGTGGCGACGTTTGCATCGTTCCTGCACCGCAACACTGCGACTTTCTTGGCGCATTGCCGGTATCGGTGTTGCAGACCCATGCCCACGTCGACCCCGACGTGGTTTCGCTGCTCTTGCGACTCGGTCTCGGTACGTTGGGTGCGGTGTCGGGCGTCGAACGATCGATGCTGGCCGACCGTTTCGGCCCCGACGGCGACGACGTGCACGTTCTCGCAACGGGCGACGACCTGCATCCGGTGTGTACCGAACCGTTGCCCACCCAGTGTTTCGTCGAGTCGCATCACGACACGCCACTCGGTGACGTGATGGCAGTGCTCTTTGCCGCCGCGCGGCTCGCCGACGAAATGGTGGATCGGCTCGCACCGCGTGGTTTGGTGGCCTGTCGTGTCATCGTCGTGTTCACCACCGAACACGACGAGTCCTGTTCGCGCGTGTGGTACCACCCGCACGGATTCACCGCGGCGATGCTCACCGAGCGGTTGCGCTGGCAGGTCGAGAAATGGATCGAGGGCGGCCTCACCGCCGGTGTCACGCACGTGTCGATCGACGTGCAGGCCGCCGAAGCGCGTCGTGCCACGCAGTTGGGCCTGTGGGGCGAACACGGCGAGGCCGACCGTGCGGCGTGGGCGGCGGTCGCGCGTCTCGTGGCCGTTGCCGGCGATGCGGTGCGGGTTCCCGAATGGCGCGGTGGTCGTGACCCGATGCATCAGTTCGCACTCGTGCCCGCGGGTCGTGTCGAGATTCGCGACCCGGCAGCGGCGCGACAGCGGGTCACGCCGGGCGAGGTGCATCCGCGCGCGTGGTCGGGCGAGCTCGTGGGCATCGTGCCCACCGTTCCCGTCGAACCGTGTCGTGCGGTCGAGGTCGTCGACGACGACGGCCGGCGTGTCGTCGTCACGGGACGACACATGTTTTCTTCGCAACCCTGTTTCATCGTCGATGGCGTGCGGCGTCATCGGGTCGTTGCGTGTTTCGGGCCGTGGCCCGTCGAGGAACGGTGGTGGGACGCCGCCCGTCGCCGACGTATGGCCCGTGTGCAGTGCCTCGTCGACATCGACGACCGACAGACGGCGTGGTTGCTGGTGTCGGAAAACAGGTCGTGGTGGCTGGTCGGGACCTACGGCTGAGATACTGACGGCCATGTCGGCCGATGCACTTCTTGCCATCGTGCGTGACCACGTTGCGGTCGACGATCGCGAACGCGAGTCGTTGCGGGTCTTTCGTGAAATGGTGATGGGCCTCGTCGACCCGTGCAACGAACATGCCGACCCCGTGCACGTCACCGCATCGGCGTTGGTGGTGGCGACGCGCGGCACGGTGTTGCACCTGCACAAGCGATTGAACATGTGGTT
Organism: Actinomycetota bacterium; assembly: GCA_041164425.1. Lineage (GTDB taxonomy): Bacteria > Actinomycetota > Acidimicrobiia > Acidimicrobiales > Ilumatobacteraceae > F1-20-MAGs119. Next base: position 3,315 of record JBEAPO010000034.1, read on the forward strand.
GCAACCCGGCGGTCACATCGAACGCGGTGAAGACCCACCAGTTGCCGCGCTGCGCGAGGCAACCGAAGAGACGGGTCTCGTCGTTGCGCACCCCACCTCGGGACCGCTGTTCTTTCACGTCGATGTGCATCCCGGCCCGCGCGGTCACACGCATCTCGACCTGCGGTATCTGTTGTTCGCCGACGGGGCGAGTGACCCCGCGCCGGCGGCGGGGGAGAGCCCCCACGTGCGGTGGTTCGCGTGGGACGAGGCGGCTGCCGTGGCCGATGCGGGGTTGGTGGGTGCGCTGGTGCGGGCCCGCGAATTGACCCTCACCCCGGACTGAAGCGAACATATGTTCGCTATCGTGGGCCCCATGGGGGGTCCCGATCTCGCTGCCGCAGCCGCCACCGACGATGTTCTCGGGTCGTACGGGTTCCACGCACCGCACGTGTCGTGGACCGAACTCGAACGCCGTCTGTCCGATGCCCCGCGTGCGTCTCGTTCGACGGCACCGAACGGCGGTGGCGATGGCCCGGCCTTCGGTGCCAAGCGCGCACCCTACGTTGCGCCCGACAACCTGCGTTACGCGCCTGCGGCCGATGCGTACGCCGAACTGCACTGTCTGTCGCACTACTCCTTCCTCACCGGCGCATCGTCGCCCGAACACCTCGTGCACACCGCCGTGGCGCTCGGCCTGCACGCTGCGTCGATCACCGACCGCAACGGCTTCTACGGAGTCGTGCGCTTCGCCGAGGCGGCACGCGAGTTCGGCCTGCCCACCGTGTTCGGTGCGGAACTCGACCCGGTCATCGGTGGTGGTGGTGTCGTCGTTCTTGCGCGCAACCCCGTCGGGTATGCCCGTCTCGCACAGGCCATCACCACCGCACAGCTCGCGGGTGCGAAGGGACACCCCGTGTATTCGCTGGGTGACCTTGCCGCGGGCCGCGGTGATTGGTGGGTGCTCACCGGTGGTGTCGACGGCCCGGTCGCGCGGCAGTTGATCGCCCACGGACCAACCGCGGCCGAGCACGTGTTGCGCCAGATCACCGACGTGTTCGGCGTCGACCACGTGGCGGTCGAACTGGTGCACCACGGCGACCCGCTCGACACGGCGCGCAACGATGCACTGGTGCGCATCGCCGACCGTGTCGGCGCGGTGTGTGTCGCCACCAACCACGTGCAGTACGCGTCGACGGCGCAGTTCCCGCTCGCCACCGCGATGGCCGCCATCCGGCGACGCAGTTCGCTCGACGACGTCGACCATCTGTTGCCGCATGCGGCCAGTGCGTTCATGCGTTCGGGAGCCGAGCAGCAGCGGATGTTCGCGCGGTATCCGGGCGTGGTGGCGCGCAGCGCCGACATCGCTGCCGACTGCGCCTTCGATCTGTCGCTCGTCGCACCGAATCTGCCGCCCTTCCCGTGTCCCGGCGGCATGAGCGAGATCTCCCACCTGCGACATCTCGTCATCCAGGGTGCGACGCGTCGCTACGGGCCACCGCCCACTTCGACCGACGACACGTTGTCGTTGCGCGCACGTGCATGGTCGGTGGTGCGCCACGAACTCGACGTCATCGAAGTATTGGGCTTCGCCGGCTACTTCCTCGTCGTGTGGGACATCGTCGAGTTCTGCAACCGCAGCAACATCTTCTGTCAGGGCCGTGGAAGCGCGGCGAACAGCGTCGTGTGCTACTCGCTCGGTATCACCAAGGCCGATGCGGTGGCGCTGGGACTCTTGTTCGAACGGTTCCTTTCCCCCGAACGTGACGGCCCTCCCGACATCGACATCGACATCGAAAGCGGCCGTCGAGAAGAGGTCATCCAGTACGTGTACCAGCGTTACGGGCGTACGCACGCGGCGCAGGTCGCCAACGTCATCACCTACCGCACGCGTTCCGCTGTGCGCGACGCGGCCAAGGCACTCGCCCACAACGACGTCGACCCCGACCAGCCACCCGACGACGTTGCGGCGCTGGCGGCACAACTGCTCGACCATCCGCGTCACCTCGGCATTCACTCGGGGGGCATGGTCATCTGTGACCGTCCCGTCAGCCAGGTGTGTCCCGTCGAGTGGGCAACCATGCAGAACCGCAGCGTGCTGCAGTGGGACAAAGACGATTGCGCCGCGGCGGGTTTGGTGAAGTTCGACCTGCTCGGCCTCGGCATGTTGTCCGCACTGCACAACGCCGTCGACCTCATCGCACGGCACCGCGGTGCGCCCCTCGACCTTGCCGGCCTTCCGCAGGAAGACGACGTGTACGCGATGCTGTGTCGTGCCGACACGGTGGGTGTCTTCCAGGTCGAATCGCGTGCGCAGATGGCCACGTTGCCGCGGCTCAAACCACGGCGCTTCTACGACCTCGTCGTCGAGGTGGCACTCATCCGACCCGGGCCCATTCAGGGCGGGTCGGTGCACCCCTACATCCGCCGCCGCAATGGCGAGGAACCCGTCACGTACCTGCACCCGCTGCTCGAGAACTCGCTCGGCAAAACGTTGGGTGTGCCTCTCTTCCAGGAACAACTCATGCAGATGGCGATCGACGTTGCGGGTTTCAGTGCCGCCGAAGCCGACCAGTTGCGCCAGGCGATGGGGTCGAAGCGGTCACGGGCACGCATGCAACGGCTGCGCGAGCGTCTGTACGACGGCATGGCGCAGCGCGGCATCACCGGTGAAATCGCCGACGTCATCTTCGACAAGATGCAGGCCTTCGCCAACTACGGGTTCCCCGAAAGTCACTCGGTCAGTTTCGCCTACCTCGTGTACGCCTCGGCGTACATCAAGTTCCACGAACCGGCCATCTTTTGCGCGGCACTCCTGAACGCGCAGCCGATGGGTTTCTGGTCGCCGCACTCGCTCACGCGCGACGCACGACGTCATGGCGTGGTGGTGAACAAACCCTGCATCAACACCTCATCGGCACTTGCCTCGCTCGAAACCGACGCGTCGTCGACCAGTGGGCTTGCCGTGCGGTTGGGGCTGTCATCGGTGCGCGGCATCGGCCGCGGTCTTGCCGACGACATTGCGAACGACATTGCATCGGGCGGTCCGTACGCCGACATGGAAGACCTCGTGCGGCGCGTGCCGGCGTTGAGCACTGCGCAACTCGAGTCGCTGGCCACGGCGGGTGCGTTCGCCGTGTTCGGTGGTGAACGACGCGACGCGTTGTGGGCCGCCGGGGCAGTGGCACAGTCGCGGCCCGATCGCCTGGCCGGCATCACCACCGGCGTTCGTTCACCCGTTCTGCCCGGCATGGCCCCCGTCGAAGAGGCGATCGCCGATCTGTGGGCCACGGGTATCGCGCCGAACGGACACCCCACGATCTTTCTGCGCACGAAACTGGCCGAACTTGGCGTGTACACCGCAACGCAGTTGCCGACATTGCCCGATGCGTCGCGTGTTCTCGTCGCCGGTGTCGTCACGCACAGGCAGCGACCCATGACGGCGGGCGGTGCCACGTTCATCAACCTCGAAGACGAAACGGGTCTCATCAACGTGGTGTGTTCGAAGGGATGCTGGGCGCGGTTCCGCCTCATCGCACGTGATGCGCCGGCACTTCTCGTACGCGGTCGCATGCAGAACAGCGAGGGTGTGGTGAACATCGTGGCCGAACATCTCTCGGCGCTGGTGGTGCCCGCGGGTCTCGCCTCGCGCGACTTCCACTGATGCGGTGTCAGCCGTGGGGCGTGCTGCGCTGCATGATTTGCCATGCCTCGGTAGGCGGGCCGTTCGTCACCACTTCGTGCACCAAACGTGCCAGATGCACCGGCGCAAAGAACGTGGTCCCGGGCTCAGCGAGCAGTTCTTCCGGTGACCACCACCGCAGGTCGACGAGGTGCTCGGCGCGCAGTTGTTCGGTTGTCAACAGAGGCGACGGTTCGAACCTGCTCGTGCGGATGAGATACGCGTGGTCGCGTTGGCCATCCCACTGCCCGTCGATGAAGGGAATCACGTGCGTGCGTGTCCAGAGGTGCGGGCCGATCACCGTCGGCGTGAGGCCGACCTCTTCGCGCAGCTCACGCACGAGGCCCTCGGCGTGCGACTCACCGGGTTCCAATCCTCCACCCGGCAAGACCCACACCGAGCGCAGGGGAAAGGCGAGGTGCGCGAGAAGAACGTGGTTGTCGTTGTCGACGAGAAGGCCACGCACAGCCTCGCGGATGCGCAGTCCCGTGAGGTCGAAGGACTCCGGGTCGTTCGACAACGCCGTCAGTCGAAGTCGGTGGTGGCGATGCGCTGCGCGTTGTACACCGGTGCCTTGGCATCGATGCGGTACTTCATCGTCTCGGCGCCGGAGATTCCGTGCTCGGCGAACTTGTTGCGCATGTTGAAGTAGTTCTCGTGCAGGAAGTGGGCAGCGAGCGATGGTGCGTCGGTCCACAGTTCGTAGACCGTGATCGTGCCGGGTTCGCACGGGTCGGCAGAGAAAACGTAGGCCTCGCAACCGGGCTCTTGGTCGCGGGTGGCCTGCTGCAGCGGCTTTGAGTCCTCGAGAAGCGCAGCGCGCTTGGCGGGATCGATGAAAATGCGTCCGGCAATGATGATCATGGTGTCTCCTTCGGTTGTCTTTTCTACTCGCTCGGTCGTTCGTTCAGGCCATCGTTGAAGGCCCGATAGGTCTCGTAGATGTCCTTGCAGGCCTCGCACATCGGCAACTGCTTGGGGTCGCGTGAGGGAATCCAAACGTGGCCGCACAGTGCCTCGAGGGGTGTCCCATAGATCCGCGCCTCGAGAACCTTGGCCGCGGCCGATTCGCCGGGTTCCGTTTTCACGATGTGTGCGACCGCCGGTTCACCGGTTTCGGGTACGCGCTCGGTCTCGGGCTCGACGCGCGCGGGGAGCGTCGTGAGAGGACCGTTCGCCATGACGTCAGTCAACCACAGGTCCACTAACCTTGGCGCATGCCGTTGTACGAGTACCGCTGCCCGTCGTGTGATGCCGCATTCGAGATGCGCCGCCCGATGAGCGAGGCGTCATTGCCGGCACCGTGTGCCTGCGGAGCCGAGGCCAAGCGCCGACTCTCGGTGTTCGCCTCGGTGGGCGGCGGCGCAGCCACTTCGGCCGCACCCGCCGTGCCGGTGACCCGCGGCTGCGGCGGCGGCTGCGCTTGCCACTGACTCTTCCCGTCGTCGGCCGATGATTCTCGTCGACGAATGCCATTGGTGGTTTCGCAACCGCAAGTGGTGCCACATGGTCAGCGACGTATCGCACGACGAATTGCACGCGATGGCCGAGGCGTTGGGGATTCCACGCCGCGGGTTTCAGGGCGACCACTATGACCTGCCCGAGGACTACCGCGAACGTGCCATCGCGTTGGGCGCGACGGCGGTGAGTAGTCGTGAATTGTTGACGAGGTTGCGGGCGGCGGGGTTGCGGCTCAGCCCAGCCCGGCGACGTGCCGCGGGCACCACACCGCCCCCTGACCTGCGAACCGGGCACCAGCCGTAGCGAAACTGCGCACGCACCAGTCGATGAGAACGATGCCGGCGCGGTCGCACACGTCGGCCATCGCGAACCATCGTTCGGCGTCGTCGGGCGACGCGTGAGCATCGGGCTCGACGGTCATCACGTAGCAGCCGGCAGCGAGCGGGTTGGCCGACGCAACCGAGACGACGTGGTGGCCGAGCATGCGACCAGCGGTCGTGGGGTCGTCGCGCAGTCCGATGAACGCGTCACTGGAGTGCAGGCCGACACCGTGGCGCGAGCCATCGACCAAGAGGACGAGGTGCTGGGGCCGGAACGGGCGTTGCACCGTGAGGGAAAACACGCTGAGCGCCTGCGAGGTGGACGCGATCGTGTCGAGAAAGGGACGCGGAACGTCGACGAGTGTGAGGCTCTGTGGACTCATTGCGCGCACCGTAACCAGGGGGTGCAACGTGAGAGAGCAACGCGTCAGAGCGTGGCGCGGGCAATGGCAAACGCGACGATCGCGACGGCGATGGGCGCTGCGTACTTCACCCATGCGGCATACGTTTTGCCGCGCGGCGGGATCAAGACGGCACCACAGGCCGCTCCACCGACCAGCCCACCGATGTGCCCACCGATCGAGATACCCGGAATCGTCACGGTGATGAGCAGGTTGATGAGGAGCGTCATGCCGAGACCGGTCTGGAACGGGTTGATGCCGCGCTGGCGCATACCGACAACTGCGAGGCCCATCAGGCCGAACACCGCACCGGAAGCGCCACCCGAAAGCGCCCACGGCGAAGCGAGAAGTGCGCCCGTGCTGCCGGCGACGAGCGAGGCCATGTACGTCAACGCATAGGGCACGCGACCAAGCTCACGTTCGAGCATCGACCCGAGTTGCCACAGCAGGAACATGTTCATGCCGATGTGGAACAACCCGAAGTGGACGAAACCCGCGGTGACGAGGCGATACCACTCGTCGTTGTAGAGGAAGCCCTTGTAGAGGCCGAGGTTGATCGTGTTCTCGGACAGTTCGCCACCGCCGCCGAGGTTGACACCCCCCACGTTCGTGTAGATGAAAACGAGAACATTGATCGCGATCAACGCCCGGGTGACGAGCAGGGGCTGGGCGGCGTTCCAGTACGTCGCGCGCGTGCGCACCGACGGGCGATCGCGACGCACGCAGTCGAGACACTTCGAGCCGACGTCGGCCTGAACGAGACAGTCACCGCATGCGGGTCGGCCACAGCGCGTGCAACTGCGCCCCGTCGGTCTGTCGGGGTGTCGTGTGCAGTTCGGAACGGGTGGGGGAGGAAGGTTCATCAGGGGGCTTGTTCGGCAACCGCGCGATTGGCGAGGTACCACGCGACCGTCGACTCGAGACCCTTGCGGAAGTCCATCTGCGCCGTCCAACCGAGCGCGTGTTCGGCGTTCGTCGCGTCGACGCGGCGGCGGGGCTGGCCGTCGGGTTTCGTGGAGTCCCAGACGAGGTCGCCGTTGTAACCCACCACCTGTGCGATCGTTTCGACGGTCTCGCGGATCGTGATCTCACGGTTCGTGCCCAGGTTCAGTGGTTCGGGCGATGCGTGCATTTCGGCCGCGAGGACGATTGCTGCAGCCGCATCATCGACGTAGAGGTATTCGCGACTGGCGGTTCCGGTGCCCCACACGTGCACTTTGTCGGCACCCGTCTCTTTTGCCTCGACACATTTCTTGATCAGCGCCGGAATGACGTGTGAGACCTCTGGGTGGAACTTGTCGCCGGGCCCGAACAGGTTGGTGGGGATGAGATAGGCGAATTTCTGGCCGTACTGCGCGGCGTTCACTTGTGCGTGAATGAGTAGCGCTTTCTTCGCGATGCCGTACGGCGCATTCGTCTCTTCCGGGTAGCCGTCCCAGAACGACGACTCTCGAAAAGGGACTGGGGTGAACTTTGGATACGAACACACGGTGCCGAGAAGAACGGTCTTGTCGACACCGGCTGCGCGGCAGGCTTCGATGACATGGGTGCCCATCATCAGGTTGTCGAGGTACAGCGGAGCGGGTGCTGCCTGGTTGTAGCCGATGCCACCGACTCGTGCCGCGAGGTGGATGACGTGGGTGGGGCGGTGGGCGGCGAGCATCGCCTCGGCCTGTCCGGGCCGGGTGAGATCGAAGTCGGTCTTGCGCGGGGCGGCCACGTTGGCGCCGAGTTCGCGCAAAAGACGTACGACGACGCGACCGAGGAAACCATTGCCACCGGTGACGAGCACGGGTCGCGATTTCCAGAAGTCGCTCATGCCCACAGATGGTAGGGCGTGTGCAGGCACAATGGTGGGGTGCGAGCCGCCATCACATTGGAACAGTGCTGGCACGACGTGCCCGGCGGTACGGGTGTGTATGGCATCGAAGTCGCGCGTGAACTTGCCACTCTGCCGGGCCTCGAAGTGATCGGGGTGGCGGGCCGCCATCGGTCGCCTGCGAAGGCAGGTTTCACCCCACCTATCGGCGTACGGGCATTGCCCCTCGCAGGGCCGTTCCTCTACGAGTCGTGGTTGCGTTTCGGCTGGCCACGCGTCGAGGCCGCAACCGGCGCAGTCGACGTCGTCCACGCGACGAGCATCATCCCCGCGGCCACGTCGTTGCCGCTCGTGGTGACCGTACACGACCTCGCGTTTCTTCACGACCCGTCGCACTTCACGAAGCGAGGCGTCTCGGTGTTTCGCCGCAGTATGGACCTGGTGAAGAGTCGTGCCACGCGAGTCGTGTGCGTGTCGCAGGCAACGCTCGACGATTGCATTGCCAACGGATTCGACGTTGAACGTCTGCGTTGCGTCGAGAACGGTGTGAGGCCCGTCGTCGTGTCCGACGGTGCGGTGCGTGATGTGGTCGCGCGTCATCGACTGCCCGAGCGATACCTGTTGTTCGTCGGCACGATCGAACCGCGCAAGAACCTCGCGCGCCTGATCGAGGCGCACGCGATGTTGGGCGATCGCATTCCCGACCTCGTCGTGGTCGGTGCGGCTGGTTGGGGCGAAACGATCGATGTTCCCGCGACTTCGCGCTCGCGTGTCCACATGACGGGGTTCGTGCCCGCCGACGACCTTGCGGCGCTGTACTCGGGTGCCGTTGCGCTGTGTTACCCCTCGATTCGCGAGGGATTCGGGCTGCCGATTCTCGAGGCGATGGCACAAGGCACGCCCGTCGTCACCAGCGCGAACGGTGCGACCGAAGAAGTGGCGGGCGGCGCGGCCGTCCTCGTCGACCCGCTGGATGTCGCCTCGATCGCCGACGGGATGTTGCGCGTGATCGAACAGCGCGATGTCCTGTCGGCGCGTGCTCGCGACCGTGCGGCGCAGTTGTCGTGGAAGCGCACCGCGCAACTCACGCGCGAGGTGTATGCCGAGGCGATCGCCGACGGCCCACGC
>JBEAPO010000035.1:0-4194 GCA_041164425.1 Actinomycetota bacterium
GGGTAGGGGGTTCGAGTGAGTCTGGGCGTGTGACGATGCTGACGGCGTTGCCGCTCCTGCGTCTCTTGCACCCCGAGGTTGCGACGTTTCAGGAGCCACTTGGTGGAATCTTCAGTGCTCGAGTGAGCACCCTTGCTGCCCTCGACCTCGAGGCTGACTATGGGGTCGATGTCGGAATCCTGCTCGACGTCGTTTCTCGTTATGGTCGCTCGAGTGTCGAGGAGGTTGACGTCGGCTCTCTTGAACACCGACGTCGCGACCTCTCATCACTGTCCAACACGGCTGAGCATGTGGCGCGCGCAATCCTGGCACGCTCATCTGGCCAACTTGGGCTCTCTGGAGACATGCGCGACAAACTTCGTGTCGTCGATGAGCGCTCCATCGCGTCGCTCAGTGCCTAGCTGATCGGGACTCCGCAAGGAGGGCCGTAAGGGCCAACTTTCTCGAGATGATGTTGACTGCACGAGATGCAGTGAACTGATGTGTCGCATCACGTCTGATGATCAACTATCGACGCGATTCATCGCGTTTCAAAATATTCAGCGCGGATGCGACACGTATTTGATGCTTCCGTCACGCTTGTGTCACAAATGCGTGAATGATGCTGAATTGACTCACCTCAAAAAGTGAAACAACCTACGATCGAATTGCCCTTCGAAAAGAGGAACTATGAAGCGACTACTTATCGTTATTGCATTGTTCGTGACAGGAATTGTTGCAACTGCAGCGTCACCCGTATCAGCTGCGACGACCATGACTCCGAGCGCCCAAAGTCTTTCGGGAACTGTCGGTTCAGCTGTGACGGCAACGACTGCCTACACCGTCACGGGAATCACCGGCACCAAGGTTTTCGCCGTTTCCCCCTCGCTTCCAGCCGGTTTGGCACTGAACACCTCGACCGGGGTCATTTCGGGCACTCCGACCGAGTCGTCTGTTGCCACCGACTTCACGGTGACTGCAACCGACGGGACGTCATCGGCAACCGCAAAGGTGACGATCACCGTGACCGGAACCGCCACGATTTCGCCGGCCACCCAGACTGTCACCGGCCGAGTGGGGGCGGCGATCACCGCGACTAGCGCCTACACCGATTCCAACCTTGGGACGAAGTATTTCTCGATAACCCCCGCATTGCCGGCGGGAATGAGTTTCAACTCGACGACGGGCGTGCTGTCTGGAACGCCGAGTGAGTCGAAAGCCGCAACGACATACGTCGTCACTGCATCGGATGGATCTCAATACGCGAACGCGACGATTCGCGTCACGATTGCTGCCGTCCCGACGATGACTCCGGCAACTCAGACGGTGAGTGGCCTCGTCGGCACGGCGCTCACCCCGACGACTGCACTCGTCGCGACCACGGTCACTGGCACCAAGGCATTCAGCGTCAGTCCGGCCCTCCCCGCGGGCCTGACGCTGAATGCCGTGACGGGTGTGCTGTCTGGAACGCCGACCGCAGCGCACTCGCGGACCACACACACGATTACTGCAACCGACGGGACGAACTACGCGACGTCAACGTTGATCATCACCATTGCCACGACGGCGACGTCGACACCGACGACGACCGTGCCGTCGACGCAGGGCTGTCCGGCGACGACAATCGGCGGTCGATCGAGGAGTGCAATTGATGTTGCGGCAGGTGCTTTGCCCAATGCTCAGTTCGCCTGTGGCGTCAAAATCGTCGTCCGCCCCGCGCCGCGCCTGACGATCGCCATCGGGACGAAGGGGACCGTCTCTAATCCTGCGGTCACGCGCTATGTCGTGTCGATTTCCCGTTTCAACGGCGGAACCATCACGCGTACGGTCGAAGTTGGAGCGGTCGCGAGGGTCATTCGACTGAACGTCGGGCCACTCATTCGTGGAACCTGGACCGTGAGCGTGACCGCGATCACCGGTTCCGGAACCTCGCTCGGAACGTACCAATCAACCAGCTTCCAGGTCTGACCATCGTCGGAGTCGAATCGCACCTTCCGGCGATTCGACTCCGTTGGACGCGATTGTTGCTCGATGTGCTGCGGGATCAACTGCCGCCTGGGCGACCCGCCCGTTCGAGACGGCCTGCGAGGTCACGAACGGATAGGGCCAAATTGGGCCTGGGGAAGCCCGGTTCAGTTTCCTAGAAGCCGCCGATAGCCTGACAAGCCGACCACGGTCCATGACTGGTCGAGAGATTTCGAGCGAAAGACGAGCACGCGATGCCAGTACCCAAGAAAAAGAAATCGAAGATGAAGGGTCGCAGCCACATGGCGGCCGCCTGGAAGTTGGGTGCACCGTCGGCGAGCGTGTGCCCGCGTTGCAGCAACTCGAAGTTGCCACACACCGTGTGCGGTAACTGCGGTTGGTACAAGGGTCGCGTCGCAGTCGACGTCGGCTGATACTCGCTCGGGCATGTCGATGTTGCCCGTTGCGGTTGACGCACTCGGGGGAGACAAAGCTCCCGCCGAAATTCTTGCTGGTGCCAAGCAGGCTCACGCCGAAGGCATTCCCGTTCTCTTAGTCGGCCCTGCCGATCTTTCCGATTGTGGTGGCTTGCCACTGCACGTGGCGAGTGAGTTCATCGACATGCATGAAGAGCCGGCGAACGCCGTGCGCACGAAGAAGGACTCGACACTGGTGGTGTCCGCCGAACTCGTTCGCGATGGCAAGGCTTCGGCGATGATCTCTGCTGGCAACACCGGCGCAACGATGGCGTCTGCGCTCTTGCGCATGGGCCGTATCAAGGGCGTGAAGCGTCCTGCGATTGCGACGCCGATTCCCGTTCCTGGCTCGACGCCGACGGTGATGTTGGATGCGGGTGCGAATGCCGAGGTCGAGGCCGAGTGGTTGACGCAGTTCGCGCTCATGGGCTCGGTGTATGCCAAGGCTCGTTTCGGCATCGCCCAACCGAAGGTTGGTCTGTTGTCGATCGGCGAAGAGCCGGGCAAGGGTGACTCGTTGCGCAAGGAGGCCTACGAGCTGTTGTCCGATGCGTCGCACATCAACTTCATCGGCAACGTCGAGGGCCGCGACATCATGACTGAGGACGTCGACGTCGTCGTCACCGACGGCTTCACCGGCAACGTTGCGTTGAAGACCCTTGAGGGCACGATGCGCACCATCGTCAAGGCGCTGTTCACCGCGATCGGTGCCCCCGAATACAAGGAGCATGCCGATGCGATCATGCCGGCGCTGCTCGGGTTGTACGCGCAGTTCGATCCCGACACATACGGCGGGGCGATCCTGCTCGGCACCGACGGCGTATGCATCATCTCGCACGGGTCGTCCAGTGCGCGGGCGATGCTGAACGGCATAAAGGTGGCCAAGGAAATGGTCGAGTGCGACATGGTCGGTCTCATCGCCGAGGCCGTCGCCCGCACGTGAACGAGTCCCTGCGCACCCTGTGCGCGCGGATCGGCTATCGGTTCGCCGATGAGAGCCTCGTCGAGACCGCGATGCGGCACCGTTCGTACGTCGCGGAAAACGAGGGTGTCGAGTCCAATGAGCGCCTCGAGTTCCTCGGGGATGCGATCCTCGGTTGGGTCGTTGCCGACCTCGTGTATCGCGCGCACGCCGACTTGCACGAAGGCAAACTCACAGACCTGCGCAAGAGTCTCGTGAATGCGGTTGCGCTCGCAGAGCTCGCCGAAGAACTTGGCGTCGGGGAGTGTCTGTTGCTCGGGCGCGGCGAGGAACAAGGTGCGGGTCGCACGAAGACTTCGATTTTGTCCGACGCACTGGAAGCGGTCTTCGGGGCGATCTATCTCGACTCCGATGCACTGTCCGCGCACCAAGTGCTGACGAGACTCATCGAGCCGCGTCTGCAAGGCGCAATCGACGGTCTCGATCGGCTGGATGCCAAGACCAGGTTGCAGGAGATGGCATCCAAATTGCTCGGCGAACAGGTGCACTACAAGATCGACGACGAGGGTCCAGACCACGACAAGACCTTCTACGCCACCGTGTTCGTCGGCGAACGCGAGCTCGGCTCGGGCGAAGGTCGCTCGAAGAAGGCGGCAGAACAACTCGCCGCCGAGATCGCCTGCGACACCCTCGCGCGCGAACACGCCAACGACTGATCGTGCCGGAGCTGCCCGAGGTCGAAACGGTGCGGCGCGGGATCGACCGCGTCGCACTCAACCGTCGCATCACGCGCGTCGAAGTCGGTCGCGAGCGCACGGTGCGCCGCACGAGTCGTGAGGCGTTGATCGACGG
>JBEAPO010000036.1:0-8757 GCA_041164425.1 Actinomycetota bacterium
TGTGTAGTCCGCTCCCGGAAGCGAAAGAGCGCTCAGGGTCGTTGTTGTTCGTTCCGCACCGGCAGTGGAAGAGAAGACCTCGGTTGGGGTGCTCACATTGCCGCCCAAAAGATTGCCGACCTGACCCCAGTCGTTCATACCCCAACACTTCACTGAGTCGAGGCCAATGATCGCACAGGTTGTGTGGGCGTTGTTCGTCGCGATCTCGACGACACCCGAGGTCAGTCCGGAAACGTCGACCGGCGTGTAGCGCCTTGACGTCGTGGTGTCGCCGAGTTCGCCGGAATCGTTGCGTCCCCAACACTTCATTCCGCCTGACGTCGTCAATACGCATGTGTGGTAGCCGCCCGCCTCGACACGCGAGATCCCAGAGGTGAGGCCACTCACCGCAACCGGCGCGAAGCGGTTCGACGTCGTGTTGTCGCCCAACTGGCCGTAGCCGTTGTAGCCCCAACAACGCACAGCGCCGGTCGTCAACACGGCGCATGTGTGATGGAAGCCGGCTGCAATCGACTCGACACCCGACGCCAGACCGAACGTGGTGACCGGGGTCGTGCGATTCGTCGACGTGTTGTCACCCAACTGGCCGTAGCCGTTGTAGCCCCAACAACGCACCGCACCCGTTGCCAAAAGTGCGCACGAGAATTCGTGGCCGAGGTCGATCTGCACGACACCCGACGTGAGCCCGACGACATCAATCGGAGTCGAACTGTTGGTGGTGCTGCCATCGCCCAGCTGGCCGTAATTGTTGAGCCCCCAGCACTTCACACCGCCACCGGAGGTCAGCGCACACGAATGCTGATACCCACTGTCGACCTGAACGACTCCGGTGGACAGACCAGCCACCGAAACCGGTGTCAGGCTCTGTGAGGTGGTCGCATTCCCCAGCTGACCGGAGGCGTTGTAACCGAAACACATGACGCCACCGCGAGTCGTGAGCGCACAAGTGTGGTGGTAACCAGCCGCCACTTCGGCGACGCCGGTTTCGAGCGAAACCGCGGACGTTGCGCGGTAGCGACGACTTGTCGAACTATCACCGACTTGACCCCAGTCGTTGTTACCCCAGCACTTGAGCGTGCCCGCGCTCGTCACTCCACACGACGTGTGATACGCGGCGCTCAAGCTGACGAATTCGTCCTCGGGCACGAGCACCCGCGCAAACGACACGTGCGCCGAACGTGTCGAGGTTGCCGGAACACTGGCCTTGATGTAGGCGATGCCGCGACCAGCGATCGTGATCGCACGCGTTGATTGGTCGATCGTCGCAACGGCGGTGTTGGTGCTCGAGTAGACCACTTCTGACGCACGGTTCGACACCGCCTCCGAGAAAGTTGCCGTCGTGTCGCCAACTCGGAATCGCTGCGTCGACAGGGAAACCGCTGCCAACTGGGTCTCTGCCTCACTGATCACCGGCGCCTTGATACCCGCCACACCTCCCGGTGCGTAACGCGAGGTTGTGGTCTTGTCGCCCAACTGACTGTCGCCGTTGTATCCCCAGCACTGGACCGTTCCCTCAGTCGACAACGCACACGTGTGGTAGTACGCCGTCGACACGTCACGTACCCCGCTGACATCTGCGACGGTGACTGGTGTCGATGCGTTCGACGTATTGCCGGTGCCGAGTTGGCCGTAGCCGTTCCAACCCCAACACTTCAATTGACCCGATGACAATCGCGCACAGAAATGCTGGTGCCCACCGTCGATGTCGATTGCATCGGTGATCCCGGTCACCGCGACAGGAAGTTGGTATTGGTTCGTCGTGCCGTTTCCGTTCTGGCCGTTTCCGCCGTAACCCCAGCACATGACGCCGCCGGAACCAGTCACGGCACATGTCGTGAGCGTGGACACCGCAATCTTCGTCGCTCCTGAATTGAGTCCGATCACTTCGACCGGGGCGAACCTTCGGGTTGTCGTCCCGTCACCGAGATTTCCCCAGTCGTTACGACCCCAGCACTGTGCCGCGCCATCTTCGGTCGTCGCGCAGTACGTCTGGTCGTCGGCGGAGATACTTGTGACTCTCGCACTGATCGACGCGATACGTACGGGAAGCAGAGAGCTCGCACCCGTGGTGTTGCCAAGCTCGCCGTGTCCGCCGTATCCCCAGCACGACACACCACCGGACGCGTGACCCACGCACGTCGCATAGCCCGACACCGCGATGTCGATTGCATCGGTGATCCCCGAAACCGTGACCGGTACGTTGCTGTCGCTCGTCGAGTTGTTGCCGAGTTCACCCCATGAGTTCCGGCCCCAACACTTCACGGTGCCGTCGGCCATCACGGCGCATGTATGCCAGAGGTTCATCGCAAGCTTGACTGCACCCGAGCTGATGCCCGAGACCGACACGGGATACGCGCGATTCGTGCGGGTGCCGTCACCGAGTTGGCCGTAGTTGTTCTGGCCCCAGCACACCACTCCCCCTTGAGCGGTGATCGCACACGACTGACGCTCGGACGATTCGATGCTCGTCACGGTTTCGCCTTCGATGGTCACGGTCGTACTTACGCGAGACTCGGCAAACTCGCCCGTTTCGGCCTGAACCGCGGTCACCGTTGCGGTACCTGCAGAGGCAACCGTGATGAGGTTCGTCGCGGCATCCCAGCGTGCAACAGCGGTGTTCGAGCTTTCGTAACTCCACGCACCCGGGCTGTCGGAGGTCGGCGCGGTCGGTGTGAACGCCGGCGAGGCAAACGTTTTTGGTGGAATCGTGAACGTGCCGACCGTTGCCCGACGCAGAACACGAATCTCCGTCGTTGTCGATGCCGCGGCGTAGTTCGCGGTTGCGGCCTGACTGGCGGTCAGTGTCGCGGTGCCACGACCAACGACGGAGACGAGACCGGTCGTTTCGTCGATCGTCGCAACCGATGTGTCCGAACTCGAGTACGTGATGGATGCCGGGCTGTCGGAAGTCGGAAGCGCCGGGGTGAATGACGCGTCGCCCTCGGCTTTCGTGATGCCCATTCCGCCGAAGTAATAGCCGACACCGTTGTAGGTGTTCGATCCACCCGGCGGAACGAATCGGACGATGATCGCATCCCCGCCGCCGTTTTCGCCGAACTGGATGCGAATCGGATACGACGCACCACTCGACAGCGTCGTCGTGGCACAGATCTCTCGCATTCCGTGCAGACCACCGTTGTTCACCAGCGCATTTCCGGTTGTGAATCCGGTCTTGGCTACCGCCCCAAGCCACAGGTAGCTTGCGTCATCTGAATTCGTGCAGAAGGTGTATGTGCCCGTGGTCGATGCCTTGAACGAACCGGTCCATTCCCAGCTGTAGCCATCGGCACTCGACGTGAAGTTGGTGAAGTCGGTGATTTGGTTGGTCTGACCCTGCTTCGTCGCGGTTGCGAACCAGTCAACGTTGTCATTGAAGTAGCCGACGTACCGCGTGCCCTTCAGACCCGGTCCCGACCCGGAATCGGAACCGAAAGACGTGAACGTCGGCGTGATTCGATTGACATTGAGAACCGCTGCCACCGACCCATCGCCGTAGCTTCCGCTTGCTGCCTGCGTCGCGGTGATGGTGGTCAAACCGGGACTGAGAATTGTGATCGTTCGGGTTGCCGAGTCGATCGTTGCGACTGACGGGTCGCTGCTCGTGTACGTGAACGCCCCGGGGCTGTTCGTTGTGGGCTGGGAAATCGTGAATGCCGGGTCGCCGAACGTCTTGGCGGGCACCGTGAGTGTTCCGATGGTCGGAATCGTGGGGAGAATCGTCAATTCTGCGGTGGTCGCCGCCGAGTTGAACATCGCCGTCTGCGCCTGGGTTGCCGTGATCGTGGTTGTGCCGATGCCCGTTATCGAAACAACACCGGTCGATGCGTTCACCGACGCCACCGACGTGTTGCTCGATGCCCACGAGAACGTTCCGTTGCCCGTGGAAGACGGGGCGGTGAGGGTGAATGCTGCGCCACCGAAGTAGCGGTCGGTGATCGTGTACGGGGCGATCGTTGGGTTCTGGCGACTCACCGAGATTGTCGTTGTCGCCGACGTCGATGCGGTGTAGTCGCTGTCCGCGGCGCGGGTGGCGGTAATGGTGCAGGTGCCGTTCGAAGTGGTGACGAGTGATGTTCCGTTGATCGTACAAATGGCCGTACCTGCGGACACGATGGCGTAAGAGAACGCGCCGGTACCCGTGCCGCCCGATGCCGCAAGCGCAAGGTCGATGCCCGCCGTCGCAGTGATCGTGGAAATCGTGATTGGTGTCGTCTGCGCGATGCGGTCGAAAGTGATCGTCGTGTCGATCGAGGTCGCAGCTTCGTAGTTTCGGTCGGCGGCCTTTGTTGCCTTGACCGTGCAGGTACCGCCGCTCGTGGAAGTGAGCACCGAACCGACGAGTGCACAACCTGCCGTACCTGCGCTGATGAGCTGGAACGTCACTGCGCCGGCGCCTTGACCGCCATTCGTCGCGAGAGTGAGCGGTGTTCCGAAGGCACCTGTCGTCGAAGTCACGGTGACATCGGATCCGGATCCAACGGCGAGTTGTGCGACTTCATCCGCAGTCAGTGCACGGTTGTAGATGGCGACGTCATCGAGAAGACCCGAGAATCGCTCGCCGAAGTTGTTCGTGGCACCGACTGCAAACTTTTCCGCAGTCGCGTTGTGTCCGGTTGGCTGGTCAGAGACCAGCAGTTGCCCATCGAGATAGATCCTGCGAGTGGTTCCATCGAAAGTCGCCGCGACGTGGTACCACCGACCTGTGTTCAACGTGACACCAGAGTCGAGGTCGTTCCCCCACCAGTAGTGGCGGAAGCCGCCTGCGTCACCAAACAGGCGGAGTGCCGTTACTCGTTGGCTGCTTCCGTACGAACCCCAACCGATGATGCCGCGGCCGCCGAGTGCCGACGCGTTGAACCACGCGGTCTGGGTATACGTCGAGTTTCCAATGGGAAGGCCTGCGATCGTCGAACCCTGCGCGAGCGCAAGATACGCCGAACCATTCAGCGACAGTGCACCACCGAACTTGCCCGATGCGCTCCACGTTGGTCCGCCCGAACCGACGAGGTTGCCGGTACCCGTCGAGTTTGCCCCGAGTGTGTCGGCAGAGTCGAAGGACCACTTGGCAACGAGGCCCGTTGCGGAAATTCCTTGCTGAGTAGCGCGTTGCACCGTGAGCGTGGCGACGATGGATCCGGTTGCGTAGTTCGAAGTGGTGTCTTGTGTCGCGCGGATCTGGACCGTGCCCGCCTGGCCAACGGTCACCACTCCGAGTGTGGTGACCGTGGCGACGTTGCTGTTCGATTCACTGCCGGCGACGATTTCGTACCTGAAGGCACCTGTCGAGTTCGAGGTCGGCGCAGTGAGCGAGAAAGCTGCGTCACCAAAGGTCTTGGTCGGGATGGTGAATCCGGTGAGGGTCGGTGCGAGCTTGTCGACGGTCAGCGTGGCGGTGGTAGTTGCGGCGAGCCACGTGTCCGTGGTGACCTGCAATGCGGTGATGGTCGTCGTGCCCGCCTTGAGAACCGTCACCCGACCTGCCGACGTGATCGAGGCAACGGTTGTGTCACTCGACGTGTAGGTGATTGCTCCGGTCGAGGTGGACGTGGGAACCGTGACGTCGAACGGCGCATCACCGAAGGTCTTCGCCGCGAGCGTCCACGAATAGGTGGGCGTCCCCTTCTTCACGGTGACACTGACGGACGACGAGCCCGCCTCGTAGTTCGCGGAGGCAGCCTGCTTTGCGGTCAGCGTCGCAGTGCCGACACCGACGACCTTCACGACGCCGGTCGTTGCGTCGACTTCAAAGACCGTCGACTTGTCGGTCGAGTACGTGATTGCGCCAGAGCTCTTCGACGTCGGCTTCAAGGTGAACGCGGTGTCACCAAAGGCCTTGTCGCCAACCAACAAGTCGGACAGAGCAGGCGACGCCTTGGCGATGGTGATCTTCGAGGTGATCGAACCCGAGGAGAAGCCGGAAGTGGCCGCCTGTGACGCGGTGATCGTGGCCGAACCAGCACCGATGATCGAGACCTTGCCGTCGCGCTCGCCCACCGTCACGACCTTGTCATCACTCGACTTGTAGGTGATCGCACCGGTCGAGTTCGACTTGGGGGTCGTCAGGTCGAACGCAGCGTCACCGAAAGTCTTGGTGACGTCAGCAAACTCGGTCAGGGTCGGCGCAGTTGATGCAACGACGACCTTGAACGTGGTGCTGGCCGCAACCCAGTCGGTGTTGCCCGCTTGCGACGCGGTGATGGTCACGGTTCCTGCGGCGTTGATGGTGGCTTTGGTGCCCGTGATGCTGAGGATGTTGCTGTCAGATGATGAGTATGCGAATACGCCCTTGCTCGGCGAGGTGGGCTTCGGCAGATCAAAGTCAGCGTCGAGGAACGCCTTCGATACATCGGCCGGGGCGGTGAGCTCGGGAGTGCCCTTGCGAACCGTCACGACGAACGACTCGGTGGTCGAAGTGAAGTCGTCGGTCGAGGCCTGCGAGACGGTGATCGTCGCTTTGCCCGCGCCGCCGATCACCCATCGGCCGGTTGTGCGGGACTGCTTGATCACGTCTTCATCACTACTTGTGAACGTGAAAGAACCGGTCGAATTCGACGTGGGTCGGGCGATCGTAAAGGGCTCGTCGCCGAACGTTTTCGTGATGTCCTTGATCACCGAATTTTCAGGCGTTGCCTTACCGACGATCAGGGTCGCGGTGATCGTTCCCGCTTCGAAACCCCTTGCCGCAGCCTGCGTTGCCGTGATGACCGAAATGCCCGCACCGACGATTGTCACTCGACCGGTCGTGGCATTGATCGACGCAACCTCGGTACGACTTGACGAGTAACGGAAACCACCGGGACTGTCGGAGTCCGGAGGATCGACGGTGAATGCCCGATCACCGAAAGTCTTCGTTTCGATTCGGAAGTTCGTCAACGATGGCTTGACGACCGAAGCGATTGTCGTGGGAGTCGCTCCCGCCGCGGACACCGACCGCGGCAGTGTCGTCGCACTCGGTAGAGCCGCGTTGCGCGTTGCGACCGTGGACGGCGTCGACGCCTTGGCGGGCGTTGTCGTACCTCCCCCTGCAGTTTCCTTGGCGCCGGCGGCCGACGGCACGGTCGTTGTCGGGGGCGTGTAGGCCTCGTCGGCCTTGTAGTTCGGGTTGTTCAGGTTGCGGTCTTCGAGCTTCGGCAACGCCTCGATGGCTTTGCTTTCGAGTGCCGGCGGAAGTTCGATCTCGACTTTGTTCAGGTTCAATTCGGATGCATCGACGACGGTTTCGGTCTTCGTCCCGTCGGCGGCGACTTCAGTCTTGGTGACTTCACCCGTACTGCTGGCCTCGAGAACCGTGACGCCGCCGGTCTCGTCGGCCTTCACCTGGACCGCTGGGGCCTCGGGAGTGACTTCTTGCTGGATGACCTCACCCGTTGCCGTCGTGACCGCGACCGCGAGCGTCCCTTCGTCGGATGCACCGAGTTCGACCGACGGGCCCGACGCATTGGCAACCAAATTGCCCGACGCCAGGGTGAGATCGACATTTGGGTCGCTCGATTTGATCGAACGGGCACCGACTTCGACGGGCTTGTCCTTCGAGCCGGGCGTCGAGAACTGCGCGACACCACCGGGGGTCACTGCGAACACCGAAGCCGCACCACCGAAGAGCAACTTGGCGCGCGAGCCGCCCGACGACGGAACCGTCGTTGTCGATGCGGGGACGGTGCTCGTCGTCGGCGTGACGACTTTCGGGCCCTGGCCATCGCTTATGAACGCGTCGAAACGCGTCGGCGAAACTACCGAGGACGAGTTGGAGTCGGCGAGTGCATTGGTCGCTGCACCGTTCTCGAGAACGTCGTTCGGAATGGTGATCATGAAGTCGTACGACGAACGGTCGGTCGTGCGTGGTGAGAGCCGCGTGATGACGACGCTGCCCTTCACCGGACGAGCTGCGGCGCCGTCACCGTTGGTTGCCTGTGTCGGCGACACCGCACCGGCGGGAGTTTCAACCGACCAGTCGAGGTTGTCGGTGCGCACCAACATCGTGGTCGATTGAACCTTGGTGTCGTCACCACAGAACGGGCAGGTGCCCTCGCGCGCCTCGAACGGTGTGAGGTCCATGTCGCCCGCGCCGCCCGACCAAATGTTGGGGTCGGCCGCCGGGTCGTCGCCAGCGAACGAGAACGACCACTCGTCGTTCGCCAGGTCGACGTCGACGTAACGGTTCCGACCGGGCCAGTTCGAGTCGTACACCATGATGCGCGCGATGTCGGGCGTTGGATACTCGATGGCGTAAGGCAGCACCGCATGCCCACCGGACTCGACGTAGACACCCAACGTGTACTGCAACTTGTCAGTCGCGAACGACCGCTTCAGTTCGTCGACCTTCTCGGCGAGTGACGCCTTTGTCCACTTCTGGATCGACTCTTGCACTTCGGGCACGAACTGCGTCGCGAACGCGCGCATCACCGCGCGGATCTCTTCTTCCTGCGAAGGCAGCTTCACCGTCTCGGGAAGTTCGGCTTTGTTGAAGCGCGCTGATGCGAGAGCAACCAGACCTTCGCAGTGCCCGGTGGCGCGCGCTTGGTTCACCATGCGCGCCCACGCAGCGGCTTCGGCCGTGAGCGTGCAGGGTTCGGCTACCCCGTCGACACAGACCGCGGGCCCCGACCCGAACATCGACACCAAATCGGCCGTGTCGAAATTGAGATCGGGAAAAGTCGCCGACGGGAAGTTCGGGAACGCCCAACCGTTCAACTGCGGTTGCATCCGAGTTGCAACAGCGCCATCGGGTGCGGGTGCACCGTTCTTCGCAGCCCCGGC
>JBEAPO010000037.1:0-3046 GCA_041164425.1 Actinomycetota bacterium
GTCGAACGACGGGCGATGTCATCTCGCGCATGACGGTCGATGCAGAGGCCGCCGTCGCGATGCTCGCCCCGTTGCCCTTCGCCTCATCCGTCGTCGTCCTGCTCGCCTTCGCAGTGGTCGCGATGCTTCTCTCCGATCCGGTTCTCGGAACAATCGGACTCGTCGTCGTGCCGGTTCTCGCGTGGGTGAATCTGCGGTACCAGAGGCGTGTCGATGCTTTGTTCATCGAAGCCCAGGACCATTTGGGAGACCTCTCGTCGGCTGTGCACGAAAGTTTCGATGCCGTCACCGTGGTGAAGGCTTTCGGTGCCGAGGAACGAGAGGCACGTCGGCTCTCCCGCGTCGCCGAGCGCCTCCGCGACGCACGGATCGAGACTGTTCGCTACCGCTCACGCTTCGAGTCGCTTCTCGACCTGGTTCCCTCCATCGCGATCGTGCTCCTTTTGCTGGCGGGTTCCTGGCGGGTCGGTGAGGGTCGAATGACCGTGGGGGAATTGGGGAGCTTCGTCTATCTCTTCACATTGCTCTCGTTTCCTTTGAGAATCATCGGATACGCGTTGAGTGAATTACCCCACTCGCGCGCAGGACTCGCTCATGTCGACGAGTTCCTTGCCGATCCCGTGCGCACAGCGGTCCGACCCGATCGCGCGGCTTTCGTCGGGGTGGAGATTCGCAATCTCGTCGTGACGCATCCGGGACAGCCGGGCCCGACGCTGAGGATCGAGCGTCTCGACGTGGAATCGGGTACGGCCGTGGCAATCGTCGGCGAGACGGGGTCGGGCAAGTCGACCCTCGTGGGTGCGCTCTCGGGAATCGTTGCGTTCGATGGGTCCGTGCGTGTCGGCTTGAGGGGCGTTGCACCCGTGTTCCAGGAGACCTTCCTCTTTGCAGCGTCACTTCGCGAGAATCTTCTCTTTGGTTCCGATCGAGACGACGCAGCCATTCGGAATGCACTTCGGACATCGGTGGCCGACGGATTCGTTGAGGATCTACCCGAGGGTCTCGACACGATTCTCGGCGAGCGCGGCGTCGGTTTGAGCGGAGGCCAACGTCAGAGAATCGCGCTTGCTCGTGCGTTGCTGGCCGGACGCGATGTCCTCGTCCTCGACGACACGACGTCGGCTCTCGACCCCGAGACCGAGGCAATCCTCATCCAAAGCCTCTTGCGTGACGCGAGAGACCAAACGCTCGTGATCGTCGCGTCACGCCCATCGACGGTCGCAATGATCGGAAGGGTCGTGTATTTGGCCGATGGCGTGGTGGTCGACAGCGGCTCGCACGACGAACTTCTCGACCGCAGTCCCCGCTACGCGGAGTTGATGGAGTCATACGAAAGCGATCGCCGTGACCGCTGAACGCTCGAGCGGTGCGATCAGCATCATCACCAGGGGCCTGGCATTCAGTCCCGCACTTCGGCGCGGGTTGGGAGCAACGATCGTGCTCGCCTTGTTGGGCACCGGAACACGCGTTGCCGTTCCCGTCCTCGTTCAACAAGTGATCGACCGAGGTCTCTCGCACGGATCCGATGGTGGCGTCGACTACGGACTCGTCGTCCTGCTTTGCGTCGCCTGCGCGGCCGTTGTCGCGGTTTCAGCGTGGTGCCTGCGTACGGCCATCCGTCGACTCGGGATGCGCAGCGAGGAGGCCCTCTACGGACTTCGCGTCAAACTGTTCGAGCACATCCACGGTCTTTCGATTGCGTACCACAATGAAGAGAAGAAAGGTGCGCTCGTGGCAAGGGTGACGAGCGACATCGAGACGCTCGGGCAGTTCTTTTCATGGGGCGCCCTCGCCTGGCTTCTCGACGGAACGCTGATGTTCGTGATCGCAATGATCATGCTTTCTTACGACTGGTTGCTCGCAATCGTTGCTTTCATCGTCGCCGCGCCATTGATGTACGGCTTCAGGCGTGTGCAGCTGCGTCTCGTCAATTCCTACAGCAAGGCGCGGGAGGCAAACAGTGCCTACTTCTCCGAGGCGGCCGAATTCGTCAATGGTGCCGACGTTCTGGTTGCCTACGACCAACGCGATGCCTACGCGGAACGCCTCTCCACGACGATGAAGTCACGGTACCGCGCGCAAATTCGCGCGGGTGTCCTTGGAGCCTTGCTCTTTCCCATCGGCGAGCTTTTTTCCGTGTTGACCGTCGTGGCCGTTTCCGTCACGGCAATCGTCCGCGGCCCCGAAGCCGGTCTCAGCCTCGGTACCGTCGTGGGTTTCATCTTTCTGACGTATCGATTTCTCGAACCAATCGCAGAATTCACCGAGATAATCGACAACACCCAAGCGGCCGTTGCCGGATTGTCACGAATCCTGGAGATCCTCGACACTCCGATCGGACCGCCAGAGCCACTGGTGGCTCGTCCTCTCCCGAAAGGAAACCTCGACGTTCGCTTTTCCCGGGTTTGGTTCGCTTACCAGGCGCGCGCAGGAGAGCACGCGGATCCCGCGAGGGGGTCGACCGATCCCTTCGCACTGCTCGATGTTTCCGCAGAGATTCCTTTCGGCCAGCACGTGGCCGTGGTCGGATCAACAGGATCAGGTAAGACGACACTCGGTCGGTTGGTTTCACGACTCGTGGATCCGTCATCCGGTTCGGTTTCGATCGGTGGCGTTTCGCTCACCGACGTGGCGCGTGATGACCTTCGGTCAGTCTTGACCTTCGTTCCGCAGGAACCATTCCTCTTCGACGGCACCGTTCTTTCGAACCTGCGCTTCGTTGACGACCGCATCGACGAAGCCGGGTGTCGTGCGGTGGTGCGCAATCTGGGCCTCGACGACTGGCTGGATTCGCTTCCCGACGGACTCGCCACGACGGTGGGCGAGCGGGGCAACGACCTCTCGGCAGGGGAACGCCAACTCGTTGCTCTTCTCAGATCGGCGATGGCGTCACCGCGCATCCTCGTTCTCGACGAGGCCACCTCAGCCGTGGACCCACTCATCGAGGTGCGAATCTCGCGCGCGTTCGAGGCGCTGTCGGAAGGCCGAACCACAATCGCGATTGCTCATCGCCTCAGCACGGCTATGCGAGCCGATCGAATTCTCG
>JBEAPO010000038.1:0-10314 GCA_041164425.1 Actinomycetota bacterium
CGAACCGTGGAGTGGCGATGGGCCTCAGTTCCTTTGCCAGCAAGTCGATCGAAGAAGTGACGGCGGTGAACAGCCAGGTGCTGTTCCAGATGTATTGGTCGGGCGGTCGCGACACGATGATGCAACGCCTCGAACGCGCGAAAGCCGCGGGTGCGAAGGGCATCATCCTCACACTCGACTGGACCTTCTCGAACGGTCGCGACTGGGGCAGCCCGTGGATTCCCGAAAAGGTCGGCCTGAAGGAAATGATCAAACTCGCGCCGCAGGGTCTCTCGCGACCGAAGTGGCTGTGGATGTATGCGAAGACCTTTGGTCTGCCCGATCTCACCACGCCGAACATGGCGGCGCCGGGGGAGAAGCCTCCAACGTTCTTCGGCGCGTACTTCGAGTGGATGCAAAGCCCGCCACCGAGTTGGGACGACATCGCGTGGCTTCGCGCGCAGTGGGACGGACCGTTCATGGTCAAGGGCGTGTGCCGCGTCGACGACGCAAAGCGGGTGGTCGATGCCGGCGCGTCGGCGCTGTCGGTGTCGAACCACGGAGGCAACAACCTCGACGGAACGCCTGCACCCATCAGGGTGTTGCCCTCGATCGCCGATGCCGTCGGTGGTCAGATCGAAGTGGTACTCGACGGTGGCGTACGGCGCGGCAGTGACGTCGTGAAGTGTCTCGCTCTCGGCGCCAAGGCCGTGATGATTGGCCGCGCCTACCTGTGGGGTCTTTCGGCGAACGGCCAGGCGGGGGTCGAGAACGTTCTCGACATCCTGCGGGGCGGTATCGACTCGGCTCTACTGGGACTCGGAAAGTCGCACGTCGGTGAACTTGATCGCGACGACGTCGTCGTTCCAGCGGGGTTCACTCGCACGCTCGGTGCCTGAGAACTTCTCGTAATACCTGTCGCTGACCCGTTGCACATGGGTCCCGTCGCGCCGTGAGCGCGTTGCTCGGTACATCTCATTCCGTTTCCTGTCCCGCGAGCCAATCGGCTTGCAATGACGACATGAATATGGAGACAGACATGAAGCGATTCATCGCTCGCATTCACACCCGCCTCGACGACGTGCGCGAGGCACACGACCACGGCGGAGTGGCAGCGGAGTACGGGGTGCTGCTTGCCGGCATCGTGGCGGTGGTGGCAGTCGCCGCTGCCGCGCTCGGCGGCCGCATCGACGGGATCTTCGACTCGATCCTTCCGTGACGTGGCGTCGTTCGGTCCCCGGGTCTCGTACCCGGGGACCCGACGATGCGGGTGTCGTCGCCGTCGAGTTCGCTCTGGTGTTGCCGCTCCTCATCGTCCTTCTCTTCACCATCATCCTCGGTGGCGGGGTCTATCTCGATCAGTTGAACCTTCAATCGGCCGCACGCAACGGTGCGCGCGTGGGCTCGGTCACGCCCACCTCTGCGTGTCACGCCGCGACCACCGACCTCGCAGGTAACGACGTTGGCACTGTTGCATGCGAGGTGCTCGACAACTGCACAACGGGCACGATGCGCCTGCGCCTGACCGCGCAGCAAACGGTTCCACTTCCCATTGTCGGCGATCGCAGTGTCACACTGCGCGCCACTTCTTCCTATGCCTGTCCGCGCTGACGTCGACGGCGACGAACGCGGCATCGTCGCGATACTGGTGGCAGTCGCATTCCTTCCGCTCGCTCTGACGCTTGCGATCGTCGCAGATGCCGGCCGTGTGTGGACGGCCGAGCAACGGTTGCAGAACTCCGTCGAGGCCAGCGCCGTGGCGTCGGCGCGCGACTGGGCGGCGGGTGGAGCTTCGTGTACATCCGATGCCCTCGCGTTGTTGTGGGTCGACGGTGCCACACCGACGGCACAGACGTGTTCGACCACGGGTACGCGCACCGCCGGCGTTGTCTCCGTGGAAGCGACCGAACACGTCGGGCTCATGTTCGCCGGCCTCGTGGGTCGGTCGACGAGCACCGTTCGCACCTCGACGGGTGTCCGCGTCGGCGCTCCGTCGGCTCTCACGGGAGTGTGGCCGTTCGGTCTTTGCGCCGACAACATCGACATCGCCTCGTGGATCGCGGCGGGGTTCCCCGCCGGCCGTACGGCGACGATCACGTTCCAACAACCGAACCAACTCTGCGGCGGCTCGATCTCCGGCAACTGGTCGATTCTCGACTTCAACGGCGGGTCGGTGTCGAACAGCGAGACGAACGGTTGGATCGTGAACGGCTACACGGGAGTCGTTGCGGTTGGTGACGTTCTCACCGGCAGTCCGGGTGCGCCGTCGAAATCTATCGACTTGGCCTCGGTGGTCGGCAAGACGATCACGATGCCCATCTATCGGTACCCGCGACTGAACGGCAGCAACGCGGAACACACGATCGTCGGCTTCGCGCGTGCGGTTGTTGTCGGGGCGCTCTTCTCGGGCGCGGCGGCACAACGCAGCATCACGGTCACTTTCGCCACCGGATCATCGTCGGGCACGGCATCGTCACTCGGCGGGGGAAATTTCGGTCTCATCACATGGAGCGTGTGCTCCCTCGACAATCACGGAGTGTGTTCATGAACAGCCCATCCATCGGCCGTCGCCTGTTGCCGGCGTCCGCCGCGTTTACCATGGCTTTCGTCGGCGTGTTGGCACTCGCACCTCGTGGGAACGACGACGGACGTGATCTCGTACCCGTCATCATGGCGACACGGTCGCTGTCCGATGGAACCTCCACGGATATCGTCCGCGATGCGGTCGAGGTGCGCATGGTGCCGGCATCGGTACGCGCCGAGGGTGCGATCACTTCGCCTAATTCCCTGCCCGAGGGCGTCCTCGCCTATGACCTCGTGTCGGGCCAACAGGTTCTTGCCACGGCGTTCGCCGCCAGCAGGGTTCGCAGTCTGGGTGAGGGCTACGTCGCCGTGTCGGCGAAGCTCGACCCGCAACGTTGGGTCGGGGCACTTCTCGAAGCAGGACGCATCGTCGACGTGTACGACACGAGCGAAACGGGTCCGCAGCGCGTCGCGGCTCGCGCCGTGATCCTGCAGTCACCCGACACCGCCGACCTCGAGCCGTCGCAGGACACACTCGTTTCGCTCGGTGTGCCCGAAGCATCACTCGCTGATGTGCTCCTCGCGATCGCCAACAATCGCATGTGGTTGGTCGGTCGATGAGCGCCCAGACGATCGTCAGCGTGGTTCGTCGGCGTCTCGCTGGGGTGCCGGAACGCACGACGATGGCCGACGAGGACTTGCGTCGACTCGTCGAGTCGGAAGTCGATGCGGCGCTCGCATTGCCCGAGTTCACCGGTCTCGTTGATCCAGGCGCCAGGGAGGCGATGCGTCGCGATGTCGTGAACGAAATCCTCGGTTTCGGCCCTCTTCAGGACCTCCTCGACGACCCGACGATTTCGGAAATCATGGTCAACGGCTTCGACGACGTGTGGGTGGAACGTGATGGAATGATCGAACGCAGCCCACGATCTTTCGAGTCCGAAGACCAGTTGCTCGTGGTCATCGACCGCATGGTGCGGTCGTCGGGACGTCGCGTCGACCAATCATCACCGATGGTCGATGCGCGCCTGCCCGACGGCTCACGTCTCAATGCGATCCTGCCGCCTCTTGCGGTCGACGGTCCCGCCGTGACCGTGCGTAAGTTCACGTCGTCCGGCTTGTCGATCGATGACCTCGTGGCGTCCGCAACGCTGTCGCGCGATGCCGCCAACTTTCTCGTAGGGGCCGTGGAGGCGCGGATGAACATTCTCGTGAGCGGAGGCACGGGTACGGGCAAGACGACCGTGCTCAATGTCCTTTCGACACACATCGGTCGAGAAGAGCGCGTCGTCACCATCGAGGACGCGGTCGAACTGGCACTGCGTCTGCCGAACCTCGTGCGCCTCGAGGCGCGACCCGGTAACTCGGAGGGGGCGGGTGAGGTGAACGTGCGCGACCTCGTGCGCAATTCACTGCGCATGCGGCCGAACCGCATCATCGTGGGCGAGGTGCGGGCGGGCGAGACCATCGACATGCTGCAGGCGATGAATACCGGCCACGAGGGGTCGTTGTCCACCGTGCACGCCAACTCGCCACGTGACGCGTTACGCCGAATCGAGACGATGATTCTTCTCGCCGGTCTCGACCTGCCGTTGCGTGCGGTACGCGAACAGATCTCCTCGGCGATCGACTTGGTCGTTCATCTCGCGCGCGACCAGCGGGGACGGCGTTTTGTCACCATGATCACCGAGGTGTCGGGCATGGAAGGCGAGGTGGTCTCGACGGCAGATCTCTTCAGGCGGAATGATGCGGTGGCTGGTGCCTCACCGGAACTGCTTGCGACGGGACTCGTTTCGCACCGCCTCGAGATCCGCCGTGCGCGGATCGCAGCATGAGCACACCTATCGTCGCGGCCATCAGTCTCGGTGTTGCCGCATCGATCGCGGGTCCGCCCATCGTGGCAAGCGCGCAGCGCATGAAGTCATCGGGGCGTTTGCGGGCACTCGTCCCCACTGCGGGCAAGACCACCGACAACGAGAAGTTGAGTGAACAGCTCGCACCCGCACTGCAATTGGTCGTCGGCAATCTTCGCATCGGACGCAACGTTCTCGGTTCGATCGACGACGTGGCCGACTCGACGCCTGCTCCGCTCGGCGCAATCTTTCGTGAGGCGGTCACCGAGGCAAAGTTGGGGACACCCGTCGGGCATGTCTTGGGCGGTATCGCGCAGCGCGAGAAAAGCCGGCATCTCGGCATCGTCGCCTCGGCGCTCACGTTGCAGGCGCGGCACGGAGGTTCGTTGATTGAAATTCTCGACACCGTCATCGAGACCATCGAGGAAGAGGATCGTCTTCGCCGCGACGTGAAAAGCGTGACGGCCGACGGTCGTCTCAGCTCGACGGTTCTCCTTGCAATGCCGCCAGTTGTGTTGCTTCTGATATCGGTGCTGAGTCCCGGCTACGCAGAACCGCTCGTCGCGACACGCCTGGGCAACGTTCTCGCTGTGACCGCGGTCGGCCTCGGCGCGGTTGGCTGGCGTTGGTTGCGCGCGCTCGCCAATCCGGAGATCACGTTGTGAGGCTGTTCGGTGCCGCACTCGTGGCGATGGCATTCGTCGTGGCAGTCGTTGCATACCAGGTTCCCGGGCGGGTGCGCAGCGCGTCGAAGCGTGCTCGTCGAGCCGTCATCGGCAACCGGCGTCGCGAGTCGACGATGGCGAGCCTTGCTGCCGGTGTGCTTGGTCTGGGCTTGGTCACCGTTCGGCCCAACCCCTCAGGGGTCATCGCCGCATGTGCCGTGACCGCAGCCGGCTGGCAGTTGCCGCTCATTCGTGCCCGTTCGGTCGAGGAGAAGCGCCGTCGTCGCCTCGACCTCGAACTCAGCGACGCTCTCGGAGAGATGGTGATGGGAGTCGAGGCGGGTCTCACCCTCGAAGCGGTCATGAATCTCTATGCGCAGGCACACGAATCGAATCTCGCGGCAGAGTTCACCCGGGTACTCGACCTCATCAAATTGGGATCGACACGCACCGCAGCGCTCGAGGAATTCCGGTCGCGTACACCTACGGTCTTCGTCTCGACCTTCGTATCGGCCGTTCAGCAGAATCAGCGACTCGGTACCCCGCTTGCCGCCGTTCTCCGCCAGCAGGGTCGCACCGCACGTCGTCGTCGGCAGCAAGCCGTCGAGGAGCACGCCGCAAAGTTGTCGTTGAAGATGATCTTTCCGACGGTGTTGTGCATTCTTCCGGTGCTCTTCATCGTCATCGTAGGTCCCGCTGTTATACGTGTCATTCAGTCGTGGCCGCAGTGACAAGTGTCGGTGGTCGGTTCCAACCCGCCGTCGTACCTTTCACGACATGACTCAACCAAAACGAATTCTTATCAACGTATCGATCGCGGCACTTGTGCTGTCCGGTACGTCGGGAGTTCAGGCAGCCGGAAAATCGAAGGCCGCCTGCGCCGGCCAGTCGGCCACCATCGTGTCGTCGAGTGCAGTGATTTACGGAACCGATTCGAACGATGTCATCGTCGTCACCGGCACTGGGAAACATACCGTTCAGGCACTTGATGGCGACGACATCATCTGTGGAGGAAGGGGTATTGACATCATTTATGGCGGTCATGGCAACGACCGCATTGATGGCAGGGGAGGAAATGACGTTCTCAGTGGGGATCTTGGTGACGACGTGATGATCGGCAACAACGGTAACGACGCGATGATGGGTGGCGACGGACGTGACTATATGTTCGGTCTCAACGGTGACGACGAGATGACCGGTGATGCAGGTGACGACGTGATGTTCGGCGGCAATGGGGACGACCGAATCGCTGGTAGTTCAGGTATCGATCTGATCATCGGCGGCACCGGGACCGATGACCTCGTGATCGAAGCGGGAATCGACATCGTCTTCGACCCGAATCCTGTTGGTTTCGCCTTCCGTGCCAAGTGATGCGACGTGTCCTGCGATTCTCCGTTGCGACGGCGGGCCTTCTCTTCTCGGCTGCTTCTCCGGCGATCGGCAAAGCGCCCACAAAAATTCCGACGATCTGGTGCGGTGGCAAAATAGTTACCATCGCGTCGAATGCGGGAGTCATCTACGGTACCGATGCCGATGACGTCATCGTGGCCGTCGGTACGAATCCTCACACCGTCTTCGCGTTGGGTGGTGATGACACGGTGTGTGGTGCAACTGGCGCCGACACAATTTTTGGTGGAGCGGGTGATGATCGAATTGACGGCCGTCAGGGCAACGACACCATCGATGGTGGATCGGGTAACGACGTGTTGTTCGGTCGCAACGGAGCCGATGAGCTCGTTGGTGGCGTCGGTAACGACTATCTCTTCGGTGTCAACGGCGGCGATCGTTTGATGGGCGGTGCCGGCAACGACCTCTTGTTCGGCGGCAAGGGCGACGACTTCCTGGACGGTGGCAAGGGTTTCGACCTGATCGTCGGTGGTGTAGGAAAAGATGCAGTTGTGTCGACCGAATCGATCGATCTGGTTTTCGATCCGGATGCCGTCGGTTTGCCATTGGCCAAAGCGTGAACGGCGCCGTCGGCGTCAGCTCAGCATCTGGCGGTCGAGGATCGAGTACACGCGCTTGGTGAAGTACCAGCGGCCGTTCTTCTTCACGTACTCATCTTCGTAACGGCCGGTCACGTTCATCTTGCCGCCGGCCTCGAGGTGCAGGAACTCCTGCTGATACCAGGTGCCCTTCGCAGTGTCGCCCGTGACGATGATCGGACCCGCCGACGCGAAGAAGCCGACGAAGGAAAACGCCGACATCGACTCTTGCCACATGGGGAAGAAGTTGGCCTTGCCTTGCACTTCGCGGCCGGGCAGCGACCATGTCGCGTCATCGGTCCAGTTCGATTGCCATGCCTCGCCGTCGAAGCGCATGACGGCGTCGTTGTACGACTCGACGAGTTCACGGATGGCGAGACGGTCTTCGATGGGGCCTTGGCTGATCATGCTTCGCGATGGTAGTAGGTTGCCACCATGATCCGAGTCAGCGTTCTCTATCCCAAGTCGGACGGCGCAAAGTTCGACCACGAGTACTACCGCACCAAGCACGTTCCGATGGCCGTCAGCGGCTGGAAGCCTGCTCGCACCGAGATCGACAAGGGGCTCGACGGCCCGTTCGAAGCCGCCGTTCATTTCTTCTTCGAATCAGCCGAGCGATTCCAAGAGTGCATGGGCATGCCCGTCACCGGCGAGCTGATGGCCGACTTACCGAACTACACGAACATCGAAGCCCAGATCCAGGTTTCAGAAGTCGTCGGCTGACACTCGCCTCAGTGCGAGTGCGCGCCGCAAATGTCGACGCGCTCGTCGGCGGGGACGGCGGCCTGGCCCTCGGCCAGTCCTTCGACTGCGGCAAATGGACCGCACGGATGCGGTACCACCCAGACGTGCACCATCGGGATACGGACCGCGGCGCGCCGTGAACCTGCCGGGCACTCGTCGTTCGCGTCGGTGATGCCGCTGATCGACGGACGCATGTCGTCGCCCAACTTCCAGCACAGGTTGTCGTGCACGTGCCATTGCATCAGGGGCCCCGCGAAGTCGACGAGTTCGGGATCGTCGAGAGCGATACCGACGTTCGCCATGTACATCGCCGAGACGAGGATTCTCGTCGAGCCGTACACCTTGTAGACGATCGATTCGGGTGCCGAGGAGTCGAGGAACCTCCGGTCGATGAGCGTCTTCGGGTTGACGAAGTGTTCGTAACCCGTGCGTTCGTCTCCGATCGAGATCCAGCCCTCGTCGACTGCGACACGGTGGTCGCTCCAGCGCATGAGGTCGCGTTGTGTGTCGAGTACCAGTTGACGTGCACGCGCTTCCTGCTCGGCGCTCACGCCGGGGACGCCTTCGATGTCGATGCCTATTCCGGGAAAGTAGGGGCGCGGCCAGTCGGTCGTCGACGAATTGTGATCGTGCCCGGCGGCCGTCACCATCGCCGGCACGGTGAGGATTGCCGCCAGTACCGTGGCCGATGTGCGTTCGAGGTTCAACTTTGCCGCGGTTGCGGGTGCGACGGCCAGCACCACTGCGAGCGCACCGAGGACCGCACACAGTAGATCGGTTGCCTGTATCGCTTCGGAATTTTCGAGCCCGGATATGGAACCGATACCCACTGTTTTGGCCGCGACCCAGCCCACAATCGACGCGAGGTTCACCACCACGACGGTCGCGCGCACGCGACGATCATCGGTGAACAGTGATGCGAGTCCGGCCACGACCTGTGAAATTGCGATGACGGCGAACGTTCTCGCCGACGCAGGATGGCTGGCATGCAGTCCGACGGCGACGCCATGCACCGCACCTGCCGCGATCGAGAAGATCCCTGCGATTCTCAAGGCCGGTGCGTCGCTCATGGCCCCGAGTCTGCCAGCCGCGTCAACAGCCTCGTCTGGCTAGCGGACGAGGATCTGTCGCATCACACGCAACAATTCGCCGCGCGCATCGCGTTGCGACCCGAGAGACCGCCAGCCCACGTGGCGGTCGGGGCGCACGAGCACGCATCCCGCGTCGCCGATTTCACGCACCCGTTGCCAGTCGCCGTGCGGGTCGCGAATCTCGTCGCCGCCGACCCGGTGCACGTTCAGTCCGATGCCCAGGTCACGCGATACCGCTGCCGCGGCATCGACCCACGACGCATCGTCGCTGCCGGTGAGAAGGGAAAACGAGAGCGCGTCGACCAGGTCGAGGCTCGAGAGAGGAACCCCCGCGCGTTCGAGGCGAGCGTGTGCAACACGGGCACCCGGCCGCGTGGTGGGGTGGTGGTACAGCACGGGGTCGCGCGGATTCATGCTGTACGTGCTGCCGTCGTGCACCAAAGCACCTGCCTCGTAGCAGTGGCCGAGTTCCACTCCGTGCGCATTGAATTGATAGTTCGCGATCCGAAGACTTTCGGTAAGTGTCGGGTCGGTTGCCTGTTCGCTGCCGAACCGCGCCGCCTCTTTCGCGCTCTGCAACGCGCGGGCAACACCCTCCGCACCCGCCGGCTGGCGCTCGGAGGAATAGGTGTCGAGCAGCGCGGCGCCCGCGAGTCCCTTTTCGGCCAGCGCGAGCTTCCACGCGAGGTTGTAACCGTCGGCCACCGACATGTTGAGCCCCAACCCGTTGGTCGGCGGATGCCGGTGGACCGCATCGCCCATACAGTGCACTCCGTTCGCCGAATACCGCGGCGCAACCAGTCCGTTCACCTGCCATCCGGCAACACCCAACAGCTCGAGGTCCGCGACAGGTGCACCCACCGCCGCCTCGACGAGCGGTCGCACTTCGTCGAGACCCCATGTCGCGATGTCGTGCACTGCGGGGTCGTAACGGGCCACAAGCACGAACTCGGTGAACGGCTTGTGGCAGATCAGCGTCAACAACGGAGGCCCTGTGTGTTCTTGCGGCGGGACGAACCATGTCAACACACCCGGTCGGTGAGCGAGATACTGAGACAGGTCCGCCCGGAACCAGATGTTCACCGCGTGCGACATCGCTGCGCGACCCTCGACTGTGAGACCCGCCAAC
This sequence comes from Actinomycetota bacterium, assembly GCA_041164425.1. GTDB lineage: Bacteria > Actinomycetota > Acidimicrobiia > Acidimicrobiales > Ilumatobacteraceae > F1-20-MAGs119. The sequence goes on from JBEAPO010000038.1 coordinate 9,970, forward strand.
TCGAGCACCTTCGATCGCGCGCCGTCGGCACCTACGAGGTGACGCGAGCGAATCACGGTCGTTTCCCCGGTCGCACGTCGCTGCACGGTGCTCACGAATTCGTCACCATCGCGTTCGTACCCAAGGAACTCGTGGCCGAAGCGCAGGTCGCTGCCCGAGCGTTTCGCCACCTCCAGCAACATCGGCTCGAACACGGTCTGTGCGCAGTTCGCCATCGGTGACGCACTCGACGCGGTGTAGTCGACGAACCGCTGTGCACCCGTGCCCCACGCATCGAGCCGCGCAATTTCCTTACCTGCGAGGCTCGTCACCCACAGGTTGTGGCGCATCATCTCCTGCGCGGTC
>JBEAPO010000039.1:0-24252 GCA_041164425.1 Actinomycetota bacterium
TCGCGGGCCTCGAAGCACCCGACTCGGGAACGGTCGCAGTGGGTGACACCGTGCAATTGAGCTACGTCGACCAGAACCGCGACGACCTCGACCCCAAGGCGACCGTCTACGAGGAAATCACCGGCGGCGTCGAACACATGAAGGTCGGCGGACGTGAAGTCCACGGACGTGCCTACGTCGCAAGTTTCAACTTCAAGGGCAGCGACCAGCAAAAACTGGTCGGCGACCTGTCGGGTGGTGAGCGCAACCGCGTTCACCTCGCGAAGTTGCTGAAGCGCGGCGGCAACGTGCTGTTGCTCGACGAACCAACCAACGACCTCGACGTCGACACCCTTCGCGCGCTCGAAACGGCTCTCGAGTCGTTCCCGGGCTGTGCCGTCGTCATCAGCCACGACCGCTGGTTCCTCGATCGCATCGCCACACACGTGCTCGCTTTCGAAGGCGACAGCCAGGTGCGCTGGTTCGAAGGCAACTTCAGCGAGTACGAATCGTGGCGTCGCAAGGAACTCGGCGCTTCCGTCGACCAGCCGCATCGCATCAAGTACAAGCCACTGAATCGATGAACACCCCTACGAGCCTCCGGGTCATTCGCTGGGTGTGTGCCCTGGTTTTTGTATGTGGCATAGCGGGCATCATCGTGTCGTCGATCAACGGCAACAACGAGGGCTGGGTCGTCACGATCGGCCTCACCACGACGCTCGCTGCGATCGCGCTCATCATCGCCTCGACCGTGGCGTCGCGGGCGCGAATCCCCGCGTTCAACGAGGTCGCCGCGGAGAAACTCGAGTCTCTCATCGCGGCCGAAGTTACGAAGGGCGCCAACGAAGAAGCGCTTCGCGACATCGCACGCCGCGCGATCGAGCTCGGAAGACAGTCATCGTGATCGACCCCGCCATCGTCGCCGACGATCATCGCCTCGCCGCTCATCTCGCCCACGAAGCGGGCGTTCGTCTGAACGCACTGCGCACGCAACTCTTTGCCGAAAATGCTTCGCCATGGCACGTCATGGACACGGGCGATGCAACGGGCCACCGCTTCCTCATCGACGCACTCGCCGAGCACCGACCCAACGACGCCGTGTTGTCGGAAGAAGGCGCCGACAACCCCAAGCGGCTCGCAGCCAAACGGGTGTGGATCGTCGACCCGCTCGACGGCACGAACGAATACGGCGAACGCGGACGTTCCGACTGGGCGATTCACGTTGCGCTGTGGGAAGACGGCGACCTCGTCGCCGGCGCGGTCTCGTTGCCCGCGCTCGGAGTCACCCTCGACACGCACCCGTCGACCAAGCGGACTCTCCCACCCAAGCCCGACCGCAAGGTTCGCCTCATCACTTCGCGCAACCGCGCGCCGTACTCAGCAATCCTGGTTGCCAACGCGATCGACTGCGATGCGATTCGCCTCGGGTCGGCCGGCGCCAAAGCGATGGCAGTCGTTCTCGGCGAAGCCGACATCTACGTGCATGACGGCGGCCAACACCAATGGGACTCCGCTGCACCGGTCGCCGTGGCGCGCGCGGCAGGATTCCACACGAGCCGCATCGACGGTTCTCCCCTCGTGTACAACCAACGCGACACGTGGCTTCCCGACTTGCTCATCTGCCGGCCCGAATTGGCCGAACCAGTGATGCAGGCCCTCTGGAACAACGACTGACTCGCCGACGCAACGCCGGCGTCCGGCTACAGCCGCTCAGCCGAGATATTCGCCGGTGTGTTCACCGAGACGCGGCACGGGACCGGGCCGCAGCGTGTAGCCGTCGAAGTCGACGGGATTGTTCACCGCTTCGTACGGCGCCTCTCCGTCACGCGGCGACATCGCGACGAATGCGCCGGCCGCACGAGCCTGAGGATCGACTATCACCTCGGGGATCGAGTTGAGGGGCGCCCACCACACGTCGTGGGTATCGAAGCGTTCGGCCCATTCGGCCATCGGACGTTCGGCAAAGAGTTCATCGAGCGTGGCAATGAGTTCGGTGTTGTTCACCAGTCGCAATTTCGCCGTGGCGAAGTGTTCGACCCGGAGGCGCTCGGAGTCGACGGCCGCAACGAGTGCGGGCCAGTGGCGGTCCCCTTCGAGCGCGAGCATCCAGAACGCCTTTCCGTCACCCGCGAAGTAATTGAGCATCAGCGGTGCGCGACCGTTCTCGCGTGGACGCGTGCTTTCGCGCTTTCCGAATCGCAACTGAATGCCGATGTCCCAGCCGATGTTGTACATGCCGTTTCGCAAGAGACTCGTCGACACCAACCTGCCCTTGCCGGTTCGCTGTGCGTCAAAGAGTGCCGCTGCGACGCCCGCGACGAGCGACATGCCGGTGATGTGGTCACCCTGGCCGCTGCGATTGCCCGGCGGATTTGCTCCGGGTGGCACCAGCGTGTGGGCAAGACCCGACCGCGCCCAGTACCCCCCGATGTCGTAACCGGGACGGTGAGCATCGGGCCCCTCGAGCCCATAGCCGGTGATGATGCCGTACACCAGTCGCGGGTTGGCCACTCGTACCGTTGTCGGGTCGAGACCGAGGCGTGCGAGTGCCGCGAGTCGCACGTTCGTGACGAAGGCATCGGCGGTCGCGAGAAGATCAGCCATTTTCGCGCGGCCTTGTTCGGTCTGCAGGTCAATAACGACCGACTTCTTGCCACGGTTGTCGATCTCGAACGGTGGTACCGCTGCTTGGTCACTTTGTCCGAGTGCACCGAAGATGTTGCGCTGCGGGTCGCCGGTTGGCGGCTCGACCTTGATGACCTCGGCGCCCCAGTCGGCGAGAACTCCGCCGCACGCCGGCCCCGCAACCCAGACGCCCAACTCGACAACGCGCACACCAGCGAGCGGCCCCCCCTGCGTCATGATCGGCTCAGCACTCGAGAATCGTGACGGTGCCGAGATCGCCGTTCACTTCGATGGTCGCACCGTCCGGAATACGACGTGTCGCATTCACGACCGACACCACGCACGGGATGCCCAGCTCGCGACTGACGATGATGGAGTGACTGTTCAACGCGCCGACGTCGACGACGACGCCGCCAGCCGGAATGAAAAGCGGCGTCCACGAGGGGTCGGTGTTCGGCGCAATGAGGATGTCGCCCTCTTCCAGTGCCGATGGATCGGCCGGATCGAGGATCACACGCGCGCGGCCACGCACGATTCCCGAGCAGCCCGCGTTGCCCTGCAAGACGTCGCCCGACTTCACGCGCTCGACCTTCACCTCGGCGCGCTTGGGCAGATCCTCGATACCCGGTACCCGCTTGTCACCTTCGACGAAATACGGCGTTTCGAGTTCCCACAACGACCGCCACTGCTTTTCGCGTTCGGCAAGCTTCGTGGTGAAGGACTTCGGGTCGGCGACGAACGCATCGAGTTCTTCGTTCAGCAGCATGAACACCTGTTTCTCGTGTGCGAGCGCTCCTGTAGCCGCGTGACGACGGCCGAGTTCGCGCATAGCGACTCGCGCTTCGTTCATCACGCGGATGCAGTTCGTCTTGCTGCGTTCGCGCCACGCATTGAATCGGCGACCGGAGCCCGCAGCGAGGTTGACCATTGTTGTCGCTTCGTCGTTCCCCTTCACCCGTTCGAGCGCCTCGGCGAGTGCGGCGGCCGAATCGGCAACGGTGCGTGCTGCGGCCTTCGCAGGGTCACCGTCGGGGCCCACCTGACGCATCGCGTCGATGAGAGCCACTGCGAGAGCGGGCTTCGTTTCCCACACGTCGGAATAGAGATCCCATTCGTTCGGTCCGCGTGAGCCGAACTCGTAGAGGAAATCCTCGAAGCCCTGCTGGAACTCGGGCGAATTCTGGGGCAGGCGGGACAGAGCCCACATTGCATGGCTTGGTGCGGCCGAGTCGACGTCGCCCGCGCCAGCGATGATGCGCACCAACAGGTCGGGAACGATCTGGCCGAGGACCGTCGGGCCGGTCGCCGTGTTGGTCGACGTCATGACATGGTCGTCGAACATGCGACGGTGCACGGGAATGAGCGAACGCGCGTACTCGACGAGCGCTGCGTCGGTCGCTTCGGCGAGATTGGGTCGCTTCGCGCGGATTTCCTTTGCTACGTGCTTCGACTCTTCGAGCTCGGGATACGCGGAGATCGTCAAAGCCCAGTTGGCACGGTCGGTGAGTTGCTTGGCCACCGTCTCGTTCGGGTCGTCGGGATGTGGCACGTAGGGCGGCGTGTCGGGTCGCGTACCGAAGAACGCGAGGTCGATGGGTTCGGCACCGACTCCGGCACGTACGCCGAATAGACGCACGACGGATGCGTTCACGTAGAAGAAGCCGTTGAAGAACCCGCACACGGGGTTGAAGCCCTCGGCGTGCACCTCGCCCTCGAGAACCGACCCGTTGCGCACGTTGCCATCGCGCCAGCCCTCCATCGTGCCGGGGATGAACGCGAGGCTGGCACCGAGTGGGCTGATCGGGTCTGGCAGCACGTCGCTCGCGTTGGAACGTGTGTAGACGGGAAAGCGCGTGCTGGCGCGCGTGTCGGTGATCCAGTGGGACATCGTCGGCTCCGTGGCTTCTCTCACAGTGGAGGTTGGGGGCTTATTCGCCGAGAACTGTAACCACTCCCGTCGAGCCGTTCACCTCGAGCAGCGCACCGTCACGGATACGCCGCGTCGCATCCGTTGCGGAGATCACGCAAGGAATGCCAAGTTCCCGACTGACGATGATCGCGTGACTAAGTGGCGCACCGACGTCGACCACCACGCCGGCCGCGGGCACGAAGAGCGGCGTCCACGACGGGTCGGTGATGGGGGCAACCAGAACGTCGCCCGGTTCGAGAGCGGCCGGGTCGTTCGAGTCGAGAACCACCCGGGCGCGACCCCTTACGACTCCCGGACAACCGGGCATTCCCTGCAACGCTTCGCCCGCGACCAGCAGGCCCACCGAAGATGACGAACGTGCCTCCCACGTGTCGGGACCGGCAGGGGTCCCGACGAAAACGAATTGCGGAATCTTGGCCGACAGATCCTCGTAAGTGGCTCGCCGTTCGCGCACCAATGAGCGCCACTTGGCGGAATCGGTAGCCGCGGCACCGATCAGCGACTCCATCTCCTCGACCTGCACGAAACCAAAATCTTCAATTTCGTCGAAGAAGCCGCGCTCGACCATGCGTCGACCAAGTTCACGCATAGGCATTCGGCATTCGTGGATCAGTCTGATGTTGTTGGTCTTCGTGCGTTCGCGCGCGGGAATCCAGGCCTGTGATGCTGCGATCGCCACCGACAGTTGCCCGTGCACCGCCGGGTCACCGGCGACAATAGCCAACAGTTGCTCGGCTGCGGCTGCACGCTCGCGCGCGCGCTCGACGCTGTGCGTCGCGGGATCGGCAGACGCTGGGGCCAACCGCATGCGTTCGATCGCCGCCAGCGCAAGTTCGGGTCGCGTCTCCCACGTGGGCGAACGCGCTTCCCATTCGTTCGGCCCACGCGAACCGAAGCTGAGAACGAAGTCATCGAACATCGCGAGGAACTGTGCGTTGCTTGCTTCGTTGCCCGCGCGAAGACGTCCGAGTAGACCCGAGACTCCGGCGTCGAATGCGGCAGTCAATGATGATGAATTCGCAACGAGCCGGCCCATCGCCCACAACGCGTGACTGGGCTCCGCCGAGTCGACGTCTCCGAAGCCGGCAATGAGCGGCATGACGAGGTCGGGTCGCCCGACCGCGTTTGCGATGGCTGAGATCATGCCGACGGGCACGGTCGCCATGTAAGTGGTGTAGATGTGCTGCGAGAACAACCACTCGTGCCACGCCATGAGTTCGAGGTAACGCGACCACAAATCACTCTCCGACATCGCAGAGAAATCGGGACGTTCGAGACGCAGTGCGATCGTGCGCCTCTTGTGCTCTGACACGTCACTCAGCTGGTCGACCGAAGAGAACGCGAGAATTGCGCCGAACGTTTCACCGATGCGTTGCGTGAGGTCGGGTCGCACGTCGCCCGCGGCTTCGACGTAGGCGGGGATGCCCGGCTGTGCGCCGAAGAACTGCGCATCCATGTCCTGCCACGACAGACCCGGTGCACGCTCGCCGAAGAGCCGGATGAGAGAAGCGTTGAGATAGCAGTAGCCACCGACGACACCGAGCTGGCAGAACTCGTCGACGGGAAACTCGCCGAGTTCGAAAGCCCCCATGCGTTCCCAGGCCGTCCGCCAACCACGTTCTGCACGCCACAGACCCGTACCGCTCGTCAGTGGGGTCACGGGGTCAGGAAACACCTCGCCGACGTTGGCGCGGGTGTAGATCGAAAACCGGTCCGACAGATCCGTGTCGGTGACGTAGAAACGCTTTGCACTGCCCATGTCAGCACCCCCAGAGTTTGCAACCTAGTCCGTTTGTCACAGGCGAATTTCCGGGCACGACGACGACTAGGGACCTTTCCCGTTGCAGACTTGGGGAATGCCGCAATCCCCCGCCAGCGACACGGCGAGCAACATGGCCGACCTCTCGTGGGGTGCTTTTTCCGAGCGCGGCCCATGGGACCTCGACCGGGAAAAAATCGCGTGGTCGGAACACGCCGAGATCCTGCGTCGTGAAGCCCGCAGCGAAGTACCGCGCCTGACGACCCCGGGCCGGATTCCACCCATCGGTCGTCTCTTGACGGTCGTGTTCGTACTCGGTCGAGCCGTCGCTCCGTGGATGATTCGAAAGAAGTTGCGCCGGTTTGCATCGCCCGAAGAAAGCCGTGCGGTCCTGTCGCTTCGCCTTCGACGCGCGATCGAGACCCTCGGGCCGACCTACATCAAATTGGCACAGATCATCTCGAGCGGCGAAGGGCTCTTCCCTGCAGAGCTCGTCAACGAATTCAAACGGTGCCGTGACCAGGTACCGGCCGAGCCGTTCGAGGTCGTGCAACGCACGATCGAATCCGACCTCGGTGCGCGTCTGAATGATGTCTTCGTCCACATCGACACCACGCCCCTGGCGGCCGCGTCGATCGCACAGGTCCACGCCGCGACACTCGTCTCTGGCGAGCCGGTCGTCGTCAAAGTACAACGACCCGAAATCGGCGAGCTCGTGCGCCGCGACCTGCGCGTCATGTCGTGGCTGGCGCCCTTCCTCATCGGTCGCATCCCGATCGCAGCGCTGGCGAATCCACCCGCGCTCGTGGAACTTTTTGCCGAAACCATCGTCGAAGAGCTCGACTTCCGCATGGAGGCGTCGAACATGGTCGACGTTGCGGCGATGCTCCACAACCTCGGTCAGTCGCGCTACATCGTGCCGCGCCCACACCCCAAACTGGTGACGCGCCGCGTACTCGTGATGGAACGTCTCAACGGGTTCAACTTCGACGACGTCGAGGGCATGAAGGCGGCCGGAATCGACACCGAAGACATCATCCGAACGGGCATGGTCGCGTTCATGGAGGGTGCGATGATCGAGGGCATATTCCACGGTGACCTTCACGGCGGCAATCTTTTCGTGATGACCGACGGTCGGACGGCCCTCCTCGACTTCGGCATCGTCGGTCGTCTCACCGGGCCACGTCGCATCGCGTTCCTTCGCCTCATGCTGGGCGCGACGACGAACGACGTGAAGGGCCAGGTTGCGGCACTGCGTGACCTCGGCGCGCTACCAGCCGACGTCGAAATCGAACAGGTCATCAAGGACCTGCGCCTCGACCAGCCCACGATCGACCCCACGGGCTTGTCGGGTGAGGAACTCGTGAAGGAAGTGCAACGCATCGTCAAGTCCCTCTTGGGCTACGGAGCGAGCATGCCCAAGGAATTGATGCTGTACGTGAAGAACATGGTGTTCCTCGACGGTGCCATCGCCCGCCTCGCACCCGACCTCGACATCCTCGCCGAGGTCGCCAGTATCTCGATGGTGTTCGCGGAACGGCACGGTGAGCGCATCGGGCGCGAACTCGGCTTCAACCCCGACGCTTTCGAGGTGAACCTCGACAGCGTGAAGGCGAGCCTCGGTCTCGAGTCGAGCGTCAACCGCCTCACCTACCGCGAACTTCAAGAGCGACGAAATCTCATCAACAAGCGGATGCGCGACCACATTCGCGCTTGATGCGCGATTTCTAGATGACGACGACCGGGGTACCGATCGTGGCGAACTTCCACAGGAACTCAGCGTCTTCCTTCGCCTGTCGCTGACATCCACCCGACAAACGGGTGCCCAGTTCCTCTTCGGTTTGATACAGCGACCCGTCGCTTCGTTTGACCGGTATCTGATGGAAACCAATCGCTCCGATCTGCGTCTTTAGCCAGCGCACCATGAGCGGCAGGAATGCCTTGCCGTTCCACGCCGTCGTCACCTCGGACTTGCTGTACACCTTGTGTGTTCCCGCAAGTTCGTTGTTGTATTGGCTTCCCGACACCAACCATGACCGGATGACGTTGCCTTCCTTGTCGACAGCCCACACGCGTTGCCCCTCCCGCTCGTAGACGAGCCGACGACCCTCTCCCGAGTTCGCCGGCAATGGCGGTGCATCGGCGCCCGTCGACGCGACGGACGAGAGCAAGAACCCCATCGAATCCTTCGCCCCTTCGGGCGGCGGTGGCGTGCGCACGACGTTCAGTTGTTCCTCGGGCCATATGGCGAGCACAAGGGCCGTCTCGCGACCCACTTCCCCGTCGACGAACAATGACTTCTCGGTTTGCAAGGCGATGACCGCGGTCCGCGTCGGGCCGTCGAATGTCCCACTCGCGGCTCCTGCAAACATGTTCTCGCGGATCAGTGCTTTTTGAAGACACAACACCGATGCTCCGGTGTCGCCGGTGCGCAACGTTCGCTTGGCGATCTTGCAATCGTCGCCGACCTCTTCGTCGCCGACGAGGTCGACCACCGCATCACCCGCCACCTCGTCACTCGGAACGGTCGTCGTGGCGCCCTCGACTGCCGCCGGTGTGCTTGCGATCGTTGTCGTGGATTCGAGTTGGACGATCGCTGTCGACACGGGACCTGCAACTCCCGATGAGTCGTTCGATGATGCGCCGACGGCGAGCCACGTACCGCCCACCGCCACGATGACGGCGAGCATTAGGTACTGCTTGGTGCGCAGGTCCGTTGAGCGGTTCATTCGTCGCCAAATCTAATTGTCTGCTACGAAAATACGGTGCGTCTGGTGTTGGCTCGTTGCAGTGTGAAATATGAGGGACGCCTCGAGTCGCGCCTCGGCGAAGCCACGCGCCTCATCATGGTGAAAGCCGATGGCTGTGTCGCCATTCACGCCGACGGCGGAGCGTACAAACCGTTGAACTGGATGAACGCCCCCAACGTGTTGACCGAAGGCGATGGAGAATGGGTGGTCAAGAATTCGAAGAGCGAAACATTGACGATCACGCTCCACGAGGTCTTCCTCGACTCGTCACACGAACTGGGCGAAGATCCGGGCCTCAGCAAGGACGGCGTCGAAGCCCACCTACAGGAACTTCTCGCTGCCCTCCCCGAGGCCATCGAAGAGGGCCTACGCCTCGTCCGGCGCGAACATCCGACCGCGATCGGTCCCGTCGACCTGCTGTGTCGAGACAGCAAAGGTCGCACCGTTGCCGTCGAGATCAAGAGACGCGGAGAGATCGACGGCGTCGAACAACTTGCCCGATATCTGGAATACCTGTCGAAAGACTCGTCGCTCGGCGAAGTGCGCGGCATCTTCGTCGCCCAAGTCATCAAGCCCCAGGCCAAAACTCTCGCTTCGACGCGCGGTCTGGCGTGCGTCGAGGTCGACTACGACGCGCTGCGCGGCCGCAAGCCCGACGAACTCACTTTGTTCTGAAGCGCACCAAACCCTGGTCGAGAACGGTGCGGTCGCCGACAGCCGTGGTGAAAACCGCTTCACCCGATGCGATCTCCCAGATTGAGATCGTCAATGCCTCACCGGCGATCACCGGCGACGCGAAGCGGCCCTCGATGTGGGTGAATCGCGACGCGTCGTTCGCGCACAGTGCCGCGAGCAGTGCTCGGCCGGTGAAACCGTACGTGCACAGCCCGTGGAGAATCGGCCGGTCGAAACCGCCCATCGCAGCAAAGGTCGGGTCGGAGTGCAACGGGTTGCGGTCGCCCGACAGTCGGTACACGTAGGCCTGGTCGGGCGCCGTCTGATACGTGACGGAATGGTCGGGCTTGTGCGCGGGCGGCACGTTCTTGTCGCCACCCGGCCCACGATCGCCGCCCCATCCACCTTCACCACGAATGAATGCCGACGACGCGAGCGAGAACAACGGCGAGCCGTCGCTTGCATCGACGGCGATTTGCTCGGTTGCCACAACGGCACCCTTGCCCTTGTCGTAGATACCCGTGATGCGCGTGACGACGCGCGCCGAACCCTCGACCGGCACCGCCCTGTGCAGCGTCACCGCTTGCTGGCCGTGAACCAGCATCGCCGGATTGAACGTCCCGATGTTGCGCATCGGCGATGCGGGGTCGCGCGTCAGGATGACGGGAAACGTGGGGTACACCTGCTGGGGAATGATGTTGCCGTCCCCGTCGCGGCTGTTCTCGGTGCTGAACGGCAGGTCTGCCGCTCCTGCACCAATGCCCACCGCGTAGAGAAGACAATCCTTACTGTCCCACGTGACGACGAACGGCTCACCCTGCATTCCAACTGCGTCCGGATTGATCGGCATTGTGCTCCCCTGTTGATCTGTGATGTTCTGCGTTCGAGGTTCAGCGCGGCGACTGCGGCCAGGTCCCGTCTTCGCCGTTCATCCCGGCGTTCGGGCGCGCGGATGCCAGCAGTTCTGCGACAGCCGGACCGAGCTGCGTCGGGTCGGCAATCGGTTCGCGGCGCGGACCGCGGTGCCAACCTTCGGCGATCGCAAGAGTTTGTCCGCTCGCTTCGAACACGCGACCGGTGACACTCTTCGATTCAGCCGACGCGAGCCACGTGACGATTGGTGCGATCCACTTGGGCGAACGCATCTCGCGCTCTTCGTCGGTCTCAGGTGCGGGTCCGAGACCTTCGGTCATGCGTGTGAGTGCAACGGGAGCGACCGCGTTGACGGTGACGTCGTAGCGGGCAAGTTCGAGTGCGGCGATCACGGTGAACGCGGCAATGCCGGCCTTTGCCGCGCCGTAGTTCGTTTGTCCGGGGTTGCCGTAGATGCCCGATACCGAGGTCGTGTTGATGATGCGGCCGTCGACTGGCTGGCCCGCCTTGTGTCGATCACGCCAGTATTCGGCTGCGAAATGGGCAGGGGCGAATGTCCCCTTCAGGTGCACCTGGATGACGGCGTCCCACTCGGCCTCCGTCATGTTGACGAGCGTGCGGTCTCGGAGAATGCCCGCGTTGTTGACGACACCATGGAGGTCGCCGAAAACTTCGACCGCGGTTTGGATTAGTCGCTTCGCACCTCCCCAAGAGGAAATGTCATCACCGTTGGCAACGGCACGTCCACCCATTGCTTCGATTTCGTTGACGACCTGTTGCGCCGGAGATGCGTCGCCGCCCGTTCCGTCGACGTTGCCGCCGAGGTCGTTCACCACGACGAATGCTCCGTGGCGCGCGAGGCTCAGCGAATGTTCACGGCCGATACCGCGGCCGGCTCCGGTGACAATGACCACACGGCCTTCACACAACTTCGACATCGAATCCCCCGAAACGTTCTTCTTCTCCACCCAATTACCTGGTGGATCATACGACGGAGCACAACGAGCCATAGCCTCGTGCCGTGCTCGACCGACCCGATGCCCCTACCGTGGACGTGCTCATCGTCGGGGCCGGCCCCGCCGGCACCGCTGCCGCAACCGTGCTCGCACGAGCGGGACGTTCGGTCATCGTTGCCGACAAGGCCGAGTTTCCCCGCGACAAGTGCTGTGGCGACGGCCTCACAACTTTGGCCCTGCGAATGCTCGAGAGGATCGACTTCGACCCCGGCGTGGTCGCCTCGTGGCAAACCGTCGACTCTGCGTGGCTCCGTTCGCCGTCCGGACGTGAGGTGGAACTACCGCTGCCACGAGGACGGGGTCAATACGCCGCCGTCGCTGCGCGACTTCAACTCGACAACGAACTGGTGAAACACGCCCGAGCGGCCGGCGCGGAGATCTGCGAAGGCGTCGAGTTCTCGCACCTCACGTTGAACTACTCCGGCCGACGGCGTTCGGCGACGGCGCACTTCTCGAACGGAAACACGGTGACAGCAGAACACGTGATCGCCGCCGACGGCATGTGGTCACCGGTCCGGAAGGCAATGGGACTCGGAGATTCCGGATACCTCGGCGAATGGCACGCGTTCCGGCAGTACGCCGACAATGTCACCGGCCCCGCGGCGCATCGCCTTTATGTGTGGTTCGAGCCCGACCTGCTTCCGGGCTACGCATGGTCGTTCCCTTTGTCGGATGGTCGGGTAAACATCGGATTCGGCATTCTGCGCGACGGCAAGCGACGGGTGCAGGACATGAAGAAAGACTGGGCCGACCTGTTGTCGCGCAGGCATATCGTCGACGCGCTCGGACCCGGCTTTCGACTCGTCGACCGCCACACCGCGTGGCCGATTCCTGCAGGCATCACCGATGTGGTTTTGTCGAGCGGAAACGTGCTCTTCGTCGGCGATGCGGCCCGCGCAACCGATGCGTTGACGGGCGAAGGCATCGGCCAGGCACTCGAGACCGGAATCCTTGCAGCCGAAGCAATCCTCGGAGGCGGCGACGTCGCATCCAAGTACGAAGCATCGGTTCGTCAACATCTGTTCGCCGACCACCGTATGAGCGTCGCCCTCGGGAAACTGCTGCGGTCGTCGATCGTGACTCGGGGTGCAATCCGCGCGGCCGCAGCCAACGGTTGGACGCGCACGAACTTCGCGCGCTGGATGTTCGAGGACGAGCCTCGTGCCGCACTGTTCACACCGCGGCGCTGGCACCGCAGGTTTCTCGATCGCGACGGCACCTACTGATGTAGGTTGGCGCCATGCGCACGCGAATCACCGAACTCTTCGACATCGAACACCCTGTCATGCTGGCCGGCATGGGCGGTGTGTCGTACAGCGATCTCGTCGGAGCGGTGTCCGAGGCCGGGGGCATCGGCACATTCGGCGCGTCGACCATGAAGTCCGACGAACTCGTCGAGGAGATCGCGCGGGTCAAGACCATCACGTCCAAGCCCTTCGGTGTCGACTTGTTGGCCGCGCTCCCCACACAGGTCGAAGAAGGTGTGCGCGCCGTCGTCGAGGGCGGTGCACGCATCTTCGTCGCGGGCCTCGGCGTGCCGCGTGATGCAATCGACTACCTCCACAAACACAACGTTCTCGTCGGGTCGATGTGCGGAAAAGTACGCCACGCCGAGGCTGCGGTGGCAAGCGGCTGCGACTTCGTCGTTGCGCAGGGCACCGAAGGCGGTGGACACACGGGCACCGTGGCAACGATGGCGCTGGTGCCACAGGTCGTTGACGCCGTCGGAGCAAAGGTGCCGGTCGTCGCCGCCGGAGGTCTCTTCGATGGTCGCGGCCTCGCCGCGTCCCTCGCGCTCGGCGCGGATGCAGTGTGGGTGGGCACGCGATTCATCGCGACCCCCGAGGCACGCGCGGTACGCGGCTACAAGGAAACACTCGTCGCAACACCCGAGGACGGCACCGTCATTTCGCGTGGCTTCACGGGCAAGACCTGTCGCGTCGTGCGCAACGACTGGACCAACCACTACGAACAGCACCCCGAGGAACTGCGCAAGTTTCCCGACCAAGCGATCCATTCGATGAAGGAAGGTGCCAACCACCTCGGTGCACCGTCTGACACCGTCGTCGATACGAACCGTGAATTCATGCCGTGCGGCCAAGGCGTCGGAGCGATCACCTCGCTGGTGCCCGCGGCACAGATCGTCCGCGACATCGTGGCCGAAGCCGAACGGGTATTGCACGGTTCACAGAAGTTCCTGTAGTGCTGAAACTGCTGCGGGAGAACCGCGACATTCGCCTGCTCTTCTTCGCCCAGGTCGTTTCGTATCTCGGCGACTGGTTCACGTTCGTTGCGCTGGCTGGACTCGTCGACGACGCGACCGATTCGAAGTTCCTCGTCTCGCTCGTCTACGTCGCTTTTTCCCTGCCGTCGTTTCTTGCATCACCGATCGCCGGCCCGGCCGCCGATCGCTATGACCGCCGCAAACTTCTCGTCGCGGTCTCCGCCGCGCAGGCTGTCTGTGCGGTCGGCCTTCTCGGGTCGTCGGGCGGCCGTATCTGGATCGCGCTCGTGTGCCAGGCACTCATCGCGGCGCTCGCATCGTTCATCGGCCCCGCGAGCAATGCCGCCATCCCGAACCTCGCCCGCAACGCTGAAGAGCTCAGCAAGGCCAACTCGCTGCTCGGTGCGACGTGGGGTGTCATGCTCGCGGTCGGCGCAGGTCTGGGCGGCCTGTTCTCGCAAGCCTTCGGACGCGAGGCCGCCTTCATTGCCGATGCCGTCAGCTTCGTGATCGCAGGTGCATTGTTCGCGGCGATTCGCACGCCGATGCAAGAACAGCGCGCGGCGCGAACCGACGGCCGCAGGGTTCGCCCAATCGCCGACATGCGCGAGGCGGTCCATCTCGCCAGGCGCGACAATGTCATCCTCGCACTCGTCGCATCAAAGACGACGTTTGCGATCGGTGCCGGCATCGTCAGCCAACTTGCTGTCCTCGCATCGGAAGCATTCAAGGCCGGCGACTCGGGCCGCGGCCTGCTCATCGGTGCGCGTGGCGTCGGGTCCGGACTCGGTCCACTCGTCGCTGCACGTCTGGTCAAGGGAAACCTCGAACGGCTTCTGCTCACCTGCGGAATCGCCGGGCTGCTTTTCTCGGGCTTCTACCTCGGCGCGTCGATCAGCCCTCACATCGCGGTAGCTGCCGTTTTCGTGGCACTCGCCCATTTCGGGGGCGGTGCGCAGTGGGTACTCAGTTCTTACGGACTGCAGATGCGCGCGCCCGACGAGGTGCGCGGACGCGTTCTGGCAGGTGACTTCGCGATCGTCACGCTCACTTTGTCGATCACCAGCGCACTCTCGGGCGTCGTTTCCGATGCCATCGGCGTGCGGTCGACGATCGCGGTGTTCGCGGTTCTTGCCGCGATCGCCGGAACGGTCTACCTGGTAGTGACGACGCCGATCAGACGGAGTCTGCGCAGCGAACAGCCGCATCGATGAGCGTCTGGGCACGGCTGTCACCGGCGAGGTTCGCCGCAAGCGCGTTCATCGCGTAAGCGAACGACAGTTCACGTTCCGGATGCAGGAATGCGACGGAACCACCAAAGCCCGGATGCCCGAAGCTGCCCGGGCCCGCGTACTGCGTGAAGACACTGTGCATCATGAATCCCATCGAGAACACCGTCGGCATGATGAGGCACTTGTCGCCCTCGTTCGCGGGCGTCTGGTTCTCAGTCGCAGCAGCCAGCGCAGCGTCCGACAACAGGCGAACACCGTTGATCGGAGCCTGCAGGGCGGCGTACATCGTTGCGAGCGAACGCGCATTGGTGGCGGCACCGGCCGCCGGAATCTGCGCACGCAATACCTCGGGCCGATTGAACAGCCCCTCGCCGGTCCACATGCCCGACAGTGACAAGGCCTGACCGCCCGGCGTGTCGGGCCCGAGCATCCGCTCGATGAGCTCTCGGGCAGCCTTTGCTTCGGCGGTTTCCTCACCACCCGACGCCTTCGCCTCCTCCTGCATCAGAGGTGCAACACGGTGGTGCAGCCGATCGGGCAGGCCGATGTGCAGGTCGACGCCCAATGGGCCGGCGATTTCTTCGTTGACGAACCGACCGATGTCACGGCCGTCGACACGCCGCACGAGTTCACCGACCAGCCAACCATAGGTGAGCGCGTGATAGCCGTGTGCGGTACCGGGTTCCCAACGCGGCTTGGTGTCGGCGAGTGCCCGCGCGATGCGCACGTCGTCGAGAATCTCGTCGAGCGTCAAAGTTTCGTCGATGGTGTACAGACCCGCGCGATGCGACGCCATCTGGGCAACCGTGACGTTCCCTTTGCCGTGAGCAGCGAACTCGGGCCAATAATGTGACACGGGTCGGTGGTAGTCGACGAGTCCACGTTCGACGCACATTGCGAGCGCTGTCGCTGCAATGCCCTTTGTCGTGCTGAACACAACCTGAAGGTTGTCGGCCGTGTACGGCGCGGTGCGTTCCTGGTCAACCCAGCCGGCGACCAAGTCGACCACGAGCTTTCCGCGATGGAACACCGCAACGCTGCAGCCCATTTCTCCCGTCGATACGAAGTTCGACTCGATCGCGGCGCGCACGCTGTCCCAACCCTCGGCGCAGAGGCCAGTGACGGGAACGTTGTTCGTCATGACGAAGCCGTCAGATGCTGTCGACGATGTCGCGCAGCGTCTCGATCTGGTTCACCGCATCGGGACCAACGGGATTGACGCTGAGCACGGTCACACCGGCAGCCTTGAACGCTGCAACACGATCGGCGATCAGGCTTCGCGGCCCGACAAGGTTCGTCAGCTCGAGCATCTCGGTCGGCACGTTCGCTGCGGCTTCTTCCTTTTTTCCGTCAAGGTAGAGGTCCTGGATGATCTTCGCTTCGTCCTCGTAGCCGTATGCGCGGCAGATGTCGTTGTAGAAGTTCTTGCCGCGGGCGCCCATGCCGCCGATGTAGAGCGCGCTGTTCGGGCGGACCATGTCGAGGATCTTCGACTTCTTGTCGCCCACGTTGTCCTCACCGATGGCGAGGATGCCGCCGGCGCTGATCTCGAGTTGACCGAGTTCCGGGCTGCGCTTGGCGAGGCCGGCCTTCAGTTGCTTGCCCCACACGCGGTCGAACTTTTCGGGCACGAACATGATGGGCAGCCAACCGTTGGCGAGTTCGGCGGTCGCTTCGACGCTGAGGCCCTTGAGGCTCGCCCACCACACCGGAATATCGGCGCGCTTCGGATGGTTGATCAGCTTCAACGGCTTGCCGAGGCCCGTGCCAACTCCAGCCGGCAACGGCGCCTGCACCGTCTGGCCCTGGAAGTTCAACGGCTCGCGCTTCCACACCGAGCGACAGACTTCGATGTATTCCTTGATGCGCTGCATCGGCTTTTCGTAGGGAACGCCGTGGAATCCTTCGACGACCTGCGGGCCGGATGCACCGAGGCCGAGGATGAACCTGCCGTCACTGACATAGTCGCAGCCTGCCGCGGTCATTGCCATCAGCGCAGCGGTACGTGAGTACACGTTGACGATGCCCGTACCAATTTCGACGCGGTTCGTGATGGCGGCGAGGTAGCCCACCTGTGAGATCGCGTCGAAGCTGTACGCCTCGGCGATCCACACCTGGTCGAGACCGGCTTTTTCGAGTTCAACCACGCGCTGTGCGGCTTCCTTGAAACCACCCGCGTAGTTGATCATCATCGACAACTTCATGTTTTCCCCCAAAGAAACGCTCAGGCTGACTCGCCAACCCTACGGTGAGTCTTCGGTGAGTGCCCAATTCAGGTTGCCAGAACGGAATCCAGCCAAATCAAGGGTCACGTAGCGGTACCCGACCGCCTCTAGCGCGACGACAACCTTCGCGTGGTGTTCGGCAATCGCGGGGAACGTCGTCGGGTCGACCTCGATCCGCACGGTGTCGCCTGCGTGCCGCACCCGCAGGTTTCCCGGCGCCACTCCTGCCCTGGCAAGGACCTCGCGTAACGCCGCCTCGGCGCGGTCGATGCGGCCGAGCAGCCCGACCGTGACGGGCGTTCCGTACGGTACGCGACTCGCCAGACACGCCGCTGCCGGCTTGTCCCACGTCCGCAGACCCATCTCGCGCGACAAACCGCGGACGTCGGCCTTCGTCAGTCCGGCCTCGACCATGGGGAAACGCGCACCTTTCGCTTCGGCGGCGCGTTGGCCCGGTCGATGATCGCCGAGGTCGTCGAGGTTGACGCCGAGGACGATCGGTCCGCCGTATTCGACGGAGATCGGCGTGAGGACGTCCATCAACTCGTCCTTGCAATGAAAGCATCTGTCGCCGTCGTTCGCGATGTAGGCCGGACGAGAAGTTTCATTGGTGGGCACCGCGCGCCAGTCGAGACCCCACTCTTCTGCAATATCGGCGCAATCCCGCTCTTCGGATGCAGCGAGCGAGGCCGACACCGCGGTGACGCACAGCACGTTCTCGCGGCCGAGCAGTCGCGTGGCGCGTGCAGCAAGAAACGCCGAGTCGGCGCCGCCGCTGAATGCGACCACCGCGCGCCCGAGGGTTCGCAGAACGTCGTCGAGCGCCGTGCCCCCGGATGCAGTGTCGTGACCGTTCATCGTGGTTCCATCGTGCCATTCATTCGACGCCGTGCGAAACTCCCGTTGTGGACACGCCGCGAAGTGAAATGATCCCCGTGCGCGGGGACCTCGCCCTCCACTGCCTCACATGGGAAACGGGTCGCACCAACGGCGAGGTTCCGTTCGTTCTCGTACATGGCCTCGCTTCCAACGCACGTCTCTGGGACGGAGTCGCCCGGCACCTTGCTGCGCTCGGCCACACCGTTGTGGCCGTCGACCAGCGCGGCCATGGGCGAAGCGACAAGCCCGATGACGGGTTCGACATGGAAACCGTCGCCCACGACCTCGAACTGCTGATCGATGCGCTCGCATTCGAGCGGCCCGTCGTCGCTGGTCAGTCGTGGGGTGCCAACGTCGTGGTCGAACTCGCCCATCGCTCCCCTCGCTCAGTGCGGGGTGTCGTCGCCGTCGACGGAGGCACGATCCACCTGCGCCGGCACTTCCCCGCGTGGGACGATTGCGCCGCACAACTCGCTCCGCCGAATCTCCGCGGCATGCCCGCGTCACGACTCGAATCGGCGATCCGCTCGACTCACCCCGACTGGCCGCCCGAGGGCATCGCCGGGACTCTCGCCAACATGGAGGTACTCGCCGACGGGACGATTCGACCGTGGTTGTCGCGCGAGCGACACATGAAGATTCTCCGCGGACTCTGGGAGCACGAACCCGAAACACTGTTTCCCGACATCGAACTGCCGTTGCTCTTCATGCCCGCTGTCGCCGACGACGACCGCCACGCTCGGGGTTGGGCCGCCGACAAACGCGAGGCAATCGAACGCGCCGTGAAATCACTGCGCCGCGCCAAGGTGTCGTGGTTCCACGGTGCCGACCACGATCTCCATGCCCAACATCCGTTGCGGGTGGCGCAAGAATTGCACGCAGAAACGCAAGGCGGATTGTTCTCATGACTTCACTTCCACGCATACTCACGATCATGGGCTCAGGTGAAACGGCCCCGACCATGGTGAAGGTCCATCGCGAAATCGTCGGCCGCCTCGGGTCGACCTCCGCGGTATTGCTCGACACGCCGTATGGCTTCCAGGAGAACGCCCCCGAGCTCGCATCACGTGCGGTCGAATACTTCAAGACCAGCGTGAACGTCACCATCACTCCGGCCGGACTCGGCCGCGTGACCGATGCCGATCCGGTTGCTTTGCAACATGGCCTGAACCTGGTGTCGGACGCGAACTATCTATTCGCGGGCCCCGGCTCGCCCACCTACGCACTGCGCCAGTGGAAGGACACGACAATTCCCGACCTGTTGCACACGAAGATCCGCACGGGTGGTGCCGTCACCTTCGCGTCGGCCGCGGCGCTGACACTCGGATCGCGAACCGTACCCGTTTACGAGATCTACAAGTGCGGTGAAGAGCCGTATTGGCTCGAAGGGCTGAACCTCCTCGGTGACCTCGGTATTCCCGCAGTCGTCATCCCCCACTACAACAACGCCGAGGGCGGCCACCATGACACGCGTTTTTGCTATCTCGGCGAACGTCGACTGATCGCACTCGAAGCCGAACTCGCTCCAAACGAATACGTGTTGGGAGTCGACGAACACACGGGGCTCGTCATCGACTTCGACGCGGCTGTGGCGCGCGTCGTCGGCAACGGCGTGGTGACCCTTCGCGTCGACGGAGCGTCGCACACGTTTGCAACGGGCGAAACGATCCCGCTCGGGGTGTTGCGTGACCCCCGCGATGGTTCACCCGCAACCGCAGCTCCCGTCGCGGCACAGCCGATACCCGTGACGAGTGATGAGAAAGGCGACGCAACACCCACCTCGCTGCGCGGCGCAGCCGAAGCGCGCAAGGCCGAATTCGAGGCAGCACTCGCGGCCCATGATTCGTCCGGCGCGACACGAGCGGTGCTCGATCTCGAGGCCGACATCCGCCACTGGTCGGCCGACACTCTGACGGGCACTGACGGCGATTTCGCGCGCGACACGTTTCGCGGCATGATCCTGAAGCTCGGAGACGCGGCCTCGTCGGGACTGGCCGATCCCCGTTCGACAGTCGCACCGTATGTCGAGGCGATCCTCGAGATCAGGAAAGTTGTTCGAGCCGAGAAGCGCTACGACCTGTCCGACATCATTCGAGACGCACTTGCTGGCGCAAATGTCGAGGTTCGCGACACACCCGCGGGCGTCGAGTGGGTTTTGCAGACGCCGTAATTGCTACAAATGACCGAGTGCGGCAACGCGTCGTTTGCCCCGCACGCCCGAGGCGAAGTAAACGCCGCTGAACGCAGTGGCGCACACGATGATGATCATCGCAGCGGCCGACGTGTTCGTGTGGTACGCAAGGTTCATGCCGAGCAAGGCGCCACCCGCGCCGATCGCCGGGGCAACCCACAACATGCGGGAGAACCTGTTGGTCAGCATGCGCGCGGTTGCGGCCGGAATGACGAGAAGGGCCGAGATGAGCAAAGTTCCGATGACCCGCATCGTGACGAGGATCGTCAGTGAAAGCATCACCATGAGGGCCGCCTCCATCATCGACACACGCACACCCGAGACCGAAGCCACTTCGGGGTCGAAAGTCGAGAAGAGAAAGCGTCGATAGCCGACGATGATGATGGTCGTGGCGAGAATGCCGACGACGACAACCGCGATGATGTCCCCGGTCTTCACGCCGAGCACACTGCCAAAGAGCACCGCTTCGATGCTGCGCTTGGCCTGGCCGTAGCGGTTGAGAAGAGCCAGACCGACCGCGAACGAAGCGGTTGTGACGACACCGATCGCGGCGTCCGCACCGAGGATGCGCCGACGCGCGATGCGTCCGATGAGAACGCCCGACACGATTCCCCACAGACCGGCACCGACGAAGTAGTTGAGGTTCATCACCGCCGACGCCGCGGCCCCACCGAACACCGCATGCGACAAGCCGTGTCCGATGTACGACATACCGCGCAAAACCACAAACACACCGAGAAGCCCGCACAACCCGCCGGCAGCGACAGCAACGACGGTGCCGTTGCGGAAGAACTCGAATCCGTACGGCTCGAGAAGATCGACCGCAAGATTGGTCGTCACCGTCAGACCGCCCGCGGACGGAACGGCCTGATGACCGCACCTTCGGCATGGTCGAGAACGACCGGCATGCCACCGTGTTCGAGCACGTGCATCGGCGCGCCGTAAAGACGTTCCAAGACATCGGGCACCAACACGTCGCGCGGGCTACCGTCGGCGATGATCTCGCGGTTCAGACAGACGAGGCGCGGCAGGTGGGCCGCGAGACCGTTGAGGTCGTGCGTCGTGAGAAGCACCGAGACGCCCTCTTGATGCAGGTCGGCGAGAAGGTGCAGCACCTCGTGGCGGGTGCGCACGTCGACACCCGAGGTAGGTTCGTCAAGTACGAGGATGTCGGGATTGTGGAAGAGTGCGCGCGCAACGAACACTCGCTGCTGCTGGCCGCCCGACAGTTCGCGGATGTGACGGTTGCCGAGGCCGGCCAAACCGAGACGTTCGAGCATGTCGTTGGCCTCGCGACGTTCGGCGAGGGTGATTCGCGGCAACACCCGACGTTGCGGGCGCGTCATCACCATGACCTCGAGAACCGTGACCGGGAAGTTCCAGTCGACCGACTCGACCTGTGGCACGTAACCGAGACGCACTCCCTTCACGGTGCCGACCTCGCCGTGGACCGGCTTCACCATCCCGAGAATCGCGCGCAGGAGTGTGGTCTTTCCCGACCCCGACGGACCCACGATGCCGACGAACTCACCACGCTCGACGTTGAAGGTGACGTCGTTGACGACGAGGTTGTCGCCGTATGCACACGACAAGTGGTGACAGGAGACCAACAGATTTGCGGGAGCCGGCTTCAGGTTCATTGGGGGTAGTTCGCCTTGTCTTTCGTTACGTCGGAGACGTCGAGTTTCTTCAGGGATTCGGCGTCGCCACCAAGCGCTTCGACGATGGTCACGTAGTTGAACCGCATGAGACCCATCCACGTGTGTTCTGGATCGCCGGGCTCACCCAGCAGGTCGTCGTCACGCAACACATCGATGTACGTGACACCGGCTTCCTTGCCGATCTGCTCGAGAACCGGCGACGGGAAAACTTCGCTACCAAATACGGCTTTCACACCTTCGGCTTTGACCTGCGAGATGAGATTTGCGATTTCCTTTGGTGTCGGTTCTTCGAACGACGAGGGCTGGATGGCGCCGACGACGGTCCATCCGTATTCATTCGCGAAGTACGCATACGCATCGTGATAGGTCACCAGTTTGCGCACCTCGGCGTCGAGTGTCTCGCTGGCGGCGCGAACCGCTGCGTCGAGTTCGTCGACCTTGGCCGAGAAGTTCGCCAAGTTCGCCCCGTATACCTCGGCGTTGGCGGGGTCACGCAACGACAGCGTGTCGGCTACGACCCGTGCATAGTCCTTCACCATCGGCGGGTTCGTCCAGAGATGTGGGTTCGGCTTGCCGCCATCTTTCGGAAACGAGAAGTCGAAGATCCACTCGCTTTCAGGCAACACCTCTGTACCGAGCTCGCAGATCGTCGCGCCGTCGCGCAGGTTGGCGAGCGCGAGATCTTTCGTCGGCTCTTCCAGAACGAGACCGTTGATGAAAACCACGTCGGCTTCTTCCAGGGTCTTTGCCGCACTGGGTGGCGGCTCGAAGGTGTGGGAGTTGGTCCCCTCTGGCACGAGACCCTCGATCACCGCATCGGTGTCGCCCGCGATGTTGGCCACGATGTTCGTGATCGGCGCGACGGTAGACGCGATACGAATCGGGCGGCCCTCGACGACTGCCCCTCCCGCGCACGACACCGATTCGGGGTTTTCGCCAGAACTCGCTGCGGGGGCGTCGGTGCCGCCACACGCCCCCAAGACGGAAAAAATCAGCAGAATTCCGACCAAATTGGTCCGCTTTCGGGGCAATCGCACGTTTTAGTTCTAATTGCAAAACTGTCGGTTTCCGCATCCCAGCGGAAACTTCTTCACCGGAAGTTCAGTTCACGTTGCGCGTACGTCCCACCCAGTACGGGGCACGTAGATCCTTTTTCAACACCTTGCCGCTGGGGTTTCGCGGCAACGCCTCGATCCAGTCGACGCTGGTCGGACACTTGAACTTGGCGAGACGTTCGCGGCTGAAGTCGATGATCTCTTGCTCGGTCACCTCGACACCGGCTTTGCGCACGACGATCGCCTTGGCGGTTTCTCCCCACTTCTCGTGCGGGACACCAATGACAGCAACGTCGGCGATCGCCGGATGCGCCATCAGCACGTTCTCGACCTCGGCCGGGTACACGTTTTCGCCACCCGAAACGATCATGTCTTTCACGCGGTCGTGGATGTAGAGATAGCCGTCGGCATCGAGATAGCCGGCATCGCCACTGCGAAACCAGCCACCGTCGACGATCGACTCGGCCGTTGCCTCGGGCATTTTCCAATACCCCTTCATGATCTGCGGACCGTCCAACCAGATCTCGCCGACTTCACCCGTGGGAAGGTCGTTGCCCGTCGAAGCGTCGACCACACGCACGCCGACGCCCGGGCCGGGCTTGCCGCACGAACGCAGACGATGCTTGTTCGGCCCGTCGGGATCGTGATCTTCCGGCGCGAGGTTCACGACCGCACCGGTTGTTTCGGTGAGGCCGTACGCCTGCCAGAACTTGCACTTGAACGTCTTCACCGACCGCGCGAGGACGTCTTCCGAGATCGGTGACGCCCCGTAGACGAACACCTTCAGGCTCGCGAAGTCACCCTTGTCGACATCGGGCACCATCAGCATGAACTGCAACACCGCGGGCACGAGGAACGCGTGTGTCACTTTCTCCTGCGGGATCAGTTTGACGACAGCGGTCGGGTCGAGGTCGCGCACGATGATCGACTTGCAGCCGCAGTACATACCTGCGACCGCCCAGCCTCCGCCTCCGATGTGAAAAAGCGGCATCGCGATCATGTTGATGGAGTCGGCGTCGAGCTCCCACATGTCCTTCGCCAATGGCATGAGCGCAAAGAAGTTGTTGTTCGTGAGCATGACCCCCTTCGGGCGGCCGGTGGTGCCGCTGGAGTACAACTGGAACGCAACGTCTTCGGCATCGCCCTTCGCGCCCGGGTCGGTTTCGTTGCCGCCTGCC
>JBEAPO010000040.1:0-3502 GCA_041164425.1 Actinomycetota bacterium
CGTCGACGAAGACGGCAACGATGTCGCGGTCGGCGAGACGGGTGAGCTCTGGGTGTACGGGCCGAGCAACGTGCGCGGATACTGGAACAAGCCGACCGAGACGGCGGCCGCCTTCACCGACGGCTGGTTCCACACCGGAGATGCCGCGCGCATGGACGCAGACGGATACATCTACGTCGTCGACCGCATCAAAGACATGGTGCTGCGCGGGGGAGAGAACGTCTATTGCGTCGAGGTCGAGACGGTGCTCTTCGAGCACGATGCCGTTCTCGACTGCGCGGTCATCGGGCTGCCGCACGCAACTCTCGGCGAGGAAGTGGCGGCGGTCATCGTCGCCGCCGACGGCCACGGACCCGCCGACACCGACGACGTTCTCGGGTACGTGCGGTCGAAACTGGCCGCATTCAAGGTGCCGAGTGCAGTCTTCTGGCACACAGGCGAATTGCCCCGGAACGCGACCGGCAAGGTGCTCAAGCGCGATTTGCGCGAGTCGTACCAGTCGGCGTCCCGGGGCTGACCCGCACCTGGTTCAGGAGCGGGCGATCGCGATGCGGTGCTCGCGCGACGTGACTCCGTTCATCGGGAGGCGCACCTCCAAGATGCCGTCCTTGTAGCTGGCCTTCACGTCGGTTTCGGATGCCGTGGCGGGCAGCAACACCTGTCGCTGAAGCGTGCCGTACTCGAACTCGCTGCGGAAGTGGCTGCGATCGCCGTTGTGAGACTCGCGCGTGCGGTGCACCTTGAGTCTGAGCACTCCGTCGACGACGCTCACATCGACATCTTTGTCGGGCTCGATGCCCGGCACCTCGGCTCGAATCACGTACTGGCCGTTCTCCTCGAACTCTTCGAGATTGATCGCCGAACCTCCAACCAGGTCCATCCATCGGTCCCAGCGGTCGATCGGCATTCGCTCGGCCATCCAGTCCGGCCATTGCACGTCGAAGATGCGTCTTGTCATGGTGTGTCTCCTGTGTCGAAGCGTCGGGCACTGTGCCCGACGGAGCGCACGGTACGGAGTCGAGCCCGGCCGAAAACGCGCATCGGCGACGTCGGGACATGTTGGCGAAGACTCGGGAGACTTCTCCTGGCGCAGGTGCAACGCCGGTTCGTACCGTGCTCTCATGGTTGTTCACGGTCCTATCGATGACTTGACAGGGCGGGCAGTGGTCGCCGCAATCGCACACGACGATGCACGCGTGTGGCTCCTCGACTCTGGCAGGTCTGAACCTTTGGTTCGGCTTGAGCGACCATCAGAGAAGCCCCATCGACATGTTCGTCAGGGTCAGTTCCGGCGCATGCATGCGAGCGAGACGATGGAGCCGGTGTTCTTCGGGCAGATCGAAGACGTGCTGCGTAGGTCGTCGAAGGTGGTGCTGGTGGGGCACGGCCGGGGAAAGGGCAACACCGTCGATCGATTCATGGCACATCTCGCGCGAGCCAGGTCGAGTCTTCTCGGGCGCGTGGTCGGCACCGGTGTGGCCAATTTGCCCGCTCTCACCGACGCGGAGATCATCGCAGCGGCCCGTGAGCGGTGGTCTGTCGAGTACCTCTGACGGGTGGGTCCCAACAGTGAGATTTCGTCACCAGGATGTGGCGAATGTGCCAGTGTGAATTTGCAGGCATCAAAGGATTTTTGTCCCGTTCGGCATGGTCGCCGAGAACGACGTGGTCTATGGTGGCGTTCGTCACATAGGGGGTATGTGACCCATTCAGGGGGGTAACCGAATGACAGACAGGGCAGTGTCCCTTCGCTCACGTCGGATTCGTCGATGGGGGGCAGTCATCGCTGTCGCCGTCGCCGGCTCGGTCGTGGCAACAAGCACAGGGCAGGCGGCGTCGAAGACGTCGGCTGCGCCGAAACGTGGTGGGTCCATCACCTACGGCATCGACGCCACCATCAGCGGTTGGTGCTTTGCGAACGCTCTCTCGGGCGGTCCGCTGGGTGCGACGCGCATGGTCTACGAGAGCCTTGTCGAGCGTGACTCGCGTGGTCGGTTCATTCCGCACCTCGCCAAGTCATGGCGTTCGACGCAGGGTTACAAGGTGTGGACGTTCAAGCTGCGCACGGGAATCAAGTTCTCGAACGGTGAGGATTTCAACGCTGAGGTCGCCGCACAGAACATCAAGATTGGTGCAGGCCACATCCCGTCGTATCCGTCGACGGGCATTGGTGTCAACGCAAACATCAAGCAAGTTGACGCACCGGACGCCGAGACGCTCGTGATCACGCTCGACAAGCCCGACAACCAGTTCATCGGTCTCATGTACCGCGCCGGTCGTTACGTCATGCGTGCTCCCGCACAGATCGCCAACAAGGCAACGTGCGCGACTCTCGGCATCGGCACCGGTCCGTTCAAGATCGAGTCGTTCGAGCCGAACAACATGGTGGTGGTGCGCAATGATCTGTACTGGCGCAAGGATGCCAAGGGTGTTCAGTTGCCGTACCTCGACAAGATCACCGTCACGGTCGTGAAGGAGGCCTCGCAGCGCGCGGCTGCCGTGAGAACGGGCCGCCTCGACGCGGCATTCTTCGTTGTCGGAGATGCGACCTTCATCAAGGACCTGCAGAAGCGCAAGAGCCTCGTCACCGAGCTCAAGGGCAAGGCCGGTCAGTGGGGACAATGGATGCCGAACCAGAACAAGCCCGGTTCTCCATTCATCCACAAGAACTGCCGTGTTGCGGCGGCTTACGCCATTGACTGGAACTCGTACAACAAGGTGCGACTCCGCGGACTCGGCACCGTGTCCGGTTCGGTTGTCGGCAAAGACCACATCCTCTACAACACCAAGGGCGCCTACAAGTACAACTTGAAGAAGGCGAAAGAGTATGTGGAGAAGTGCAACACGGATCTCGGAGCGGCGGCGCCGTTCAAGATCACGCTGTACGCCGACTCCAGCTCTCAGTCGCTGAACAACGCCAAGTTCCTCGAGACCATGATGAAGAAGGCTGGAATTCAGTTCAATCCGATCTTCCAGGCAGAGAGCGCGGACCTGATCCGTTCCATCTACCGCGGTGGAGGCAACCTTTTCGACTTCGCGCAGGGCACACCTGCCGAAGGTGCGGGTCCCGGTTACGTGACGCCGTTCTTCATCACGAAGGGCTTCCCGGATGCGACGGCAAAGCACGCCGCTTCCACTAGCCCGATGTACGGAACTGCTCTCGGAAAGGGCTACAACACGGTCATCGCACTCGGTAACCACTCGGTCACCGCATACGACGACCTGGTGTACAGCGCAATGGGCGAGAAGAACAAGAAGAAGCAGGCTGCTGCGTGGAAGAAGTCCACGGAGTTCCTGCAGCGCGAAGCGATCGCGATTCCGTCAGTGCACTCGGGTACTTGGACCTTCGTGAACCGCAAGTCGAAGTTGAAGGGATTCGGAACTTTCAAGAACCCCGACGGCAAGACATTCGCTCCCGTGGCCGACATCAAGGGCCAAGAGTGGACGGGTATCTGGAAGGGCTGAGCCCGACCTGAACCGTCGAAATACACGCTCAGAGGGG
>JBEAPO010000041.1:0-26042 GCA_041164425.1 Actinomycetota bacterium
CACTGGTTGTCTTTCCCGAACCCTGGAGGCCGGCCATCAGGACCACGGTCGGAGGCTTGCCCGCGTAGGTGATCTTCAGCGTGTCGCCGCCGAGGATGGCGGTGAGTTCCTGGTTGACGATCTTGACGATCTGCTGGCCCGGATCGAGGGCCTTCGACAGTTCTGCGCCGACCGCCTGCTCGCGAATACGTGCCACGACGTTGCGAGCGACGCTGACGTTGACGTCGGCGTCGAGCAACGCAGCCCGGATCTCGGCCAGGACCTCGTCGACGTCGGACTCGGTGAGACGGCCGCGACCGCGGACCTTGTTGAGAATCGATTCGAATTTCGAACTCAGGCTGTCGAACATGACGCCCGAGAGGCTACCCAACGCTGACGCCGGTCACCTTTCCGTCCACAATTGCGAGATTGACACGGTTGGTCACGTAATCCATCGTCATCTGGAGGTCTTCACCGTCGCGCGAACTCACCCGAACGAGCCACCCGTTCGACTCGGCGACCTTCGCCGCCTCGTCCTCGGTGAGACCCACCAGCGCCACCGCTTCGTCCTGGCTCAATGCGGGCACGTCGACAGCGGAACCTTCTGATGAGCCCGACGAATCAGAGCCACCACCTTCGGGCATAGGTGCGGGCACCGGCTCGACGACGGCATCGTCACCGGGCACATCCGTCTCGGGTGTCGGCACGGCCTGTTCGATGAACTCGTCTGTGATCGCAAGCACGCTGACGGTGTAGCCGTCCTTCACCGTGTACTCGTAGGAAGGAACCAACCACATCACACTTTCGGCGTCGATGATCGGCGTCAACGATTCCTTCACGCCGGTAATGACGACGGTTTGAACCGTCGGCGCGACCGCCATCGAATCCTCATTGATTGCTGGTTCGGCGATAGCTGGTTCGGTGACACCTTTGCCAACGGGTCCGTAGCCGTACCAACCCGAGAACTTCGGATCACCGAGTCGTTCGATGCCGACAAGTGAACCGACACGCGGGAACTTGGGACCCTTCTCGAATTCGAGAAGGTTGCCGCCGGCCCACGAGATCGTGCCTCCGTCACCGAAACCGAACGTCCACGACATCGGTGACCGAATATCGCCGACACGCTGCCAAGCGGTGACCGACACCGACCAATTGTCGGCGTACACCTCGATGTCGTCGTCGCGAACCTCGATGCCTGCGTCGTCCATGATCGACTTCGCACGTTCGCGCGCTTCGTCTTTCGTGGGCAGGTTCTCGGGAGTCTTCATCTCATCCGGCGCCTCGATCGCAACGGTGGATTCTGTGCCGTCGGACGCCGCGTCGCTGGAGACCGCGGTGTCGGGAGCGACGGCGGGTTCAGCAGAGCGCGACGTAGTCGCCCAAGCCGACGAGTAGTACCAGTTTTGGTACGCGTCGAATTCGGGGTCACTGAAACTCACCGACGGAGCCGAACCATCGGTCGGACCAACGACGAATCCGCCACCCTCGTCTTTCTTGCGTTCAATCAGATCGCCTTCGACTCCGAGCGCTTTCGCGACCGCCTGCATCCGCTTCTTTGTCGGCGCACCCTCCGACTTCCACGACTGTGCCTTGCCGTCGAGTTCGGGTAGGTCGCCGTCGACTTCGTACTCGACCGTCATCACCGGTAACCCTGGGGTAACCGCCATCTTGCTGTCGGCCGTCGCTGCATCGGCGGCAGTTTCGGCCGCACCGGCCGTGCGAGACGACAGAGTCGACTGCTCGGCCGAGAACACGATCGGTTCGATGTCGCCACCCGAACCGCCGCGCGTCACCGCCACGACAACGGCAATTGCACCGACGGCCACCGCACCCGCAGTGATCCAACGAACCGTTCGCCGCGGCTTGACGACTTCGACAATCTCGGGGGTTTCGCTCGACATGATGTGTCCTTTCAGTTCACGGGCCCGACTGCTGTTTGTCGGGTCGAGGGATGCTTCGGCCGGAACGGGGTCGATGCGCGCGATTCGTTCGAAGATCTCGTCGTCGGTCATCGTTCCCTCCTTTCGGTCTCGGCTTCAACGGCTGTATGTCCCCCATCCACGCTTTTCTTTCCGGATGTTTCTCCGCTCTCAAGAAGGACCGCAAGATCGCGCCGCGCCCTGTGGAGACGGATGCTCGCCGCATTCGGCGTAATGCCAAGCACTTGAGCAATCTCACCCGCACCGAATCCTTCCCACGCTGACAAACGCAGGACCTCACGTTGCTCTTCGTCGAGGCGCGCAAGCGCCACTTCGAGATCGAGGTCGGTCGTCGACACCTCGTGTGTCTGCGGCTCTGCGGCGACGCGATCGCGCAACCGTTTGCGTCGCACCGTCGAACGACGCTGGTTTGACAGGCAACGTCGAGCCACACCCAAACACCACGGCACCACCGCCGAATCGGGCACTTCGTCGATTCGGCGCCACACCACGGTGAACGTCTCGGCGACGACGTCATCAGTCTCGTCGCCACCACCTCGTCGACGCACGTAACGCTGGACCGGTACGTAGGCGGCATCGAAAACGGTTTCGAAACGTGCTCGCCGATCCGCAACGGCTGGTGCTGTGCCTCCCATGCCGGGTGATTGTCCGCTTCGTGCCCGAATCTTTCAGGACTCCGTAGCGAAGAGTTCCTTCACGTACTCGTCGGGGTCGAAGGCGACGAGGTCGTCGATGGTCTCGCCCAGGCCGACGAGCTTCACGGGGATGCCCAACTGGGTTTCGATGGCAAAGACGATGCCGCCCTTTGCCGTCCCGTCGAGCTTCGTCAGAACGACACCCGTCACGTTGGTTGCTTCGGCGAACTGCGTGGCCTGCGACAAGCCGTTCTGGCCGGTGGTCGCATCGATGACGAGAAGAACCTCGGTGACTGTTCCCGCCTCTTTTTCAGCGACGCGACGGACCTTCTTCAGTTCCTCCATCAGATTCGTCTTGTTCTGAAGACGGCCCGCCGTGTCGGCAAGCACCAGGTCACAGCCGCGCGCGGCTGCGCTCTGAACGGCGTCGAAGATCACCGCGCTCGGGTCGCCACCCTCGCTGCCCCGTACCACGGGCACGCCCGCTCGATCGGCCCAGGTTTCCAACTGTTCACCTGCGGCCGCGCGGAACGTGTCGCCGGCGGCCAAGAGAAGGTTGCGCCCGTTGGCCTTCTGCGCGAAGGCAACCTTGCCGATTGTCGTCGTCTTGCCGACCCCGTTCACGCCGACGAAAAGCCAGATGTTCGGCTGCTTTACCGATTCATCGAAAGTCAGGGCACGGGCGTTCGCGCTGAGCTGCGCGGTCATTTCGGCCTGCAGCGCATCGACGAGCGCGCGCGGGTCGGCAATCTCCTTCTTGTCGACGCGCGCTTTCAGTCCGTCGAGCAACGCGGTGGTGACTGCCAGGCCGACATCGGCGCGTAGCAAAGTCTCTTCGAGGTCGTCCCACGTCTCGGCGGTGATCTTTTCCTTCGCGCGCACACCGGCGAATGCGCCGGTGAAGATGCCCGCGGCCTTGGCAAACCTTCGCTTCGGCGCAACTGTCTCGGCCGGGACAACCGGTTCTGCTTCTGACTCTGGTTCTGGTTCTGGGACCGGCGCTGTCTCGACTTCGACAACCGGTTCCGGAGCCTGAACCTCGACCGGCGCAGCGGGTGCAACCACTTCGGCGGGCGGAGCCTGTGCCTTGCGGCGGTTGAGAACGACAACACCGAGGCCGAACGCGACGACGAGACCGACGAGGAGAAGAAGTATGAGGGGTGCGTTGTCCATGACCTGCTCAGTTCGTGTTCGAGGCGCGTTCGACGATCACCTTTGACGAACCGCCCGGCTGCATCGTGACTCCGAGCAGGCAGTCGGCGGCCTCCATCGTGCGCTTCTGGTGGCTGACGACGAGAAGCTGTGCATCACGGCGGAACTCACCGAGGAGGCCGAGGAAGCGGGAGAGGTTGACGTCGTCGAGGGCCGCCTCGACTTCGTCCATCACGTAGAAGGGCGAGGGTCGACTGCGGAAGACTGCGAAGAGGAATGCGAGTGCGGTCAGTGAGCGTTCACCACCCGAGAGCAGCGACAACTTCTTCACGTTCTTGCCCCCCGGACGCGCCTCGACCTCGATACCGGTGTTCAGGAGATCCTCGGGGAGGGTCAACGTGAGACGGCCCGAGCCACCCGGGAACAGTCCGCCGAAGAGCTCTTGGAAGTTGCGGGCGACGTCGTGGAAAGCGGTGCCGAAGACCGATTGGATTTCCTCGTCGACCGCCTTGATGACGCGCAACAAGTCGCGACGGGTGTTGCGAACATCTTCCAGCTGAGCCTCGAGAAATTCGTGGCGCTTTTGCAGTTCCGTGAACTCCTGGAGCGCGAGCGGGTTGATCGGACCCATGAGACGAAGCTCACGCTCGAGTTCGCGCACGCGCGCAATCGGCACGACGCCCTCGGGAAGCGGCGGCATCTCGACGGCCTCGGCTGCGTCGGGCTCGACCTCCAGGTCGCGACGCAACGCCTCGACGGATGCTTCCAGTCGCATGCGCACCTCGGCCTCGTCGATTTCGATGCGTCGACCGCGCTCACGCTGTTCGTCGAGTTCACGTTCGGTTGTCTGGCGTTCACGACGCGCTGTGTCGAGCCGCGCAGCAACCTCGCGCACTTCGTCGCTTTGACGGCGACGTGCCTCGTGCAGTTCGACGAGAAGGGCCTCGGTCGTGATCCGGTGACGGTCGACGAGATCGCTGAGACCGACGATCGCGTCAAAAGCGCGCTGTAGTCGCATGCGCTGTTCGGCCGCCTGCGCACGGGCTTCGGCATCGGCAGCGAGACGCGATTCGGTTTCGTCGAGACGGCGTCGCACGAACTGCTGACGCTCGACGAGCCCGACCGACTTCACCTCGAGGTCCTTGCGGCGCAACGCGAGCCGTGAGGCCTCGGCGTCGAGACCCGCACGCGCGGCTCCGATGGCGCGCATCGTTTCGGCCTCCATCGCCTCGTCGGCCTCGAGACGCGGCAACACGGCGTCGAGTTCGGCAATACGTGACGCCGCGCGCTCGAGACGACCGGATACATCATCGCGCTGCGAACGCACTGCATCGAGTTCGGCGATGACCTCACGTCGTTCACCCGTCACGCGCTGCAAGCTGTCGGCGGCAGCGAGTCGCGCGCGCGTCAGTTGTTCGTGTCGACGTTCGAGTTCGGCGACCGAGTCTCGGGACGATTGCATCTCGGCGCGGGTGCGGGCGAGTTCACCCGCGCGACGTTCGGATTCCGTGTTCGCTTCGGTCTGTCGCGCGACGGCATCTTCGAGCGCTGCTGCCGTGACCGCGTCGGCCTGACCACCGATGCGCCACCCCGACGGGGCAAAGCGATCGCCGCGACGGGTGACCACGTGCAGGGTCGGGTTGGCGAGAGCGACATCGACCGCCGTGGCCCACGAATCAGCGATGAAGGCTCGCGCCAACAACGTGTCGAGCAGCGCCTCGATGCCCCCGGCGTCGGGTCCGGCCGCACGAACGAGCCCACGCACCGGTCGGGTTCCGACCGGTGGAGTCTGCGCGGTTTCGCGCATGCCGCCCAGCGCCAACACCGCGCCGTTCACGTTCAACGCATCGAGGCTGGACAACGCGGCCCGTGCCGCTGCTGCATCACGCATCACGATGCCGGCGACCGCGTCACCGAGGGCGGCGTGGACAGCAGCCTCCCAGCCGTCTTCGATGCGGATGAGATCGACGAGTGCACCGACCACGCCGCTCACGTCGGCGAGGTGCTGGAGGCCGGCGCGGCTGCGCGCCGTTTCCAGAGCCTCCCGCAGCACCTCGACACGCGCGTTCCAGTGCGCCAATGACGCAGCTGCATTCGTTCCCGCTTGTGTCGCCGTGTCGAGAGCCGCCTCGGCCGCGACCCGACGCTCGGACTGACCCCGCACCTCTTCTTCGATGCGTTTCGCTGCGCCTTCGGCCGATTCATATTCATTGCCGAGTCGTTCGACGTCGGCTGCGAGACGCAACGCACGGTCCTCGAGTTGCGCGATGCGCGTCGCGACTCGCTGCAGTTCGGCACGGTCGCGTTCGTCGTTGGCGCGCAAAGTCCGCAATTCACCACGCACCTCGGCGGCGGCACTTGCCGCGATCGGTGTCGGCATTTCGGGCACGTCGTCGTCGCCCGCCACCTCGCGACGTGTCGCGAAGTCGGCCTCATCTTGCTCGAGAGCCTCGCGTTCGGGGTCGACCAGTGAAAGTTCGGCGTCGATCGCCCCGAGTTCCTCACGCAACGCAGCGGCATCGACTTCGAGCGACGCCATCACGTCGGCATCCATGAACTGGCTGCGATCACGCTCCATCGACCTGCGCCGTTCGGCGAGCAACGCGGCAAGCCCACGCGCGCGCTCGCGCAACTGTTCGACTCGCACCAACTGGTCACTGACACCCGTGTCACCGAGCGCGGTGAGCTCGGCCTCGGAAGACAACACCACCGTGTCGAGCTCGGCAAGACGCGCTCGGAGTTCCTGCTCGGTGCGCACCCCGTTCGCCTTGTCTCCCGCCAACGCAACCAGGCGCGCACGGGTCGAGGCGATTTCTCTGCCGGCCACGTAGATCTGCAGGGCCTTCAGTTCGGTGACGAGTTCCCCATGCCGACGCGCGGCCTCGGCCTGACGCTCGAGCGGGCGCAACTGCCGGCGAACCTCGCGAATGAGGTCCTGCACGCGCAGCAAATTCGCTTCGGTGCTGTCGAGACGCCTCTCGGCCTTCTCCTTGCGCTTCCGGTACTTCAGCACGCCGGCCGCCTCTTCGATGATCGCACGTCGATCTTCGGGACGCGCGTTCAACACTGCGTCGATCTGGCCCTGACTGATGATCACGTGCTGCTGGCGACCGACACCCGCATCGGACAAGAGCTCCTGCACGTCGAGGAGTCGGCATTCGACGCCGTTGATCGAGTACTCGCTCTCACCGGATCGGAAGAGCGTTCGGCCGACTGTCACCTCGGTGAACTCGATCGGCAGGAGGCCCGCAGAGTTGTCGAGGGTCAGCACGACCTCGGCGCGACCGAGTGCGGGTCGCTTTTCGGTACCGGCGAAGATGACGTCGTCCATCTTCTGACTGCGGACGGCCGACGGCGCCTGCGCGCCGAGAACCCAGGCGATTGCATCGACAACGTTCGACTTGCCCGAACCGTTCGGTCCGACGACGACGGTGACCCCGGGTTCCAGCTCCATCACCGTCGTGTCAGCGAAGGATTTGAAGCCTTTCAGGGTCAGGGACTTGAGAAACACAGCGAACCGAACTTACAAGATCGGGCCGATTCGGACCGCCTTCGCGAGACCGCTCAGCGCTGGCAAACGGGGCAGAAATGCGTCGAGCGGCCCGCCCCGGTGACGCGGCGGATGATGCCTCGCCCACAGGTGATGCATCGCTCCCCCACCCGCGCATAGACACGGTGTTCGGTCTGGAAGATTCCCTCACGGCCGAGTGCATCGACGTACTGCGTGTCGGAAAGCGTCGACCCGCCGGCGGCGACGGCCTCGCGCAGCACCTCGACGGTCGCACGGTGCAGCACCCTGAACTGGGCGGTTGTCATAGTGTCGACACGACGATCCCAGCGCAGGCGCGCGCGGTGCATGATCTCGTCGGCGTAGATGTTGCCGATCCCCGCGATGACTCCTTGATCCAGCAACACCGCCTTTAGGCCGCGACGTCGCCCTGCGATGGCTCCACGGAAGGCATCGAAGCCAAAGTCGTCGACAAGCGGATCGAGACCGAGACGTCCGACCTCGGGCACGAGGTCGTCGTCGGGGTTGTACACCACCACCTCACCGAAAGTTCGCGGGTCGACGAACCTCAATTCGACCGGTTTCGCGCCACCGCGCTCGAGCCGCAGGACGACGTGCGTGTGGGGTTCACGCGCCGATTCCGGTGCAGCAAGCAACAGCCGACCACTCATCCTCAGGTGCACCATCATCGAATTGCCGTTTGCCATGTCGAAAAAGAGGTACTTCCCCCGACGATGCGTCCGGACGAAGGTTTCACCCAGCAAACCCGTTCGCACCACGTGAGGACCGGTGCGACGAACGCTGCGTAATCGGCCGATTTCGACGGCAGCGACCCGCGAGCCGACAACCGCTGCATCGAGCGACCGACGAACGGTTTCGACCTCGGGCAGTTCAGGCATCTCACTCGTCAGTCGTCGGTTGGAGCAGGCAAGGCGACGAGAGCTGCCTCGGCGGCCATCTGCTCGGCGTTCTTCTTCGATGGACCCGTACCGACAGCCTCGACATCTCCAACGACGACGCGCGCGGTGAACGTCTTTGCGTGGTCAGGACCATCGCTTTCGACCGCATA
The DNA here is from genome assembly GCA_041164425.1 of Actinomycetota bacterium. Classification (GTDB taxonomy): domain Bacteria; phylum Actinomycetota; class Acidimicrobiia; order Acidimicrobiales; family Ilumatobacteraceae; genus F1-20-MAGs119. The sequence continues at coordinate 8,284 of JBEAPO010000041.1, forward strand.
ACGCGGCGCGGAGAAGCCCAACCGAGCCGCGCGTTCCTGCAACACCGTCTTCGCGTCGAGTTTGTCGATGTTCGGCAATGCACGTTGCATCGCGGGGAGCAGGAGACGTTTCACCTTTTCGTAGGCGACCATCGGCCCGGCATCGAGATACACCGCACCAATGACGGCTTCGAACGCATCCGAGAGAATTGACGTCTTTTTTCGACCCCCCGCAGCATCCTCGCCGCGCCCCAAGAGGAGCGCCGGGCCCACATTGACTTGACGTGCCAGATCGGCGAGCGCATTCGCGTTCACGACACTCTTGCGCAGGTCCGTCAGTCGACCTTCGGGCAGGTCACCGAATGTCGTGTAGGCAATGTCGGCCACGACCCACCCGAGAACGGCATCGCCAAGGAATTCGAGACGTTCGTTCGACTCGGCTGCGTCAACCTCGGCCTGCCAAGAACGGTGCTGCATCGCGCGCAACAGCAGCGACTGATCGGCGAACTCGTGGTCGAAGCCCGCGGTCAGCCGGGCGAGCGCGTCAGGATCCGGATGAGACTCGGCCATAGACGTAGTCGACGGCGTCACGGACCGTCTTCAGGTCTTGCAGATCTTCGTCCTCGATACGGAAACCTGCGACGACGTCGGCGAGTTCTTCCTCGAGGGCCTCGACGAGCTCGATGAGTGCCAGCGAATCGGCGTCGAGATCATCGACGAATGACTGACCTTCGGAGATTGCACCCGGATCGATTTCGAGGATCTCGGAGAGCTGGTCGCGAACGATCGCGAAGATGCCGGCCCGATCGATTGATGCCATGTCTGTCTCCTGTGGTTTTTCGGCTGGGTGTTTCAGCGTCCGTCGCCTGCGGCATCGGATGCTTGCGAGATTAGACCGATTGCCGTGCGAATGGCTTCGACCATTCCCGAATCGACCATTTCCTTCGCGACTTTGATGCCGTTCAGCATGGCGCGCGCAGACGACGAACCGTGCGAGATGATGCAGACCCCATCGACACCGAGGAGGATCGCGCCGCCATAAGTATCGGGATCGAGTGACTCGTAAAGCGGCAACAATGCGGGAAGAAGTGCGTCGGCGTGAACCTTCAGGTCGGGACTCGAGCCAAACGCAGAGAAGAGCGCCTTGACCACCGTCTTCAGGCTTCCTTCGAGCGTCTTCAACACGACGTTTCCGGTGAAGCCGTCGGTGACGACTACGTCAACGTCAGGTGTCATGATGTCGCGGCCCTCGACATTGCCGATGAAGTTGATTCCCGGCGCGACAGCAAGCAGTTCGTACGCCTCTTTGCGCAGGGTGTCACCCTTGCCCGGTTCTTCACCGATGGACAAGAGTCCCACGCGCGGCCTGGCGATATCGAAACGTCGCTCGGCGTATATCGAGCCCATCACCGCGAACTGCACCAGCCAGTCGGCCTGCACCTCTGCATTGGCCCCCGCGTCGAGCAGGACAGTCGGTGTATGGCCCGGCACGGGGATCGGCGTGGCGATGGCCGGCCGATTCACACCCTTCACTCGACCCATGCGCAGGAGAGCCGAAGCCATGGTGGCACCCGTGTTTCCAGCGGAGATCATTGCCGATGCCTTGCCGTCACGTACGGCCTCGGCCGCCCGCACGAGCGTGGAATCTTTCTTGCGCCGAACGCCGCCCGCGGGGTCTTCGTCCATCGCGATGACCTCACTCGCGGGAATGACATCGAGAGAGGAAATGTCGACCGAAGTGAGACTGGCGAGATTTTCCGGCCCGACGAGCACGCAGGGAACGCCTGCCGCGACGGCGTCGAGTGTGCCCCTCAGGATTTCATCGGGCGCTTTGTCGCCGCCGAGTGCGTCGACCGCAACGGGAAGATTCACAGGGCGAGATTAGGCGACTTCGACGGCGGTACGACCCTTGTACCAACCGCATCCGCCGCACACCACGTGCGGCTTCTTCGCCGCGCCACAACGGGGGCACACGCTGCGCGAGGGAACTTCCATGCGCATGTTTGCGGACTTGCGGCTGTGGGTCTTTGCCTTCGACTTCTTTTTCTTGGGTACAGCCACGATGGTCTCCGTTGGACGTCTTTCTCAGCCCCGAGAGGTTATCGGCACGACGGGACTTTGCGCCCTCTCCCACGAAGGTAAGGCTGCAAGCACTCGCTAGCGGTCGTCGAGGCGGTCGCGCAGGGCGTCGAGGGCGGCCCACCGGGGGTCCGCGACACCGACCGCACAGCCGCAATCGGCTTCGGCCGGATCGGACTTGTCGGCCCCACAGACGGGGCAGAGCCCCGGACAATCCGCCCTGCAGAGTGCCGCATCGGGCAACGCCAGCAGAAGGTGCTCGCGCACCAGTGGCCCGAGAAGCAGCTGTTCGCCCTCCAACGGGTAGGCGTCGGGGTCGGTGATCTCGCGCTGAAACAACTCGATGATCTGAACCGACAGCGTGTCGCGCACATTCGACAGGCAACGGCGACACGTGTCGTGGAATTCGGCCGACACCGTTCCTCGCACCATGATCCCGGTGTTCGTCGACTCGAGATGGAAGGCAACGGGAACGTCTTGCCGCGCGATGCGTTCGTCGTCGAGATCGAGCAGGTCACTGTCGACGGCTACATCGATTTCCTTGACGTTGCCGACTCGACGCAGCACCTCTGCGACGTTGACGACGAGACCTGAAAGTGGAGATGTCACGGCGACCGGCGCAACCTCAGAAACGGTCTTGATCGAAGAACCCCTGGATCTCACCCGAGGGATCCGTCGGCTGCGGTTCGTCGACCTCGGACCGATTCCCGATCGACAGACGCTGGCGGCCCGTGGCCACGGTCTTCATGAGACGGTCGAGCAGGATCTCGAAACTGCCGAGACGTTGGTCGAGAAAGTCCTCGGTTTCCATCCGAAGGCGGCGGGCATCGGCCTCGGCGTTTTCGACGACGGTTCTCGCGCGCGATTCGGCAGCGCGCACGACCTCGGTCCGTTGCACCATCCGCTCAGCCTGCACCCGCGCGGCCTCCATGATCTCCTCAGCCTCACGCCGGGCCTTGTTCACGAATTCCTGCTTCTCGCGCAACATCCAACGCGCTTGGCGCAATTCCTCGGGCAGACGCGTCAGGGCCTCGCCGATGATCTCGATGATTTCGTCGCGGTCGATGCGTGGCGTGCTGGACAGCGGCATGTTGGGGGCCGACGCGATGATGTCGAGCGCCCGACGCATGAACGCCTCGGCGTCGCCCATCTGCGGCTCGACGGGTTGCTCGTCGTAGTCGTCGTAACCGTCGTCGTACGTCATGAGAAGATCTCCTTCAGCGCCGCGGTGACATTGCTCGGCACCATCGACGAAGGGTCGCCACCATACTGCGCTATCTCGCGGACGAAGCGACTGCTGACTGACGAACGTTCGGGACTGCACGGCACGTACACCGTGGGAACACCCGCGACTGCGAGGTTGGTGTGCGCCATTTGCTGTTCGATTTCGAAGTCGCCCGAGTTGCGCAGGCCCTTCACGATGAAGTCGACGCCCTCGGCCTTGGCCGCATCGACGGCGAGACCCGGAAAGGCCTTGACCGAGAACTTGCCCGCACACGGGCCGTCGGCGAGTGCCCCGTTGATGAGGTGGACTCGCTGGTCGACGGTGAACACCCCGCCGTGCTTCTCGGGATTGTGGAGGATCGCAATGACCACGTGACCAAAGAGTCGGGTCGCCTGTTCGATCACGTCGACGTGACCGAGATGGATCGGGTCGAAACTGCCCGGATAGAGGACTTTCGCCATGCGCTCACAACGGTACAACCGACCGTTCACTACCCGTCGGCAATTGCCCCGTTGCGGACGAAAAACCCCACCTTCGTGCGCCCATAGTCGCGTTGCCGGACCGACTTCCAGCCCTTCGGCGCCTCGTCGTGAACCGCTGCGCGGGCCTCGGTCTCGATCACGATCACGGCCGACTCGGCCGTTGCGTCGGCAGCCGCGAAGACCTCGTTCCAGTGCGCAAAGCCGTACGGAGGGTCGACGAGGACGAGCGTTGCGTCAGCGAGTAACTCGCGAACGCGAAGCGCCCCCGGCGAAGTCACGTCACGGACGATGTCGAGCGCCACTACCCGCGACGAATCGACGACGCCCAAGGATTCGATGTTGCCCTTCACCACGCCCAGCGCGCGGCGATCGCTTTCGACGAACGTGCACCGCCGCGCACCGCGTGACAGCGCCTCGATACCTAACGCGCCAGAGCCGGCAAAAAGGTCGACGACGACCGCGCCGTCGACGGCACCGAGGCTGCCAAGTGCATTGAACACCGCTTCGCGCACCTTGTCGGTCGTCGGGCGCGTTGCGTCACCGTCCGGCCCGTCGATTCGACGACCGCGCAATTCCCCGGCGACCACACGCATGTCTGCAGTCTGTCAGGCAATAATCGAAGCGTGCAGCAACCACCCTCCGAGAGCATCTGTGTCGACTGTGGAGGAATTGCCCATTTGCTCACTCCCCCACGCGAGGACGGAACGTGGCTGACGGGCGACGTGGTCACCTACCGCTGCAGCGACTGTCGCGACCGATGGGACATCATCCTCGAAGATGATGACGTCTAGTTGCGCTCGATGAACTCCGCCTTCGCGTTCCCATCCGCATCGAGCTGCTCGATGAAGATACGCACCTCGTCACGCAGGTCGGGATGGGATGCCAACGTCGTGTCGTCGCCGACGAGTTCGATTGCAACTGCGCGGGCCGCCTCGATGAGGTCGCGATCCCGCTTCAGCGAGGCGAGCCTGAGGTCGCCCCTTCCACTTTGACGACCGTCCATGATGGTGCCTTCGCCGCGCAACTGAAGATCGACCTCGGCCAATTCGAATCCGTCGGTCGTCGCAACGAGTGCCTCGATGCGTGGCTTCATCTCCGCAATCATCTCCTCGTCGGACAAACGCGTTACGAGCCAGCACGTCGACGCTTTGGCTCCACGGCCGACACGTCCGCGCAACTGGTGCAGCTGGGCAATACCGAACCTGTCCGCATCGAGGATCACCATCTGCGTCGCATTGGGCACGTCGACACCGACCTCGATGACGGTCGTTGCAACGAGAACGTCGAGATCGCCGCGCCGGAACGACCCCATCACCAAGTCTTTCTCGGCCGACTTCATGCGACCGTGCATCAGACCGATGCGCAGGTTTGCGAGCTCACCACCTCCGAGCTCGGCAAACGTCGCCTCGGCCGATGCGACCTGGAGTTTTTCACTGTCCTCGATGAGCGGGCACACGACGTACACCTGATCGCCTCTGGCGACGGCCGCGCGCACATCGGCCCACATGGCAGCGGTTTCTGAATCCCCCGCGACCGCGTGGGTGACGATCGGCGTGCGACCGGGCGGCAATACGTCGAGCACACTGACTTCGAGGTCGCCGAACATGGTGAGTGCCGCGGTTCGAGGGATCGGCGTTGCGGTCATCACCAAGGTGTCGGGGCGAATTTCGTAACGCTCGCGCAGGCGTGACCTTTGTTCGACTCCGAAACGGTGCTGTTCGTCGACCACCAGCGCGCCGAGCGACTTGAAATCGATCCCCTTCTCGATGAGCGCATGCGTCCCGATTGCTATGTCGACGGAACCATCGGCCATGCCGGCGATGACCTTGCGGCGCTGTTCCCCCGTGACGCGATTGGTCAAGAGTTCGACGCGAATCGGCCGATCACCGAACAAGTTTTCGGGGTCCGATACGACGAGGCCCTCGAGCAATCGTGTGACACCGGCGAAATGTTGCTCGGCCAGCACTTCCGTCGGCGCCATCAGCGCTCCTTGGTGACCGCCTTCGACCGCTGTCAGTAACGTCGCAACGGCGACAACTGTCTTGCCGCTTCCCACATCGCCCTGTAACAGCCTGTTCATCGGCACGATCTTCGACATGTCGGTTGTCACCTCGTCGATGACGCGCTGCTGCGCAGCAGTCAACGGGAACGCGAGGTTGTCGATGAACTGCCGCACGAAGCTTCCACGCGTCGAGTGCGCAATGCCCCGCGACATCTGTTCGACATGCTTCTTTTCGCGGACGAGATACGTCTGTAGGCGCAAGAGCTCGTCGAACGCCAGGCGACGCCGAGCTGTCTCCACATCGCTCACCGACGTCGGGAGATGGATCGCCCGCATCGCCTCGAAGCGTGGCGCGAAGCCGAGCTTCATGCGCACCGATTCGGGAAGCGGATCGGCGACGCCGCGTGGAGCACACCTGTTCAAAGCGACTTCGACCCACTTGGCCATCTCCCACGTCTTCACACCCTTGTCGCCGCTCTGCGGGTAGATGGGAACGATGCGCCCCGTACGGTCGCCGATCAGATCGACCACCGGATTCGTCATCTGCAACGAGCCGCGGTACGTGTCGGGTTTTCCCCAAACCGAAATCGTGAGGCCCTCACGCAACTGACGCGTTCGCCACGGCTGGTTGAAGAACGTCAGGGTGAACTTGCCGGTTTCGTCGCCCACTCGCAGGGTGACGATCGAACGCCGGTTGCGCGTCGTGCGCGAGTCGATCGACAAGACGTCGACGACCACGAGAGCGATGGTGCCCGGGATGAGGTCGCGAACGCGACATTCCTGTGTGCGGTCGACCCAGCGCCGCGGGTAGTACATGAGCAGGTCGAGGACGTTCTTGACACCGAGCGCCTGCAAATCAGCCAGACGCTTTTCGCCGATGCCCTTGAAGTCGCCGAAACCCCTCGCCTGCAGTTCGGCGAATGTCAGCGGGCCGGTTCCCGACTGTTTCGCGGGGTCGGATTTCCTACTCGACACCGAACAAGTATGGGTACAGCGGCTGGCCACCGTGGTGGACCTCGACCGTGATGGTGGGATGATGCTCTGCCATCCATGCCGAGAGTTCCGCCGTCGTTTCCGCGGTGGCATCAGCACCGGCGAGGACCGTGAGGATCTCACGATCCTGCGTGATCAAGTGCTCGAGCAATTGGGTCGTTGCGGCGCGCCACGTTCCGCCGACGGCAACGATGCCGTCACCGCGCACGATGCCGATCCAGTCACCGGTTCGAATGGGACCGACATTGCTGTCGGTGTCGCGCACGGCCTGCGTGATTTCACCCGTCGCCACACTGGCCGCGGCGGCGCTCATCTCGCGCGCATTGTGTTCGGCGGATGCCTCGGGGTCGTAGAGGACGAGCGATGCCAACGCTTCGGGCATCGAGCACGACGGCACGACCCGCACGTCTTTCTTGGTCAACTCCCCCACCTGATTGGCCACGGGAATGATGTTCTTGTTGTTCGGCAAGAGCACGATCTGGTTCGCGTTCATACGCTCGACAGCGTCCAGCAGTTCTGCCGTTGACGGGTTCAACGACTGACCGCCCGACACCACACCGTGCACTCCGAGCTGTCCGAAGAGTTCGGCGATGCCGTCACCACTCGCCACTGCGACAACGGCGCACGTGACGGGCGGCAGCGAACTCGAGTGCGACCCGCCCTGGCGCGGATCGCGCGCGGGATGCACGACGTCGCCGGCTTCGACCCCGAGTTCGGCCTCGCGCTTCGCGTGTTCGTCAGCGACTTCCTCGAAGAGATCGGTGACGCGGATCGCGCGCGGACGACCACCGAGTTCGAGTGGCGCCTCGATGGCTGCGCCGATGTCGTTCGTGTGGATGTGGCAGTTGTAGAGGCCATCGCCACCGACCACGACGATTGAGTCCCCGATTCGACCCCACGCCTCCATGAACGCGCCATGCTGCGCGTCGACAAGGTCGAGGAGAAACATCACCTCGTAGCGCAGTTCGCTCACGTCGACGCCGTCGTCGGACGATCGATGCGCGACCGATTCGAGCGCGTCGAGGTCGGGACCGGCAGAGTCGTCGGGTTCCGGCAACGGCTCCCCCGCGACCACGTGCAGAAACGCATCGAGCAAGAGGAGAAAGCCCGCGCCGCCCGCATCGACTACGCCGGCCTGCTTCAACACGGGCAACATCTCGGGTGTGCGTCGCAGCGCATCACCACCGGCCGCGCGTGCCGCACGAAGCACGTCCGCGAGATTGCCCCCCGCCGCGGCACCCGCGACGGATGCTTCCGCCGACTCGCGCACCACCGTGAGAATGGTTCCCTCCACCGGCTTGAGCACCGCTTTGTAGGCGGACGCCGATGCCGCGCTCAGGCCATCGGCCAGCGATGACGCCGTGACCCCCGTGTCGGGCGCCGATGCGCAGGAGGCCGAGAGGCCGCGCAGCACTTGCGACAGGATGACACCGCTGTTTCCGCGTGCACCCATGAGGGCACCGTGGCTGATTCCACCACATACCGTCTCGAACGAAAGACCGGCCTTGGCGACCCGGTCATCGACTTCGGCGACGACTGCGTCGAGGGTGCGTGCCATGTTCGTTCCGGTGTCACCGTCGGGTACCGGATAGACGTTCAATCGGTTGATCGCGGACTGATGGCGCCGGATCGTCTCTCGGAATGTTGCGATGACGTCACGGATTTGCTCTGCGGAGAGCCGGTCGGGGCCAGGCACGTTTCAAATGGTAATGATCCAGCGGGGCCCGAGTCCTGCCGTTCCCGAATTGAAGGCCCCTCACGCAGAATCGGCTCGCGCTGGTTGGGCCTCAGGTGGCGCGCTGTTAGCCTCGCATCTCATGTCGGCAAAGTGTCAGGTCTGCGGTAAGGGCCCCTCGTGGGGTATGTCGGTGTCGCACTCGCATGTGCGCACCAAGCGCCGCTGGAACCCGAACATCCAGCGCATCCGCGCCCTCGTTGGTGGAGCACCCAAGCGTCTCTACGTGTGCACCGGTTGCATCAAGTCCGGCAAGGTCGTCAAGGCCGGCCGCTGAGTCGCATGCAAGGGATCATCAAGGCCTACGACCCGGGATCGGGCGACGGCATCGTCATCAGTGACAAAGATCTCAGCGAATACAACCTCGCGCCGAACGCGCTCGAAGGTTCGGTCTTCCGTATGTTGCGCCAGGGCCAGCGCGTCGTCTTCGCCCTCGATGCGGACGGTCGCGCGACACAGCTCAGTCTCGGCTCCGAGACCGACATGGGCACCCCCGGCTTCTGAGCCGGTTCATCCGAAGTTCTCGCCGAAGCCCCCGAGGGTTTATCGTTTTCCCACCAGGTTTTTCCTCTGGAAGTTCCCGGCACCCCCGATCGTTAAACCCTCCAAGGAGGACGCGTGAGCGCCACCACCAAGAACGCCAAATTGCAGCAATGGGTCAAGGACTGGGCTGCAGTTCTCGAGCCAAACGACATCTACTGGTGCGACGGCAGCGCAGAAGAGTACGACCGTCTCTGTCAGTTGCTCGTCGACTCCGGAACTTTCACGAAGCTCGACGAAGCCAAGCGTCCCAACAGTTACTGGGCGCACTCCGACCCAGGTGACGTCGCGCGCGTCGAAGACCGCACCTTCATTTGTTCGACCGATGCAGCAGACGCGGGCCCGAACAACAACTGGCGCGAACCAGCCGAAATGCGTGCAGAACTGATGTCGCTCTACAAGGGTGCGATGAAGGGTCGCACGATGTATGTCGTGCCGTTCTCGATGGGACCGCTCGGTTCGCCGATCGCACATATCGGCGTGCAACTCACCGACTCGGCATATGTCGCCGTCAGCATGCGCATCATGACGCGCATGGGCCAAGGCGCCCTCGACGTTCTCGGCGACAACCAGTGGGTGCCCTGCGTCCACTCGGTCGGTGCGCCGCTCGCGGCGGGTCAGGCCGATTCGGCGTGGCCGTGCAACCCCGACAACAAGTACATCGTCCACTTCCCCGAGACCCGCGAGATCTGGAGCTACGGCTCGGGCTACGGCGGCAACGCACTGCTCGGCAAGAAGTGCTTCGCACTGCGTATCGCATCGGTGATGGCCCGTGACGACGGCTGGCTCGCCGAGCACATGCTCATTCTCAAGCTCACCAACCCGCAAGGCGTTGCCAAGTACATCGCCGCGGCGTTCCCGTCGGCGTGCGGCAAGACAAACCTCGCAATGCTCGTACCGACGATCCCGGGCTGGAAGGCCGAGACGATCGGAGACGACATCTGCTGGATGAAATTCGGCGACGACGGTCGCCTCTACGCCATCAACCCCGAAGCGGGATTCTTCGGTGTTGCACCGGGCACCGGTTACGACACGAACGCCAATGCGATGGAGACGCTGTGGGGCAATTGCCTCTTCACGAACACGGCGCTCACGCCTGACGGCGATGTGTGGTGGGAAGGCATGAGCGATGATGCACCGGCCCGCGCCACCGACTGGCGTGGCGATGCCTGGACTCCCGAAACCGAAACTCCGGCCGCGCACCCGAACGCGCGATTCACCGCACCCGCTTCGCAGTGTCCTTCGATCGCGTCCGAGTGGGAAGACCCACGCGGAGTTCCGATCTCGGCAATCCTCTTCGGTGGCCGCCGTCGCACCACCGTCCCGCTGGTGACGCAGGCATTCGACTGGGCACACGGCGTGTTCCTCGGATCGATCATGGCGTCCGAGACCACGGCTGCCCAGGCCGGTGCCGTCGGCAAGTTGCGCTTCGACCCAATGGCGATGCTTCCGTTCTGCGGTTACAACATGGCCGATTACTTCGGTCACTGGTTGCGCGTTGGCGCCAAGGGCAAGGCCGAGAACCTGCCCCAGATCTTCTTCGTCAACTGGTTCCGTCGCGACGAGGATGGTCGCTTCCTGTGGCCCGGCTACGGCGAGAACAGCCGCGTTCTGAAGTGGGTGTTCGAGCGCGTCGACGGCACTGCCAAGGCCGTCGAGACGCCCATCGGCTTCCTGCCGACGCCCACCGACCTCGACACGAGCGGTCTGTCCGTCAATGCCACCGATCTCGACGCAATTCTCTCGGTCGATGTCACCGGCTGGCGCGAGGCAATTCCGCAAATTCGCGAGCACTACGCCGCGTTCGGCCCGAAGTTGCCGAACAAGTTGATGGAGTCACTCGACGCCCTCGACAAGTCTCTCGCCAACGCCTGACCCCACCGAGTCACACCGGGCCGAGTTTCAAGAAGGGATTTCGGTGTGTTGCTACCCGCTTTCCGGGTAATAACACACCGAAATCCCTCGTTTATTGGCCGACGAGAAGAGCGCGGATGCCGAGGCCCATCAAGAAGAGTCCTCCCCCGCCGTACAGCAAGTAGAGCTTTTTCTTCATCTGATTTCGGTACGAATAGATGATTGCAACAGCGATGATCGCGACGAAGCCGTAGAAAGCGTGGAACGCGGGAAACTCGAGCTTGTACTTGTTGACAAGCGCGACACCCAATGCGACCTGCACGAACACGGCAACCTCTGCCACCGCGATGAACCACCACAACGCGCGTGACCGCAGTGACTCCCATTTGTGTGCGCCGAGTGACCACAGTCCAGCAAGACCGTTGCCAATGATCATGAACCACGACCAATTCTCGTGGAAGTCGCGGAGAAGAAGTGCGAGCACGGATCGAATCTAGCGAATGAGGGTGTCGGCTTCATTGCCGACCGCATCAATGGTGAACTTGCCCCGCCCGTCGGATGTGACCGTCGTGATCGAACAATTGTCGAGGCTCGCGATCACCATCCGGTCGTCAGCGGTCGCGGCACCGATGACAACATTGATGGCGATGAAATGACTGAAGACCACAGTGTCGTTCGGAAGCGAGGCGAGCGCACCGAGCAGTTCGTCGCGATAGCTCGCATAGCGCGGACCGTCAGAAGTGATCACCTGCGACCACGTCCCCGCCATCACCGCGCGCAACCACTCGATTCTCGTCTCGAGCGTGTGTCCCTCTGGCGAGGGAATTTCGGCGACGCGCGGTTCGACGATGACATCAACGCCCCAACGCACAGCCAATGGCTGTGACGTTTCACGGCAGCGCAGCAACGGACTGGACAAAACGGGTAACGGGCCAAGACGAGCGAGCTTCTCCACGACATCGAGCGCCTGGCGCCGGCCGAGGTCATCGAGCGCCGGGTCGGGGTCGACGTTCCAACCTGCTGCCGCGCGTCCGTGGCGGACGAGGTGAAGGCGTGGCATCAGAAGAACCAGCCGTCGCGCAACGGACCGGAGTCGCCCGCCTTGCGGTACCACTCGGCCCCGAACGCCATGGCGAATGCATCTTCGGGCATCTTCGCGAACCAACCCGCGTCGGTGATTTGGCTGCGGTGACTTTGGATTGCACGTCGCTTCACATCGACGAATTCGGACACATCGACGCGATGCGTGAGTTCACTTTCGAGGAGACCCATGGGGTTGCCGTCGTCAGCGGGACCATCGGGGTCCCAGTCATCTTCGGGGTCGACAAGGCCAGAAGCGCGTGCCACCTCGCGCAGACGACGCATGTTGTCACGGTTCATCGTTGCTTCGTAGACGTGTTCAACCCCAGCGAGTTGCGCGGCGCGATGGCCCACCCTGTGCACCATGATGTGGTCGGGGTGGCCGTAGTTGCCGTGCCAGTCGTAGACCGTCAACACGTCGGCTCCGTGTTTCGACAGAATCGCCGCCAAACGTGCCGCCGCCTCGTCGACCGGAGCCCCGATGAACGCACCATCGTGGCCGTTTTGCTCCCAGCCCGTCATGCCGCTGTCGCGGTATCCCAACCACTCGACGTGCCTCACACCGAGTTCTGCACACGACAGTTCGGTTTCGCGACGACGACGGTCGGCCAGTGTCTCGCCCGGCGCAAGGTCTTCTGGCACTTCGCCATGCTCGCCACCCGTCGCCACGACGAGCACGACGGTATGGCCCTCTTTGGCGGCGCGAGCCATGCTCCCGCCAGTTGCGATCGCCTCATCATCGGGATGTGCGTGGAAACAAACGAGCGTGCCCATCAGGCTTGCTTCACCGCACCCGACGACAGCAACGCGTCGACCCTGTCGGCGGTGAAACCCCAACGTTCGAGGACTTCGCGAGAGTTTTGGCCGGCATGTGCGGGGGCAAGGGTGAGTTCCGACGATGTTCGCGAAAATCGCGGGGCAGGAGCGGGCTGGGTGACTCCGTGATGTTCGACGAACGTCTGACGCTCGAGATTGTGAGGATGTCGTGCCGCCTCGCTCATCGTGAGAACCGGCGCGAAACACACATCGGTCGCTTCCATGAGCGCGCACCACTCAGCCTGCGTTTTCTGCAGGAACACCTCGGTCAGGCGCGCCTTCAAATGCGGCCACTGCGAACGGTCCATCTGCTTGGCGAATTCAGCATCACCGTCGAGGCCGGTGAGACGCATCAGTTCGGCGTAGAACTGTGGCTCGATCGAACCGAGCGACACGTAACGACCGTCCTTACAGCGGTAGACGTCGTAGAAGTGCGCACCGGTGTCGAGGAGGTTGGTGCCGGGAGCAGTCTCGTCGAACAGGCCGACGTTCTTCATTGCCCAGAACATGGACATGAGGATTGCGGTTCCGTCGACCATCGCCGTGTCGACGATCTGGCCCTTGCCGCTCTTCTGCGTCTCGAGCAGCGCAGCCACCACGCCGAGCGCGAGGAACATGCCACCGCCGCCGAAGTCACCCACCATGTTGAGCGGTGGTGTGGGCATGTCGCCCGCCCGACCGAAGTGGGCGAGCGCACCCGCGAGAGCGATGTAGTTGATGTCGTGACCGGCAGCCTGTCCGTACATACCGTTCTGGCCCCAGCCGGTCATGCGCCCAAAAACGATACGCGGATTTCGCGCGAGGCAGACCTCGGGGCCGACACCGAGACGTTCCATGACACCGGGACGGAAACCTTCGATGATCGCATCCGCCGACTCGACGAGTGCCAGCAGGGCCTCGACGCCGTCGGGATTCTTCAAATCGATCGCGATGTTGCGACGACCACGCAACAGAATGTCGAAGTGCGGCGCGTCGGGTGCGGGACCGCGCACCGACTGGGCGCGTTCGACACGCACAACTTCGGCTCCGAGGTCTGACAACAACATCGCGGCAAACGGACCCGGGCCGATGCCAGCAATTTCGATGATGCGGTATCCATTCAGCGGGCCGGCCATGGCGCCTCCTTCAGGTGCGTGATGATCGAGTCAGTGATGCGTGGCCACAACGGCCGCGGCAGGTCGTGGCCCATGTCGGTGACCATGTCGAGTCGTGCGTTCGGAATCAACTCAGCCGCGCGCCGGCCGCCACTCGGCGCGATCAGCGTGTCATCGGTTCCGTGAATCACCAATGTGGGTGCGGTGATAGCGCGCATGCCATCGGTGCGTCGCCCACTCGCATAGATGGCGGCCAATTGGCGCGGTGCTCCTTGCGGATAGAACGACCGATCGAACGATGCTGCGGCGTCGACCCTGTTCTGTTCGACCGTTGCGTACTTCTTGGACTGCCAGACCATCCAGCTCTTTGATGATTCGATGTAGTCGGCGCGGTCGGTTAACGGTGGCGCAACAAGCGCCTCGATCGCTTCAGGAGTGGACTCACCATATTCGGGCTCGCCGGAGTTCGACATGATCGACGTCAACGATGCGACCCGCGAGGGGTGTTCGATGGCCATGACCTGCACGATCATGCCGCCCATCGAGCCGCCGATGACGTGTGCGGACGCAATGCCCAGTGCATCGAGAAGGCCTACCGCATCGGCCGACATGTCCGAGAGGGTGTAGGGCACCGCGGGCATCGCATCTTCGAGGAGGGCGGCACGGATGACGCCGTCGACGTCGACGGACTGGCCCTCCAATTTCGTGCTCAGGCCACAGTCGCGGTTGTCGAAACGGATGACATGAAAGCCGGCGTCGGCGATGATCTGACAGAAGTCGGACGGCCACATGAGCAACTGAGCGGTGAAGCCCGACACCAGTAGAACGGTCGGATTCGACGCCGAGCCGAAGGTCTCGTACTCGATTTCTATTCCGGTGGCGACCCTTATTCTTGGCATCCGTCAAGTTTCACCGACGGGCGGTCGCCGGTCAAACGCGTCGATTTTGTCGCCACAGCGCCGGTGTCTCCCAACGGGCCTCGTCAGGTGCGACCGTGCGACCGGGCGCCACGAGCTCGTCGATACGGTCGAGAACTGCGCTCGACAGCGAAAGATCTTCGGCGCCGAGCAGCGTCGTCAGGTGTTCCATGATGCGTGGGCCAATGATCGCGGAGGTGACACCCGGATGGTGCAACACCCACCCAAGCGCAAGATGCGCGAGCGAAACCCCGATCGAATCGGCGATCTCGACAAGCGACTCGACGAGGTCGACCTTCTGACTGTTCACCGGATCGGCGAGGTCGAAGCGAGCCGGCGCCCGCGCGGCACGTCCTTCGCTGCGTTGACCCGAGTTCCTTCTGTAGGTTCCCGACAGCCAACCGCCGTTCAACGGACTCCACACAAGCGTGCCCATGTTCAACTTCCGACACGTGGGCAACAAATCACGCTCGATCCAGCGCACGAAGATGCTGTACGGCGGCTGTTCCGTGCTGAATGGAATGAGATTGTTCGTGTCGGCCACCCATGCGGCCTCGACGAGATGCTCAGCGGGAAATGTCGAACAACCGAAGGCACGGATCTTTCCCATGTGGACAAGGTCGTTGAGCGCCGACAGCGACTCTTCGATCGGGACGTTCGGATCGGGTCGGTGCAATTGATAGAGATCGATCCAATCGGTGCCGAGACGGCGCAGGCTGTCGTCACAGGCTTTCATGATGTAACGGCGACTGTTGCCCCACGTGTTCGGTACGCGGTTGGTCGAGAATGGTCCGCCGTCGAGCGGGAAGTGACACTTCGTCGCGAGCACGACGCCATCCCGCTTCGCGCCCTTCAATGCTTTGCCCGTGATGATCTCGCTCTCCCCCGCGGAATACACATCGGCTGTGTCGACGAAATTTATGCCATGGTCGATGGCGCGGTCGACGATCCGCGCACAATCGTCGTGGTCGGTGTTACCCCAAGCACCGAACATCATGTTTCCGAGGCAGAGTGGCGACACGAGCATTCCCGTTCGGCCGAGAGGTCTGTAGTCCATCCCGTCAACCTAGAAGATCTGCGAACGCATCGGCGAGACGCCGACGCGCGCCGAAAGTGCGCACGCCCCACCAGAAAAGGTCACGGCCGTCGATGATCCGCACGTCGGTGATGCCGGTTGTTTCGACGACTTCTGACACATGGCGCTCCGTAAACGCGTACGGCTCGGTCGGCAACAACACCACGTCGACCCCACGACGGTCCCGGACGTTCGCGAGTTCGTCGATGTCGACCTCGGGGTAGGAAGTTGGGCTACCTGCATGGGATACACCGACACCAACCGAGCCGAGGAGCGCGGCACCGTACGTCGCGGCGTTGATCGTCATCCAAGGTCGTCGCCAAATCGGCACGAACGCCGTGATGCGCGGTGCTGAAACTGCGCTCGCGGCGGTGGTTGACTCGGCGACCGCGACACCGATGCGTGCCGCCAGCCTTCGCAACTCCGACTCGGCGGATTCGACCGAGGTGACGTGAAGATCGAGCACCTGAATGCCCCGGCGCATCAGTTCTCTGGCGTCATCCCGACGATTCTCTTCGCGGTCGACAACGACCAGATCGGGAGCCAACTTCTCGATTGCGCCGATGTCGGGGTCTTTGGTGCCGCCGACGTGGCGAAGCGAAGGCTGTTCGCAGAATCTCGTGCACGCTGCAGGCTCGATGCCCCAGGCAAGCAATGTCTCAGTCACGCTGGGAACAAGACTGACGACGCGCACGCTATTCATGTCCTTCGAACCGTCGAAGTTCAGCCACCGAGGAGGCGGCGCTTCTCACGGTCGAACTCCTCGCGCGTGAGACTGCCACGCTGCAAAAGGCCCTCGAGTTTCTCGAGTTGGGTCGCGACGTCGTCACGACCACCCTGGACGTACCCTGCCCTCAGATCGATCCGTCGCTGCACGTGTTTCAGCAGGATCTTTTTCACCTCGTGGGGGCGCTTGATGTCGGTGAACCGCTGTTGGCCATCTTGACCGCCGGACTCGATAAGTAGATCACCTGCCCCCAGAATTCGCTCGACGATCGTCTGGTTGAAGTTGACGTTGTTCACGCGCTCGAGGGGAATCTCGACGCCCTTCTTCGAAATCAGACCTTCCTGGTAAATGACGCGAGCATTCGTGATGGCGAAGTTCGTGAATCGCCACTGGAGGTATTCCCAGCAAATCCACGTGAGCGTCAACGCGACGACGACAGCCAAGCCTTTCGGTAACCACTCCATGAATCCCCCGTCGATCTGCGATGCACCGAGATACCACGCGACGATCGCAGCCACGGCCGCACCGCCGGATCGGGCGAAATACCACCAATGAGGGTGGATGTCGAGAATGAATTCCTCGTTTTCGTTGAGATGCTTGGGCGACAACGGCATGACGTCACCTTATTACTAGCGTGACAGCCATGACTGCGGCGGCTCTCCTTTTGGCACTCGATGCCGAGCAGCGCACCGCCGTCACTGCCCCGGCTGACGCGGTCATCGTGCTCGCAGGTGCAGGGTCGGGCAAGACAACCGTCCTCACCCGTCGCATCGCCCACCGCGTGGAAGAGGCAACCGCCGATGCCGAGCACACGCTGGCAATCACCTTCACCCGAGAAGCGGCAGCGCAATTGAAGCTGCGTTCTCCACGGGGTATCCACACCGGAACATTCCACGCAGTTGCCTTCGCACTCCTTCGGCAACGCCTCGCCGATCTCAATCGTGCGGTACCGACGATCCTTACCAACCGACACGGCATGATGAGAGAAGCGATGCAACCGCTTCAAATGGGCGTGCCCGTTCACGAAGCTCTCGCGGAATACGAATGGATGCAAGCACGGGCGCTCTCGCCCGATGACTACCCCGACGCTTCCACTGCGGCAAAGCGCAACGTGAAGTCGCCCGAAACGCTGGTCCGCCTCTTCTCGGAATATGAAAGACT
>JBEAPO010000042.1:0-15350 GCA_041164425.1 Actinomycetota bacterium
GAACACGGCGCTCGTCGTTGTTTTGGTGCTCTGCGCGGTTGCTTTCGCGGCGCTCGTCCTCGTGCTGTACCGCGTCCTCGTTGCGCTTGCCGACTTGCGGTCCGATCTCGAGGTCATCGAGTCGCGCATGCTGCCGATGGTCGACGAACTTCGCGAGGCAACGCGTGAGAGTCGCGACATCATCGACGCCGCGCGCGGAGACCTGAAGCGTTTCGACAGGGTCCTCGGCTCGGCCGAGTCGATCAGCGAAGCGGTGGCCGACACGTCCCGGGTTGCGCGAACCGTCCTGTCGGCCCCGGTCATCAAAGTGGCCGCCGCGGCAACGGGCACGAAGCGGGCTTTTTCGGTTCTGCGCCGCCGTCGCTAGCGTGTCGCCATGCGACGTCTGACTTGGTTTCTCATGGGTTTCGTCGTTGCGCTCGTCGGCGGTGGGTACGCCAAGCGTCGTGTCCGTGCCGCTGCGACGTCGATCACCCCCGTCAAAGTCGCACAGCGCGTGAAGCACAGGGTCACCGACGCGGTCGCCGAAGGCAAGGCGGCGATGCGGGCCCGCGAGAACGAACTGTCTTAGGCTGACGCCCGATGTCATCGCCGCAACGCCCCCGCACGGCCGACGAGGTTCGAGAGGCATTCCGCTCGTTCTTCGCCGAGCGCGGTCACACTCGCGTGGAATCCGCCAGTCTGATTCCCCACGACCCCACGGTTCTCTTCACCGTCGCGGGCATGGTGCCGTTCAAGCCGTACTTCGTCGGCGACGAAGTACCGCCCTACAGCAGAGCCGTCACCGTTCAGAAATGTGCTCGCGCCGGCGGCAAACACAACGACCTCGACGATGTCGGCCGCACCAAGCGGCACTTGGTCTTTTTCGAGATGCTCGGGAACTTCAGCTTTGGTGACTACTTCAAGGAAGACGCAATTCCGTGGTCTTGGAACCTCGTGACCGAAATTTTCGGCTTCGACGGCGACCAGCTCTGGATCACGGTCCACGAAAGTGACGACGAAGCCGAGGCAATCTGGCACGAGAAGGTCGGAGTGCCGATGAGTCGCATCCAGCGCCTCGGTGACAAGGACAACTTCTGGCAGATGGGTGAGACCGGACCTTGTGGGCCGTGTTCCGAGATCCACATCGATCGTGGTCCGGGATTCGGACCCGAGGGTGGTCCGCTGAACGACCCGCACGGTGACAGATTCCTCGAGTTCTGGAACCTCGTTTTCATGCAGTACAACCAGGCTCCCGATGGCTCGCGTACGTTGCTTCCAAAGCCGTCGATTGACACGGGTGCGGGTCTCGAGCGGATCGTCACGTTGATGCAGGGCAAAGATTCCGTCTGGGAGAGCGACGTCCTGTTTCCGCTGGTCGAGGCGGCTCAGTCGGCGACCGGCCGAACTTACAAAGTGGGCGACTACGAAGACAGGGCCAGTTTCAGTCTCAGAGTGCTCGCCGAGCACGCGCGTTCCTCGACGATGCTCGTCAATGACGGCGTGTTCCCTTCGAACGAAAACCGCGGGTACGTCCTGCGGCGCATCATTCGTCGTGCGGTACGCCATGCCTACCTGCTCGGTACGGAGAAGCTCGTGATGCCCGGCCTCGTGTCGACTGCAATCGACGTGATGGGCGCGGCCTATCCCGACCTGAACAAGAACCGTGATTTCATCGTTGACGTGCTCACGCGCGAGGAAGAGCGATTCAGGCAGACACTGAAAACGGGTACGCAGATTCTCGATGCCGAGCTCGACCGCAGCAGCGGTCGCTTGTCGGGCGAAGCCGCGTTCCTCCTGCACGACACGTACGGCTTTCCGCTCGAACTCACGCAAGAAATCGCATCCGAGCGTGAAGTCGACGTCGACCTCGACGGGTTCGAACGAGAGATGTCCGGCCAACGTGAACGCGCGAAGCAGGCACGCAAGGGTGGGGCGGTTTCCGACGAGAAGCTCGCTTCATACCGTGGTGTGCTCGATGCTTCCGGTCTCACCACCTTCACCGGATACACCGACACCGAGAACACGGCGAAGATCGTTGCACTGCTCGACGGAGACGACGACGGCACCGTCGAGGTGTTCCTCGACGTCTCGCCGTTCTATGCCGAAAGCGGTGGGCAGATCGGCGACACCGGAACTTTGCGTTCCGACACGCTCGAGCTCGAAGTCATCGACACCACCTTTGCGTTGCCCGGCCTTCGGCGCCATCTGTGCCGTCCGGTGCGGGGCATTCCGCGTGTGGGCGAGGTCGTGACTGCAAAGATCGACGATGTCCGGCGGTCGCGAATCCGTCGCCACCACACGGCGACGCATGTGCTGCACTGGGCTCTTCGTCGGGTGCTCGGCGAGCACGTGAAGCAGGCGGGATCCTTGGTCGAGCCCGATCGCCTTCGGTTCGATTTCAGTCACTTCGCGGCGGTCTCCGACGACGAGATCGCCGAGGTGGAGCGACTCGCCAACGGCGAGGTGCTCACGAACACCCCGGTGCAGGCTTACGAAACGTCGAAAGACGAGGCCACGGCCGATGGCGCGATTGCATTCTTCGGTGACAAGTACGGCGACACGGTCAGGGTGTTGAGGGCCGGCAGTTCGTTCGAGCTGTGCGGCGGAACACACGTCTCGGCCATGGGCGACATCGGAGCCATCAAGATCGTGGGCGAGAGTTCCATCGGGTCGAACCTGCGACGCATCGAGGCCGTCGTCGGAGAGGCGTCCGTGGCCCACATGCAGGGCCAGGCTCGAACGATGACACGCGTGGCCGACCTGCTCGGCGGCACAGCGGACGGACTCGAAAATGCGGTGGTCCGAAAGATCGAAGAACTGAAAGCGGCCAACGACGAAATCAAGGCATTGCGCGCGAAGGTTGCAGCGACGCGCGCGCGTGAAATCGCCGAGTTGGCGGGCACTACGGGCGGTGTCGTGCATCGCGTCGACGGGCTTTCTCCCGGAGAACTTCGCGACTTGGCCGTCGCGGTGCGCGCAGTCGAGGGTGTTCGCGCGGTCGTACTGGCGGGAGTCACCGACACGGGGGGCGTTTCACTCGTCGCGGCAACCGCGGCCGGTCTTGCCGGTGGCGCCGGGCCGCTCATCGCTTCGGCCGCCAAGGCCGTTGGTGGCGGTGGTGGCGGCAAGGGCGACATCGCGACTGCGGGCGGCAAGAACCCCGAGGGTCTTCCCGAGGCGCTGCGACTCGCCGGCGATGCGGTGGGTACGGCCCTTGGCTGAGGTCGGCACACGGCGTGGCTGACGGCGGCGAACGCAAGAGTGTCGGTCGGGTGCTCGGCCTCGACCTCGGTTCCAAGCGCATAGGTATCGCCGTCAGCGATCGCAGCGGTCTCATCGCATCACCCTTCAGTGTGCTGCAGCGCAGTGGAAGCGAACGCCGCGACCACGAAGCCATTGCGCGGCTGGTCGCAGAAGAGGAGTGCGAGCGTGTCGTCGTCGGGTTGCCATTGTCACTCGACGGAAGTGTCGGGCGCGCTGCGAAATCTGCCATCGGCGAGGCTGGGCGGCTGGCTACGGTGGTGAGCGTGCCTGTCGAAACCTACGACGAGCGCCTGACGACGGTCTCGGCCGAGAGGGCGCTGATGGAGGCGAAAATGCGTGCCGATGCGCGCCGCCGCGTGGTCGACAAAGTGGCAGCTGCCGTGATGTTGCAGTCCTGGATCGACCGACAAGCCAACCGTTAGATGTCCGATCCGTTCGGACCACTCGAAGGCCGCCAGCCGGACGTCGCGGATGAATCCGTCGACGGTTGGGTCGGCGACCCGTGGGATTCGGTCGAGGCGGTCGTCGACGACGACCTTGTCACACAGCGAAGATTCCCGCGGCCCAACCGATGGCTGGTACGGGTTCTGCTCGGCGCGGTCTTCGTGCTCGTGATTGTCGCTGCATCGTTGGGCTGGTGGTATCTGCGTCAGGTGAATCCACCCGGCGAGGCGGCCGTAGCGGTCAACTTCACCGTTCTCGAAGGCGACAGTCTCGATGCGGTTTCGCAGCGACTCGAATCCGATGGAGTCATCACGTCGGCCCGTGTGTTCCGCTGGTACGTGGGGCGCAACGGGGGCATCGATTTCGTGCCCGGCTACTACCAACTGAAACCGAACGATCACATGGGCGACATCATGGGTGTTCTCAACACGCCCCCGGCACAGACGTTCGTGAACGTGACATTCCCCGAGGGTTTCACGGTCGACCAGATCGCGAACAGGCTCGCGGAGAAGGTGCCGAGACTCGACGCCGCAACGTTCCTGCAACAGGCCGCGTCCGGCGTTGTCACGTCTGACTTTGGGTCGTCCACGGTGTCCGGCGCCACCGCACTCGAGGGCCTGTTGTTTCCCGACACGTACCAGATCTCGGGCGACGACTCCGCGACGCGCGTGATCGACCGCATGGTGACCTTGATGGAGCGCGTGGGACGGCAAGAGGGTCTCGACAAATCGGTCGAGAAGGTGGGGTACACGCCGTATGAAGTGCTCGTCATCGCGTCGATGATCGAACGCGAAGCGAAGGTGCCCGAGGACCGGGCAAAGATCGCACGCGTCATCTACAACCGTCTGCGCCGCGACATGTTGCTGCAAATCGATGCGACGTTGCGCTACGCGCAACCCGACGAGCTTTCCATTGCGGAACTCGCCGAGATCGACTCGCCGTACAACACTTACACGCGCAAGGGCCTTCCGGCGACACCGATCGCGAACCCGGGTCGTGCATCGATCCGCGCCGCATTGAATCCCGCGCCCAACCCTCCGATCTCCGACCCGATGTGCAAAGACCTGAAGAAATCGCAGCGATGCGAGTACATCTACTACGTGATCGCAAACAAAGAGGGGGGCCACGTCTTCGCGGCGACTCTCGCACAGCACGAAGCAAACGTCGAAGCGGCACGAGCGGCGGGGCTGATCGGATGATCACCGGAACGACGCGTGTTGCCTGTGTCGTCGGCCGTCCGGCACGCCACAGTCTCTCTCCGGCAATTCACAACGCGGCATTCGAGGCTTCCGGAACCGATGCCGTGTACGTCGCGCTCGACATCGACGAGGCCTCCCTCGAGCAAACAATCTGCACACTGCGCGCGATCGGCTTCGTCGGTGCGTCGGTGACCATGCCCTACAAGGAGGCAGCGCTTTCGCTCTGTGACGAAGTGGGTGAGTCTGCGCGAACACTCGGCTCGCTGAACACGCTCATTCCTCTCGATGGCGGTCGCCTGCGTGGCGAGAGCACCGATGGTGCAGGTTGCGTTGGTGCGTTGTGGGGAGCAGGAATCGATCCGGCGGGCGCCGCGTGCATCGTCGTCGGGGCAGGCGCGACGGCACGCGCGTGCGTTGTCGGTTTGGCTGCCGCAGGTGCAGGTGCGATTGGCATCGTCAACCGCTCACGAGACCGTGCGGTAGCCGCCGCTGGGTTGGTTCCGGGTGTCGCGCGCGTGGCGGAAACGGACGAGATACCCGACGCCGACATCGTGGTGCACACCACGCCGGCCGGAATGGGGGAGAACACCGAGACGGCCTTCGACTACTCCCTGCTTCGTGCCCATCATGCGGTGTTGGACGCCGTGTACCAGCCACTCGAGACGAGGCTCTTGGCTTCGGCCCGCGCCGTCGGTGCGACGTGTGTCGACGGACTGTGGATGCTCGTTCATCAGGCGGTCGAACAGCAACGTCTGTGGACGGGGGTTTCAGCTGATCCCGACGTCATGCGTGCAGCGGCAGAACACGAACTGGCGCGCCGTCGCCGATAGCCTTCTCGACGTGTTGCGCTATCTGACCGCCGGTGAATCGCATGGTCAGGCCCTCGTCGTCATCGTGGAAGGTCTTCCCGCGGGGATGCCGGTCACCGAGGCCGAAATTCAGGCTGAACTCGGTCGCCGCCGCTTGGGCTTCGGGCGCGGGCCGCGCCAACGATTCGAGGTCGACGAGATTCTGTTGCTCGGCGGAATCCGGCACGGACGCACGCTCGGTTCTCCGGTCGCGATCGAAATCAAGAACACCGAATGGTTCCGCAGCGACAAGTGGCACAAGGAAATGTCACCCGCACCGGGGAAGACCGAAGATCCGCTGACACAACCCCGACCCGGTCACGCCGACCTCGCCGGTATGCAGAAGTACGGGTTCGACGACGCCCGCGACGTTCTCGAGCGAGCCAGTGCCCGTGAAACCGCCGCTCGAGTCGCCGCGGGGGCGCTGGCAAAGTTGTTGTTGCGCACGATCGGTGTCGACGTCATCTCCCACGTCATCCAGATGGGTGATGCGCGCGCATCACTTGCGCAGCGCCCATCACCTGCCGACCTCGGACGAATCGACGAAAGCCCCGTGCGCTGCTTCGACCCCGCGTCCGAGGCCGCAATGGTGAAAGCGGTCGAAGATGCGGCGCGCGAAGGTGACAGCCTCGGCGGAATCGTCGAGGTCATCGCCTACGGCGTTCCCGTCGGACTTGGGAGTCACGTCCACTGGGACCGCAAAATCGATGCGAGCCTCGCGCAGGCGATCATGAGCATCCAGGCGGTCAAGGGAGTCGAGATCGGTGACGGTTTCGAGGTCGCGGGTCGACGCGGAAGTCAGGCCCACGACCCGATCGAGTGGGACGATGCCTCCCAGTCCTATCGTCGCCTCTCCGCGCTTGCCGGTGGAACCGAAGGTGGCATGACGACGGGTGAACCCGTGATCGTGCGCGCGGCAATGAAACCACTGGCCACCCTCAACAGGCCGACGCTCGCCACAGTCGATGTCGTGACCAAGGAATCGACGGTCAGTTTCAAGGAACGTACCGACGTCACCGCGGTGCCTGCGATGGGCGTCGTGGCTGAGACCATGGTTGCCCTCGTTCTGGCCGCCGAGGCGCAGCGCAAATTCGGTGGCGACTCGGTCGCCGAGTTCACGCGAAATTGCGCATCTTTCCTCGGGACCCTGTAGCGATGGCCGCACCGCACATCGTGCTGGTCGGTCTCATGGGGGTGGGAAAGTCGTCGGTGGGACGCGCGTTGGCGCGAGAGATGAAGTGGCCGTTCATCGACACCGACACGACCATCGAATCGAACGAGGGGCGAACCATCGCCGACATCTTCGCCGTCGAAGGCGAGCCGGCGTTCCGTCGTATCGAGCGAAGCGCACTCGAGTCGATTCTCGCATCGTCGCAGCCGACTGTGATCGCGACGGGTGGCGGCGTCGTCGAGACCGAGTCCTGCCGTGACACGCTCGCCGCAGCGCGACGTTCGGGCGCCCGTGTGGTGTGGCTGTATGCCACCATCCCGACAATGGTGGAACGGACGTCGCGTTCCAACAACCGCCCACTCCTCGAGGGTGACCGTGAATCAACCCTGACGAGACTCCTCGATCGTCGAGGCACCCTCTACAGATCCGTCAGCGACGCGAAAATCGAGACTGACGGCAAGTCCGTGGCACGTATTGTTCGAGAGGTCATGAACGAAGTCGCGAATGTCCAACCGACGTCCCCGGCGGGTCCGCGGCGTGTGCGGGTCGAATTGGGCGAACGTGCCTACGAGGTGGCCGTTGGGGCCGGCGCAATCGCGGCACTTCCACAGATGATCCCGCCCGACGCGAAGCGTGCTGTGATCGTGTCGCAGGTCGGAGTTCCGTCGATTCCCGAGCTGGACCTCCCGACCCATCTCGTTCACATCGGTGACGGAGAGCATGCAAAGACGCTGGCAACCGTCGAAGACCTCTGCCGGCAGTTCGCTCGGTTCGGTCTGACGCGAAACGATCTCGTGATCGGCGTCGGTGGTGGCCTCGTCACCGACGTCGCGGGTTTTGCCGCCGCGTCATGGCACCGCGGCACCCGTGTGGTGCACGTCGCTACGACTCTTCTCGCCATGGTCGATGCCGCGATCGGCGGAAAAACCGGCGTCAACCTGCCCGAGGGAAAGAATCTCGTCGGTGCCTTCTGGCAGCCATCGGGTGTCGTCTGCGACACGAACTGGCTGGCCACGCTTCCCGAGCGCGAACTGCGCTGTGGTTGGGGCGAGGTCGCCAAGTACCACTTCCTCACCGGTGACGACCTCTTGACGATGTCGACCGACGAACGAATCGCCCGATGCGTGCGCATCAAGGCCGACATCGTGGCTCAGGACGAGCGAGAAGGTGGTCGTCGTGCACTCTTGAACTACGGCCACACCTTCGGCCATGCGATCGAGACCGTCACCGGTCATCGTTTCGCTCACGGCGAAGCGGTGGCAATCGGGATGATCTGCGCGGCTCACCTTGCCCGGATACTCGGACGCGTCGACGACGCGCGCGTAGAGGCGCATTACCGCGTCCTCGACGCATACGGTCTGCAATCCGTGTTGCCCGCCGACCTCGACCACGACGCTCTCGTGTCGGCGATGGGTCGCGACAAGAAGGCGACGTCGGGACTCGTCTTCATTCTCGACGGAAGTGCCGGCCTCGAGTCCGTTGCCAACGTCGAGCCGGTTCACGTCCTCGCGGCGCTTGCGTCGGCTGCTGGGGTACGGTGACTCCATGGTTGGGCGTCGAATCCTTCTCGTGAACGGTCCGAACCTCAACTTGCTCGGCACGCGCGAGCCGGCGATCTACGGTTCGGCGACGCTCGCCGACCACGTCACCAATGTCGAAGCTCTCTGTGCGGGTCTCGGATGGACGGTGACGCATGTGCAATCGAACAGTGAGGCCGAATTGGTGGGGGCCATCCATTCGGCTCGGGGTGCGGTCGATGCGATCATCATCAACCCCGGAGCATTCACGCACTATTCGTGGGCGATTCATGATGGGCTCGCTGCCTTCGACGGGCCGATCGTCGAGGTGCATCTTTCCCAGCCGCTGAAGCGTGAATCGTGGCGTCACACCAGCGTCGTCGCACCACTCGCACTCGGCACCATCGCGGGTTTCGGTGGCGTCGGCTACGGCCTCGCTGTCGAGGCACTGCACCGTCATTTCGCGACGGTCGGTTGAAACGAGACCCGATGCTGTCGGCTCTGCACGTCGACTCGCGGTCGAAGGCTCTCGCTACGCGTCTTGCCGAGACCGATGCGCAAGGGGCCGTTGTCACGTCACGGGTCAACGTTCGTTGGCTGACGGGCTTCACCGGTAGCGCCGGAACGTTGATCCTCGGCGCCGAGATCGATTCGCCAATGGTTCTCGTCACCGACGGTCGGTACGTCGAACAGGCCAACCGCGAAACCGCATCAGCGCGGGCCGACGTTCTCGTCGTCGAACGACGCTCGGTGCTCGACGTGCGCTCGGCCATCGCCACGCACATGGCTTCGATCGGGGGTCCGCGGGCGACATGGGCGCTCGAAATGGATGCCATCACCCTCGCCGATTACGAGGCGCTCGTCAGCGCATGCGATGCCGCCGGCGTTGGTCTGTCACGCGACCGCGTCGTCGATGCGGCACCGATGCTGGGCGATCTTCGTCGAGTGAAGACAGCCGCCGAGATCGACCGCATCACGCACGCGGCACGCATTGCCGACCACGCACTGGCCGAGGTCGCGCCGCAGGTGTCGTGCGGTGTTGCCGAGGTGGAGGTGCGCGACGCGCTCGAGGCCGCGATGCGGCGTCACGGCGCCGACGACGTGAGCTTTGCCACGATCGTGGCAACCGGTGACAACGCTGCCTTGCCGCACCACCGCCCGAAGCAGCGGCGGATAGCCGCCGGCGAGGCCGTCGTCATCGATTTCGGGGCACTCGTCGACGGCTACCACTCCGACATGACGCGCACCTTCGTAGTCGATGGACCTGGCGCCGGAGAGATGATCGAACGCCACGGAATCGTGCGGGCCGCATGTGAAGCGGGTGTCGCGGCCGTGGCGCCGGGCGTTGTGGCGTGCGAGGTGGATTCGGCTTGTCGTCGGGTGTTGGCTACTGCGGGGCTCGAGGGTGAACTCACCCATGGTGTGGGTCACGGAGTGGGCCTTCTCATCCATGAGGCACCGTGGGTGAATGCGCGGTCGCGCGACGTTCTGCGGTCGGGCGACGTGGTGACCGTCGAGCCCGGGGCGTATCGTGTGGGTCTCGGAGGCGCCCGCGTCGAGGAACTTCTTCTCGTCACCGACTCGGGTCATCTCGTACTCAGTAACAGCCCGAAGGAACCCACATGGCCGCCATCTCCACCAACGACTTCAAGAACGGAATGACCCTCGAACTCGACAACGGACTCTTCACCGTCGTCGAATTCCAGCACGTGAAACCGGGCAAGGGCGGCGCATTCGTGCGCACCAAGTTGCGCAACCTGCGCAACGGCAACCTGCTCGAGAAGACCTTCAACGCGGGCATCAAGGTCGAACAGGCCATCCTCGACAAGCGCGACATGCAGTACCTGTACAAGGACGGCGACGATTTCGTCTTCATGGACACCGAGTCGTACGAACAGATGAACGTGGCACCGGTTGCCCTGGGCGAGACCGCCGACTACCTCGTCGAATCGGCGATGGTGATCATGGCGATCTACAACGGCGACATCGTCGGCGTGGAAATTCCCGCCAGCGTTGAGCTCGAAGTCACCGAAACCGAGCCGGGCATCCAGGGCGATCGCGTTTCGGGGGCCCGAAAGCCGGCCACGCTGCAAACCGGCAAGGTCATACAGGTGCCGTTGTTCATCAACATCGGCGATCGCGTGAAGGTCGACACCCGCAGCGGCGACTACATCACTCGCGTCTAGATGTCGACGCTCGAAGCCGCCGAGGCACGCGAACGTGCTCTCGTTTTGTTGTACGAGGCCGAGTCGCGTACGTCCACCGTTTCCGACGTGGTCGCTTCCGAGGTCGTGGCGCCGCCTGCAATGGCGGTCGACCTCGCGGTGGGTGTCGAATCCGGCACGCCTCGCTACGACGCGCTCATTGCGTCGAAGGCAAGGGGTTGGCGACTCGAGCGGATGCCGATGATCGACAGGGCAATCCTGCGTCTCGCGCTCCACGAACTGGCGGAACGGCCCGACACGCCGACTGCGGTCGTCTTGAACGAGGCGGTCGAGCTCGCCAAACGCTATTCCACCGAGGATTCCGGCCGCTTCGTGAACGGCGTCCTCGCCGCGTTGGTCCCCGAAGTGCGCTGACTGCTAGTTTTCTCTCAGATACACGACCGTCAAACGGGTCCCGTGAGGCCCGAACGGAAGGACACATGGCAAGCAACAACGATGCAGCATGCGTGCTGCCCGCTGATCAAGTGAGGCGCGCGATCAAGCGCATTGCCCACGAGATCCTCGAGAACGTTGCCGGTGGCGGTCGTGAACCATTCGTGCTGATGGGTCTGGCCCGTGGTGGTGTGTGGATCGCCGAGGCCCTGCGTGACGAGCTCGGCAACATCGACGGTACGGCTCGAGTCGAGTGCGGGTCGCTCGACGTCAGCATGTACCGCGACGACCTCGCGCTGCGGCCGACACTTCCCGCCAGCGTTTCGCACGTGCCATGTTCGCTCGACGGAGTCGAGGTCGTGCTCACAGACGACGTGCTCTACACGGGTCGAACCGTGCGTGCCGCGCTCGACGCTCTGATCGAGTACGGCCGGCCGAGGGCGGTGCGGCTCGCGGTTCTCGTCGACCGCGGCCACAGGGAGCTGCCCA
This sequence comes from Actinomycetota bacterium, assembly GCA_041164425.1. GTDB lineage: Bacteria > Actinomycetota > Acidimicrobiia > Acidimicrobiales > Ilumatobacteraceae > F1-20-MAGs119. The sequence continues at coordinate 11,512 of JBEAPO010000042.1, forward strand.
TACGTCCCGATTTCGTCGGCAAGAACCTGCCCACCAATGCCCTCGATCAAGTCTCGGCAACACCCGAAGGTGTTTTCGTCAGTACGGGATCGCGCGCATGAAGCACCTCATCTCTCTCGACGACCTCGATGCGGCCGGCATTGCAGGGCTGCTTTCGACCGCCGATCACATGGTCGAGGTTCTCGGTCGGCCCCAACCCAAGGTTCCGGCGCTGCGAACCAAGACCGTCTGCAGTCTCTTTTTCGAGGACAGCACGCGGACGCGTTTGTCTTTCGAAACCGCTGCCAAGCGTTTGTCGGCCGAGACGCTCACGTTCACCGCGTCTTCGTCGAGCGTGAACAAGGGCGAGAGCCTGCGTGACACCGTCGACACCCTGGCTGCGATGGGGGTCGACGTGTTCGTGGTGCGCCACAAAACGGCCGGCCTTCCGTTGTCGATCACTCGCTGGTGTGATGCCCGCGTGGTCAACGCGGGTGACGGTGCACATCAACATCCCACGCAGGGCCTTCTCGATGCGTTCACGCTGTCGCGCGCACTGGGACGTGGCAACGACCTCTCGGGGATCAGAGTTGCGATGGTGGGCGACATCCGGCACAGCCGCGTTGCGCGCAGCACCGTTCGCGCGCTTCACGTTCTCGGAGCCTCGGTCACACTCGTCGCGCCGGCCTCGTTGCTTCCTGCGGCGTTCGTCGGTGCGCCGACCGTGCCGGCGGGTTGGCCCGTCGAAGTGAGCCACAATCTCGACGACCTCATCGGTGACATCGACGTCTTGTATCTGTTGCGAATGCAGCGGGAACGCATGGACAACGCGTTCATCTCGTCACCCGGTGAATACTCGGCGCACTTCGGTCTCACCAAGGCACGTCTCGCACGAATGAAGAAGGGGAGCGTGCTCATGCATCCCGGGCCGATGAATCACGGCATCGAGGTCGCCGTCGATCTCGACACCCTCGCCGACCACGGCGTCACCAACCTCATCACGCGACAGGTCACGAACGGAATCGCCGTTCGCATGTCGGTTCTCTTCACACTGTTCGGCGCCGGATCGGAGGCAATCGATGGCCAGTGACAACTCGCAGGTTCTCATCACGGGGGGAACGGTGATGAACCGCTCCGGTGAGTCGCGCGCGGACGTTTTGCTTTCGTCGGGCGTCGTCGAGCGCGTCGAACCGGACCTCGACGCGAAGTTGCCCGCGGCATCGTCGGGTGGGCCACGTCGACTCGTCGCGGACGGTTGCATCGTGACGTCTTCCTTCGTCGACCTGCACACCCACATGCGTGAACCGGGTCGCGAGGAATCGGAAACGATTGCAACCGCATCGCGTGCCGCGGCCCTCGGCGGTTACGGCGCCTGTGTCGCCATGCCGAACACCGACCCCGCGCAGGACAACGTCGCGGTCGTCGAATTCGTGCGTCTGCAGGGCGAACGTGCCGGCCTCGTCACGGTCGCGCCGTCGGGATGCATCACCGTCGGGCGCAACGGCACCCAGTTGGCGCCGTTCCATTCGATGGCCGCAGCGGGTGTTCGGCTCTTTACCGATGACGGCAACGGTGTGCAGGATCCGCTGATCATGCGGCGCGCGCTCGAGTACGCCCGTGAGCTCGGAATCACGCTCGCCCAGCACTGCGAGGTTTCTCGCCTCACCGACGGTGCGGTGATGCACGAGGGGTGTTGCTCCTCGCGTCTCGGCCTGCCGGGCTGGCCAGCCATCGCTGAGGTTCTCATGTTGCAGCGCGACATCGAGTTGGTTCGCGAGACCGGAGCATCAATGCATTTTCTGCATCTTTCGACCGCACGTAGTGTGGAAATCGTGCGTCAGGCGAAGAACGACGGGTTGCCCGTCACGGCCGAGGTGACCCCGCACCACATCAGCCTCACCGACGAGAAGCTCTCGTCGTTCAGCACGTTGTTCAAGGTCAATCCGCCTTTGCGCACCATGGAAGACGTCGAAGCCCTGAGAGCCGGCCTCGCCGACGGCACGATCGACGCAATTGCGACCGACCACGCACCGCACGCCGCGCACCTGAAAGACCAGGACCTGTCTTCAGCACCGCCCGGGATGCTGGGTCTTCAGACGGCGCTCGGCGTGGCCCTGTCTCATTCCGGTTGTTCGCCCAGGCGAATCGTCGAAGCAATGTCGTGGGCCCCCGCCGCGATCGCCGGACTCGAGGCAGCCCACGGTCGCGACGTCGCAGCGGGCGTCCCGGCGAACCTCGTGGTTTTCACCACAGAGGGAACGTGGCGACAAACCCCCGAGTCGATCGTCAGCAAGAGCACGAACAGCCCCTATTTCGATGTCGACCTCGTCGGGCGCGTGCGGCATGTCGTGCACCGTGGGGAAGTTGTCGTCGCGGAAGGAGTCACGCGATGAGCGGAATCATCGAAGGCGCATTGGTCCTCGCAAACGGCGAGATCTTCGAGGGCGAGATCATCGGCGCGGTGCCGGCCGACGGTGTCGCGGCCGGCGAGGTCGTGTTCAACACTGCGATCACGGGATACCAAGAGATCGTCACCGACCCCTCGTACGCCGGCCAGATCATCACGTTCACGCAGCCGCACATCGGCAACTACGGCGTGACGGCAGCCGACAACGAGTCGAAGCGGCCCTTCGCTCGGGGTGTCGTGGTTCGCGAGCTCGCCCGTCGTCACAGCAACTGGCGAGCCGAGGACTCGCTCGCCGCGAGTCTCGAGCGCTGGGGAGTCCCGGGTATCGCCGGCGTTGACACGCGTCGTCTCACCCGTGTCCTTCGCGACACGGGTGCCATGTCCGGTGCGTTCGGCACGGCCGACGCGTCGGTGTTGCGTGCCCGCGCCGGCGAAGAGTCGGGTACGTCGGGTGTCGACCTCGTCGGTACCGTCACCACCGACAAGGCATATCAAACGGGCTCGGGGCGCTTCGACGTCGTCGCCTACGACTTCGGTATCAAGGCCACGATCCTGTCGTGCCTGTCGGAGATCGCAACGGTTCGCGTCGTTCCCGCGTCGACAACGGCCGACGAGGTGCTTGCGATGAACCCGAACGGCGTGTTCCTCAGCAACGGTCCGGGCGACCCGGAGATGGTCGAAGATGCTCCCGTCAACATTCGTCGCATCATCGACGCCGGAGTGCCGTTGTTCGGTATCTGTCTCGGCCATCAGTTGCTCAGTCGTGCGATGGGTGCGCGCACCTACAAGTTGCCGTTCGGTCACCACGGTGCGAACCATCCGGTGCGGAATCTCGCCACCGGTACGGTCGAGATCACCAGCCAGAACCACAACTTCTGCGTCGACACTTCGACCATCGACGACCTCGTCGAGGTGACCCACATCAACCTCAACGATGAAACGAACGAGGGGATGCGTGTCAAGAACGCGCGCGCCTTCAGCGTTCAGTACCACCCCGAGGCGGGTCCCGGCCCGCACGACAGTCGTTACCTTTTTGCCCGTTTTGCCGAAATGATGGACGCCCGCTGATGCCACGCCGCAATGACCTATCCAGCATCCTCATCATCGGCTCGGGCCCGATCGTGATCGGCCAGGCGTGCGAGTTCGACTATTCGGGTACTCAGGCTTGTCGCGTCCTGAAGGATGAGGGTTATCGCGTCATCCTCGCCAACTCGAACCCGGCGACGATCATGACCGACCCTGACTTCGCCGACCGCACGTACATCGAACCGTTGACCCCCGAGGTTCTCGAGGGCATCATCGAGCGTGAACGGCCGGATGCGGTGCTGCCGACGCTCGGTGGCCAGACGGGACTCAATCTCGCGATGGAACTCTTTCGTCGCGGCAAAGTGGGCGTTCCCGGAACCCCCGAACTGATCGGCGCGAACGCCGAGGCGATCGAAACGGCCGAGAA
>JBEAPO010000043.1:0-6561 GCA_041164425.1 Actinomycetota bacterium
GTTCGGCGCGGTGAGGATCGCGTGCACGTCGTCGCGTCGCGCCACGGTGAGGAAGTCGACGCCCGCCATCGTGCTGTGGTGCACGGGACACTCGTCACGCAACTGCCGATAGGCCGGGAACGGATTCTCGACGACGTCGGGATCGGTTGGGCTGTACGGGCACTGCTCCGAATTCACTGGCGATTCCCCTGTGCTTTCCCCATGTGGGGAAGTATCGCACGACGCGCAAGTGCCCTCGGCAGGATTCGAACCTGCGCATCCGGCTCCGGAGGCCGACGCTCTATCCCCTGAGCTACGAGGGCCGACCGGTGACCCGGAGGCGCCGTCAGGCTACCCGTGCACACCGAACTGACACAGCGAAACGGTGTTCCGTCGGCAACAATGTGAAACGGCATGGCCGATCCCCTTGAACTTCTCTCGCGACGCTTAGCCGATGCGTTTGCCGCGCTCGCTGGTTCGCCCGTTGACCCGGTCGTGCGGCCGAGCGAACACGCCGATGCTCAGGTGAACGGTGCCTTGTCCGTCGCCAAGGCGCTCGGTCGATCACCCCGCGACGTCGCGAACGACGTTCTTGGTCGCGTGGGTGACGTTTCCGACATTTGTGAGTCGGTGGAAATCGCGGGTCCCGGCTTCATGAACGTGGTGTTCGCCGCCGACTTCCTCGCCGATCAGTTGCATGTGGCGCTTGCCGACGTTCGCTTGGGCGTTCAGGTACCGACGAGACGCGAAACAGTGGTCATCGACTACTCCGCGCCGAACGTCGCCAAAGAGATGCACGTCGGCCATCTGCGCTCGACCGTCATCGGTGATGCACTCGTGCGAATGCACGAGTTCGTGGGCAACCGTGTCATTCGCGAGAACCACATCGGCGACTGGGGAACTCCGTTCGGAATGCTGATCGAGCACCTGCTCGACCTCGGCGAAGCCCGCGCCGCAGAGGAGTTCTCCGTGGGCGACCTCGACGGTTTTTACAAAGAGGCACGCAAGAAGTTCGAAGCCGACGGCTCGTTCAAGGAGCGCTCGCGTCTGCGTGTCGTCGCGCTGCAGGCGGGCGACGAAGAGACACTGCGCATGTGGCGGGTCCTTGTCGCCGAAAGCACCAAATACTTCAACCGCGTCTACCGACAACTCGACGTGTTGCTGACTGACGATGACCTGATGGGTGAGAGCGCGTACAACGAACTCCTGCCGAAGGTCGTCGAGCGACTGCGCGAGGGTGGCCTGTTGCAGCAAAGCGACGGCGCCGACGTGATGTTCCTCGATGGCTTCACGAACCGCGAAAACGAACCGCTTCCGTTGATCATCCGCAAGGGCGACGGTGGTTACAACTACGCGACGACCGACCTGGCTTGTGTCATCGACCGTGTCGAGCGGCTCAGCGCGAACCGCATGTGGTACGTCGTCGGCGCGCCGCAGGCTCAGCACCTGCAAATGGTCGAGACGGCCACACGCGCCGCGGGCTGGTTGCCCTCGACGGTCGAAATGCGCCATGTCGCGTTCGGCAACGTACTGGGTTCGGACAAGAAGATGCTGAAGAGCCGAAGTGGCGACAGTGTGAAGTTGTCGGCATTGCTCGACGAGGCCGTCGAACGCGCCACCGCGGCCGTTCGCGAGAAGAACCCGGACCTCGACACTGCCAGCCAGGACTCGATCGCTCGAATGGTCGGCATTGGTGCGGTGAAATACGCGGATCTCTCGACTGACCGCGTGAAGGACTACATCTTCGACTGGGACCGGATGCTTTCGTTCGACGGCAACACGGCGCCTTATCTGCAGTACGCACATGCCCGCATCTGCAGCATCTTTCGCCGTGCCGGCATCGAAAGGTCGTCGGTCGACGCATCGCTCTTGGCGCTTTCGGCGAAGGAAGAGCGCGCCCTCGCGCTGGTCGTGCTGCAATTCGACTCGGCGGTTCGCGACACCATCGACAAGGCGAGCCCGCACCGTCTGTGCACCTATCTCTACGAGGTTGCAACGGCCTTCACCGCGTTCTACGAGAATTGTCCCGTGTTGAAGTCCGACGAACCCGTGCGCACGAGCCGATTGGTCCTGTGCGACGCAACGGCCCGCGTGCTGAGCACGGGTCTCGGTCTGCTCGGCATCGACGCTCCGGAGGCCATGTGAGCCGCGCCCCCATCGAGATGCGTCTGCTGCCCGACACGGCAACGGTCGAACCCGACGGGCAGCTGTCGATCGGCGGCTGTCGGGTCAATGACCTCGCCACAGAGTTCGGCACGCCGCTCTTTGTCTACGACGAGATGCATCTTCGCAACCGGTGCCGTGAGGCCGTCACCGAATTCGGCACGGGCAACGTCATATACGCGACGAAGGCGTTCCTCTGCAAGGCGATGGCACGCCTCGCGCACGAAGAGAGTTTGATGCTCGACGTCGCAACGGGTGGAGAGCTGTACGTCGCGCGCTCGGCCGGCGTTCCCGCTGATCGGTGCGTCATGCACGGCAACAACAAGTCGGAAGAAGAATTGCGTTACGCCGTCTCGGAAGGCGTGCGCCACATCGTGGTCGACAACTTCGACGAGATCGACCGGCTGGATTCGATTCTCGTCGACGGGTCGAGGGCGCGGGTGCAGGTTCGTGTCACGCCGGGCATCCACGCCCACACGCACGAGTTCATCTCGACCGGTCAGGACGACTCGAAGTTCGGCTTCAACCTCGCTAACGGCGATGCGATGCGCGCGATCGAACGCTGCAGTGCCGCCTCGGCCATCGACCTCGCCGGGGTCCACTTTCACATCGGCTCGAACGTCCTCGACGCCGATTTGCTGGGTCGCGCGACGCGGGTGATGGTCGAGTTCTTCGCCCCCCTCGGTCTTCCCGAACTCACCGTCGGTGGTGGCTTGGGTGTCGCCTACACCTCGGCAGAACACGCGCCAACGATGGGGCAGTGGGCATCGGTCGTGCGGGCCGCGACCTCGCAACTACCGGGCGGCGTGGAAGTGATGGTGGAGCCCGGGCGTTCGATCGTCGCTTCCGCGGCGGTGACGGTCTACCGCGTCGGGTCGTTGAAGAACATCCCGAACGTTCGCGACTACGTCGCCGTCGACGGCGGCATGAGCGACAACCTGCGCCCCATGCTCTACGGGGCGGAGTACGAAGCATTCATGCCCGCACACCCGACCGCGGTCCGTGATCGTCCGGTGCGGTTGGTCGGCAAGCATTGCGAAAGCGGCGACGTACTGATTGAAGCCGCACACGTTCCGAGCGAACTTGCGGTCGGCGATCTTCTTGCGGTGCCGGTCACCGGTGCATACGGCTATTCGATGTCGTCGAACTACAACATGGTCACGCGCCCAGCCGTCGTGTTCGTGGCCGACGGTGCGGCGCGTGTCGTGCGGCGCCGTGAGTCGTACGCCGACCTGACTGTTCTCGACTAGACGGCGAAGCGCTTCAAATCATCCAAGTCGACGAACTCGAGAGTGCGCATGTGCGTGGCCGACAGGTCGACGCGCGGTGCCATGCCGTGGTCGAGCGCTTCTTGCCAACGCATCGCGCACAAACACCACTTGTCGCCGGCCTTCAGGCCGGGAAAATTGAATTGAGGCATCGGTGTGGAGAGGTCGTTGCCCTTCGACTTCGAGAACTCGAGAAATTCCTCTGTCATGATTGCGCAGACCGTGTGGACACCGTGGTCATCACCGCCGGTTTCGCAGCAGCCGTTGCGGTACCAACCCGTCATCGGGCTGGTGCAGCACGTGGTAACCGGTTCGCCGAAAACGTTCGGTTGATTCTGCATGCGTGTCTCCGTCTGTAGCCTTGGGCCGTCATGTCGAACGGCCCCCGGTATCGATTCGCTCCGTCACCGACGGGCTTCTTCCATGTTGGTGGCGCACGCACCGCTTTGTACAACTGGGCGCTGACCCTGCGCGAGGGCGGAACCTTCGTGTTGCGTATCGAAGATACAGACGAGTCGCGTAACCAGCCACAGTGGACCCAGGGCATCATCGACGCCCTTGCTTGGTTGGGAATCGACAAGAGTCACCCCCAATTCGAGGGCCCCTACTTCCAGTCCGAAAATGCTGCGGCCCACGTCGAAGCCGCGATGAGCCTGTACGCCGAGGGTCGGGCTTATTTCTGTGATCTGACGCCCGACCAGGTGCAGGAACGCGCGAAGGCTTCGGGCAAGCCCGGTTACGACGGCTTCAGCCGCGATCGTGGATTGGAACCCGGACCCGGTCGCGTGCTGCGATTCCGCGTCCCCGAGGGCGAGACCATTGTCCGCGACCTCGTACGTGGCGAGGTGCGGTTTGACAACGCAACCATTGAGGACTTCGTTCTGTTGCGCGGTAATGGCTCGCCGATGTTCCTTCTGGCCAACGTCGTCGACGACCGGATCATGCGCATCACCCACGTCGTGCGTGCCGAGGAACACCTCCCGAACACTCCCAAGCAACAGATGCTGTGGGAGGCACTCGGTGCCGCGGCTCCGACATGGGCACATGTTCCCGTTCTCGTGAACGAGCAACGCAAGAAACTCTCGAAACGACGCGACAAGGTCGCCGTCGAGCAGTATCGCGAAGAGGGCATCCTCGCCGATGCGATGGTCAACTACCTGATGACGCTTGGCTGGGCACCTTCGGGCGACACCGAGATCGTTCCTTGGCAGCGCATCGTCGACGAGTTCCGCCTCGAGGACGTCAATCACTCGCCCGCGTTTTTCGATATCCAGAAGCTGCTCGCATTCAACGGTGAATACATCCGGGCGATGGCGGTCGAAGAGTTCGTGCAGTGCTGTCAGCCCATCCTCGCTGGCCCGCAGGTGCCGTGGCACCCGCAGCAGTTCGACAAGGAAAAGTTCGTTGCGATGGCCGAACTGGTGCAGACACGAGTGCAGGTGCTGGCCGACGTACCCGCAATGATCGATTTTCTCTTCGTCGACACACCGGTTGTCGATGAAGCCGCTTGGACGAAAGCCACCAAGGATTCTTGGGCGCGTGACGTGCTGGTCGAAATGGCCGAGGCATGCGAAGTGTGTAACGACTGGTCCGCAGCGAACCTGAAGACGATTCTCGAACGGATCACCGAGTCCCGTCAGTTGAAACTCGGCAAGACCCAGGCACCCGTGCGTGTTGCTGTCACCGGACGCTCGGTGGGCCCGCCGCTCTTCGAGTCTCTCGAGGTCCTCGGTCGTGAGTCCACGATCAGTCGCCTGCGTGCGGCGATCGCCCGACTCTGATTGGTCGATGGTCATGATCCGCAAGACGCTGCGGCTCGCCATACTCGTTGTCGGAGTGTCGATTCTGTATGTCGTGTTGACGACCTTCGAGGTATGGCGCGTCGGGCGCTCGTCGACCACTACGAAAGTCGACGCGATCGTCGTCATGGGTGCCGCGCAATACGACGGTCGGCCCTCGCCGCAACTCGCCGCGCGGCTCGACCACGTAGTCGACCTTTGGAACCTGGGTGTGGCACCACGCGTGATCGTCACCGGTGGCAACCAACCAGGCGACCGTTTCACCGAGGCATCGGCATCGAAGGACTATCTGGTCGAGCGCGGCGTGCCGGCCGCCGCAATCGCAGAGGAATCGCAGTCACACTCCACGTGGGAGGCATTTGCGAACTTGCGATTGCTCGTCGACGACTCAATGATTGATGTCGACAACGAGGCGATCGTCATCGTCACCGACCCTTTTCACTCGTTGCGTTCTCGCTTGATCGCCGAAGAGAATGGTTTCGCCGCGACGACTTCCGCCACCTTGACGAGCCCAGTCGATGGATCATCGGCCATGACGAAACACCTGAAAGAAGGCGTCGGCGTCGCGATCGGGAGAATCATCGGCTTTCGGTGGCTGTGGAAGGTGACCGGGTAGAGGGTTAGACTTTCTAAATCCTTTGGGGTTTTGCCCCCAATGGGGACCTTGGGGCTTTGCCCCCAATGGGGAGTGGTGTAACTGGCAACACAGCAGATTCTGGTTCTGTTATTCAGGGTTCGATTCCTTGCTCCCCAGCCAACATGTGAAGGCCCCATCGATGCACCGACGACCGCGGATCGACTCGCGTGCTGTCGACATTCGCATCCGCCAGCGACCCGTGGGCAACGCTTCCGTCCGCCGATAACCTGATCCGACCACAAGCTCCCATCGTCTAGTGGCCTAGGACACCACCCTCTCAAGGTGGCGGCACGGGTTCGAATCCCGTTGGGAGTGCCAATTTCGTCTTGCTACGCGTTCGACCTTGTCGGAGAACGGTTTCGGTTGTGACGTCGCCCATCGTAGCTGTCACATGTGTCAACTAGTTTTGTTGTCAGAGTGGTGCCCAAATCGGGCAGCTGCATTTGAGCAAAACAGGGGAGGGACTTGATGAAGGCAGAAGGTTTGACGCCGCTGCAGATTCTTCAGCAGGCGCAACGTCTGATGGTCCCACTGTTTCAGAGGCCCTATGTGTGGGGTAGAGACGCTCAATGGGAACCCCTTTGGGAGGACATCACTCGGATGGCCGACTCCCTGAGGCCGGACGTTGTGGTTCCGCCCAAACCCCACTTCCTCGGCGCGGTGGTCCTGCAGCAGCGCTTGGTCTCAATCCAGTCACTGCCGCAGCGCTGGGTCA
>JBEAPO010000044.1:0-11015 GCA_041164425.1 Actinomycetota bacterium
CCTCGGCGAGCCGCGCAACTTCACGTTGTCGCCTGACGGCGCACGCGCCGTATTCGCGCGATCCGCGTCGGGAAGCGACCCCGTCAATCTGTTGTGGTCACTCGACATCGCGTCGGGCGAAGAGGCCTGCGTGTTCGATCCCCGCGTCGCAGCGGAAGCGACCGGAGAACTGACGGTCGAAGAGCGACGCCGCCGCGAACGCGCACGCGAGGGGGCGGGCGGCATCGTTTCCTTCGCGTGCGACTCGGCCGTCAAGGTCGCAGCGACGGTGTTGGGTGGGCAACTGTTCGCAATCGACCTGCTTCAGGGCGGCGCGAGGCCGATCGAAGTCGACTCCGGTGTTTTCGACGCACGACCCTCACCTGACGGCAGTTCCGTCGCCTACACACGTGGCGGGCGGCTGTTTGTTTCGAAACTGTCGACTTTGTCGGGTGCGAGTGACAATGAACGCGAGCTCGTCGGAGACGACGACCCGAACGTGACATGGGGTCTCGCCGAATTCATCGCCGCTGAAGAAATGAGTCGCCAGCGTGGCTATTGGTGGTCACCCGACGGCCGCCACATCGCCGCGACACGTGTCGACGTGTCGCAAGTTCCGGTGTGGCACATCGCCGACCCCGCCAACCCGGCGACGCCCGCAGGTGAGCACCGCTACCCGGCGGCAGGCGAAACAAATGCAGAAGTCTCCCTGTGGATCATCGACGTCGAATCAGCCGAACGCACGCGCGTCGACCTACCCGCTCACGAATACTTGAATTCCGTCGCATGGAACGGTGCAGGGCTGATCGCACAGGTCCAGTCACGCGACCAACGCACCGTGACGATCGTACGAATCGACGCCGCGTCGGGTGCGTACACGACCATCGGAACCGACTCCGACGACGCATGGGTGGAAATCGTCCCGGGTGTTCCGGCGTTGCAGCCGAACGGATCTGTCGTGACGTGCGCAGACCGCGGGGTGCGTCGAATTCTCATAGACGGTGGCGCCGTGACGCCAGAGCATCTGCAAGTACGGTCCGTCGTATCAGTCGGCGACGAGATCGTGTTCTGCGCCAACGAGGTCGCGACACCGTGGTTCCAAGGTGTGTACGCGCTCGGCAAAGACGGCCTCCGCACCATCGCCGGTGGCGAATCGGTCGTGTCTGCCACGCACGGTGGCGGTCGCACGGTCGTGCGCGAATCCTCACTGCGCGACCCGCGAGCCTCGTTTCGCGTCGTTGACGGGCCGCCGATCGCCAACCATGCCGAGACGATGCTGGTGTCACCGAACGTCCGGATCACCCAAATTGCGGGGTGTGCGGTGGCGATCGTGTCACCTCGCGATGGTGGTACGGGACCCCTGCCCGTTCTGTTCGATCCTTATGGTGGACCCCACGCTCAGCGCGTCGTCGCGACACAGATGGCCTTTGCAACCTCGCAGTGGTTTGCAGACCAGGGATTCATCGTCGTCGTAGCTGATGGTCGCGGGACTCCCGGTCGTGGTGCGACGTACGAGCGTGCGGTTCACGGCGATCTCGCGGCGCCGGTTCTCGACGATCAGGTCGCCGTACTCGACGCATTGGCCGCGATCGAGCCGCGTGTCGACTTGACGCGGGTTGCCATCCGGGGTTGGAGTTTCGGCGGCTATCTCGCCGCGCTCGCCGTGCTGCGTCGACCCGACAAGTTCCACTGCGCCGTCGCCGGTGCGCCGGTCACCGACTGGTCGCTCTACGACACGCATTACACCGAGCGGTATCTGGGCCTGCCCGATTCCGATGCCGACAATTATCGCCGCACGAACCTCGTCGCCGAGGCTTCGTCACTGACGCGCCCGCTGTTGCTCATCCACGGACTGGCCGACGACAACGTGGTCGCGGCACACACCCTGCAACTGTCATCTGCGCTGCTGGCGGCTGGATGCGACCACGAGGTGTTGCCGCTGTCCGGCGTCACCCACATGACGCCACAAGAAGTCGTGGCCGAGAACTTGTTGCTTCACCAACTCGCGTTCATCAGACGATCGCTGCATTGACCGCATTGGTCGCGACGGCGATTCGGTCGCGACCCGCCAGGTCGGGTCGCACCTCGATGTTCGAATAGCCGAGTCGTTCGAGTTCGGCACGCACGGCATCGCCCTGAAGATGGCCTATCTCGATCACGATGCGGCCGGTCGGCGACAACCATCCAAGCGCATCGCCCGCGATGGCGAAGATGTCGGCAAGGCCGTCGCGTTGCGAAAACAACGCAGCGTGCGGTTCGTATTCGAGGACGGACCCGTCCACCTCGGGGTCACCGACGGCGATGTACGGCGGGTTCGAGACCACGACGTCGACGGTGCCGCGCAGTTCGACGGGAAGAGCCGAGAACCACTCCCCCTGTACGACGCGCACGTTTGCCGCGTTCCGCCCGATTCCGGCGACGTTCGCTCGTGCGACATCGAGCGCGTCGGCCGACACGTCGGTGAGCCACACCTCGACTCCGGTGTTCGGCAGTTCATTTGCCACCGCAAGGCCGATGGCACCGCTTCCCGTGCCGAGGTCGACGACGCGAACGGTGTTCCCGTTTCGCCGCGCGTGCAGATCGCGTGCCGCGACGATGGCCAACTCAGCGACCAACTCTGTTTCGGGTCGCGGAATGAGCACCCTGGGGTCGACCAGGAGATCGACGTGGCGAAACGGCCAGTGACCGAGCACGTACTGCAGCGGTTCCCCCGCGAGTCGCCGGCCGACCATCGACTGCAGCGCGAGACCAATTCGCTGGGTCACTGGGCTGTCGAGTTCCTCGAGAAACGACGACCCCTCGAGCCCGGCTGCCTCTTCGCAGAGCCAGCGCGCCTCGGTGCGGTCACCCACCAGCTCGGCCGTCTCGTCGAGCAACTGGCGCAAGGTCGAAACGTCGGGGTCGTTCACTCTTCCCCGGCGGCGAGTTGACGCGTGCGTTCGTCTTGGATGAGGGCGCCGGAAACCTCGGCGAGGTCGCCCTTCAGGATGTCCTGGAGTCGATAGAGAGTGAGACCGATTCGGTGATCGGTGACGCGGTTTTCCTTGAAGTTGTAGGTGCGGATCTTTTCGCTTCGGCCACCCCCACCCACCTGTGCGCGGCGCTGGACCGAGGCAGCCGCTTCGTGCTCTTCCTGACGTGCCTTCAGGATGCGTGCGCGCAGAACCTGCATCGCGCGCGCGCGGTTCTGCAACTGACTGCGTTCGTCTTGCATCGCAACGACGATGCCGGTGGGCTTGTGCGTGATGCGCACCGCCGAGTCGGTGGTGTTGACGTGTTGGCCGCCGGCACCCGACGACCTGTAGACATCGATCTCGAGGTCTTTCTCGTCGATCTCAACGTCGACCTCTTCGGCTTCCGGCATCACCGTCACGGTCGCCGACGATGTGTGGATTCGACCCTGGCTCTCGGTCACCGGCACTCGCTGCACGCGGTGCGGGCCACCCTCGAACTTGAGGTGACTCCACGCGGAGTCACCCGACAACATCAACGTGACTTGGTTGATGCCGCCGAGCGGTGACTCGTCGAGCGACATGACCTCGCACTTCCAGCCCATTGCAGCCGCGTAGGAGCGGTACATCTCCATGAGGTCGCCGGCGAACAGGTTGGCTTCCTCACCGCCCTCGGCACCACGGATTTCCATGATCACCGCCCTGCCATCGTTCGGATCGCGCGGCAAGAGAAGCAGCTTCAACTGCGCGTCGAGTGAATCGAGTTCGGCCTCGGCGCTGGCGATTTCCTCGCGCAACAGATCCTTCTCTTCGCCGGTTGCCAGTTCCATCAATTCCCGCGCAGCGTCGGCGTTTCCCCGAGTCGCCTTGATCGTACGGATGCACTCGACGATCGGAGTCATCTGCTTGTAGCGGCGAGTGGCGTCTCGCAGTTTCGTTTGGTCACCGAGAACGGCCGGGTCGCTGAGGCTCGCTTCGAGGTCCTCGAAGTCACGTTCGATGCTCTCGAGGCGGTCCATCATGATGATGCAGGCTAACTGGGTGGCACCGTTGAGACGTCGAGTTCGACGAACGTCGCTACGCCGCGAGCAACGCCGAGTGCGAGACGATTCGTCGGCGTGATGTGGGTGGCCGGCATTGCAATGCGCAGTTCCGCTGCCGAACCGTGACGGTTGTCGACGAACGCACGCGCATCGAGTGCGAACGGCACGATGTCGGGGTCTGCCCCTGAGGTGACCACCACGACGACATCGGCACCTTCGACCGTGACACCTCGCGCGACACACGGCGCGATGTCGAGGACGTTGGTTCTTCGGGCCGGCGGGTCGCATGCACCGAGTGACCGCGCGCCCACGAGAGTCGGCGACTCGAGAATGAGCCATCGCAACATTCTCTCTGGGGCGATGCGGTTGAACGGGTGCGGCATCATCCCCGGTCGACGATGTTGCTTCACATTGTCGACGACATCGGCGAGTGCTTCGACCGTGGGCTTGTTGCCGTGCAACATGGCGAACGCCTCACGGTCGTGTGCTCCCATTCCGACTTCCAAACGGGCCTCACCGGTGACGGGATCGTCGACGGCCCTGCACACCTCGAGACCCAACACTTCACCCGCAACAACCCCATGTTCGATGACCGGAATCGCTCCTCCTTGCGTGATGAGCGGGAGAAACGCAGCATGTTCCGGGGATGGTCGCCTTTCAGTGGGGAACGGCTCGGCAACCGCCGGAATGAGAGAGCGTTCGTGGACGTGCCAGACATTTATCGGGAAGTCGAAGTATGCGACTTGGCGCGCGAGCGTCCCCGTCGCGGATTCGGCGAGCACGTTCAGCGTCGACGCACCTTCCTTCAACGCCCACAACAAGGCCGGGCCGAGACCGCGTTCGATCTGCTGATCGACCAATACCCACGCGGTTCCGGATTCGAGGACGGCTGCACCACGGGCAAACACAGCGGGAGTGATGCCATCGTCGGAGGAAAGACCGAGGTGGTCGCGCACGAGGGCGCGAAGTTTCAGCGAGAGAAGTTGGCTCTTGCGCGTGTCGCTCGTCGACACGACGGGACCGTGACGACTACTTCTTCGCCTTGCGCGATCCGTAGCGCTTGTTGAAGCGCTCAACGCGTCCGCCGGTGTCGACCAGCTTCTGCTTGCCCGTGAAGTACGGGTGGCATTCGTTGCAGAGTTCGATGAGGAGATCGCCACCGCGGGTGCTGCGTGTGGTGAAGGTGTTGCCGCACGAGCACTTGACGTGGCTGTCGACGTAGGTCGGGTGGATCTCGGTCTTCATGGCGAAAAATCCTATAGGCAGGCCCGGGGAAACCCCACGGGCAGGGTCACATCGAGGGCTGCTTGGCGATTTCTGCGAGGAATTCGTCATTGTTGCGGAAGGACTTCAGGCGGTCGATCAGCAGCTCGAGGCCGGGCCCGGCGTTGCCGTCGGCGGCAAGTCCCGACAGCACGCGGCGAAGCTTCCAGACGAGTTGCAACTGCTTGCGGTCGAAGAGCAGCTCTTCGTGGCGGGTACTCGACGCATCGACGTCGATGGCCGGATACACGCGGCGCTCGGCGAGTTTGCGGTCGAGGCGCAGCTCCATGTTGCCCGTCCCCTTGAATTCTTCGAAGATCGCGTCGTCCATACGGCTGTTCGTTTCGACGAGACACGTCGCGAGAATCGTCAGGCTTCCGCCTTCTTCGACGTTGCGTGCCGCACCGAAGAACTTCTTCGGCGGGTACAGCGCTCCGGCGTCGATACCACCCGACATGATGCGACCGGTGGCTGGCGCGGCGAGGTTGTACGCACGGGAAAGACGCGTGATGCCGTCGAGAACCACGACGACGTCACGACCCGCTTCGACCATGCGCTTGGCCTTTTCGATGGCCATTTCGGCGACGATGGTGTGCTCTTCGGAGGGGCGATCGAACGTCGACGAGATGACTTCGCCTCGAACGGTGCGCTTCATGTCGGTGACTTCTTCGGGACGTTCGTCGATGAGCAGAACGATCAGGTCGACCTCTGGGTTGTTTTTCTCGATCGACGTGACGATCGTCTTCATGATCGTTGTCTTGCCGGCTTTCGGGGGCGACACGATGAGGCCGCGTTGACCCTTGCCGATCGGTGAGATGAGATCGATGATCCGCGACGTCATGTTGGTCGGGTCCTGCGGATCTTCGAGACGCAGCTTTTGGTCTGGGAAGAGCGGTGTGAGGTCCTCGAATCGCGGACGACCCTTGACAGAATCTGCGGGCTTGCCGTTGATCGAATGGATCTCGAGCAGCGCAGGATTCTTCTCACCGCGACCGGCGGGACGAGCCATTCCGGTGACGTGGTCGCCCTTACGCAAACCGTACTGACGCGTCTGCTTGACGGAGATGTAGGCGTCGTCGCGGTGCGGCAGATAGCCACGCACGCGCAGGAAGCCGTAACCCTCGTCGCGCAGATCGAGGTAACCGTCGACAGTAACGGGCTCGTTGCTGGTCGGCTCGTTGTCGATTGGACCGTCGAGTTCGTATCGGTCGTCGCCCTGCGGCGCCATGTCGTCACGTCGATTCTTGTTGCGACGACGACGGCGTCGGTTGCGCCCACTGCCATCACCGTCGAAGTCGCGGCGCTGCTGGCCGTCACGCTGCTGGAAGTCGCGGCGCTGTCCATTTTCGTTGCGCGGGCCACGATCACCCCGCTGGTCGTTGCGCGGGCCACGATCGCCGCGCTGTTCGCCGCGGTCGCCGCGCGCATCGCCGCCGGCAGATTCGTCGAGGGTGCCTTCGTGTTCGGCCAGTTCGATCTCCCACTCCGACAAGGGTTCGCCGTCGGGTCCGAGTACGACGCGCGGTTCGCTCGGGGTCGACTTCGCGGTAGGTGCCGACGTGGCAGGTGACGCACTTGTGGCGGATTTCGCGGCGGGCTTGGCAACGGGCTCGGGAGCCGTGGTCTGTTCGAGGATCTTGTCGATCAGCTCGGCCTTTTTGGCTCGCGACACCGCCTTCACGCCGAGCGCCTGGGCGATTGCCATCAGTTGCTCGCGGTCCTTGCCCTCGAGTACCGACTTCTCTAGTGCTTCTGCAGCCACCGCTGCCTTCCTTTCATCCCCGCATGCACGCGTGAGGTAGGCGGGATTCAATGGGGTTCGCTATCGCGGGAAGATTCTCCGCTGCGAAAACTCTGCGAGTTGATCGCTGAGCCGTTGACGACACCATAACTTTCAGCGATTGCACTTTGCAACGCTTTGGCGCGAAAACGCCCCTTTTCGGGCAAAAGAGCCCGCGAATCGTCGCGTCAGAGTCCCGACACTGCCGCGACCTCGGCCTCGACCGCAGCCAGGTCGTTCGCCACGCGGGCCACCCGTTCCGGGCGATCGAACAGGTCTGCCATGTGAGGCGGCAGTTCGGGGCGTCGACCCGTTGCGCGTTCCACCGCTTCAGGGAACTTGGCGGCGTGCGCGGTTGCGAGGGTCACCATCGGTACACCGTCTTCTCGATGGTTTCGCCCGCCGAGCACTCCCACGGCGGTGTGTGGGTCGATCATCCGACCCGTCGACTCGAAGACGTCACGAATCATCTCCGTCGTCTGCGTGTCGTCGCACCGTGCGGCACGAAACACGGGGGCAAGCCACATGTCGTACTGGTCTGCTTCCACGGCGAACGCGCCGGCAGAGCGGAAGCGCTGCAGTTGCTCGGTCGTCAGTCCGCCGTCGCGACCGTTCATCTCGAACAGCAGACGTTCGAAGTTCGACGACACCTGGATGTCCATGCTCGGACTCAGCGTCGGTACGACGTCGCGTGCGCGCATTTCCTGCGTTTCAAAAAAGCGCGTGAGGATGTCGTTCGAATTCGAGCCAACGACGAGATGCCGGATAGGCGCGCCCATTCGTCGGGCGATCCACCCCGACAGGACGTTTCCGAAGTTGCCCGTCGGCACGCTGAACGACACGCCGTTGGCAATCGACTCACCATTTGCCGCAACCTGCTGGATCGCCGAGAAGTAGTAAACGACCTGCGCCATGATCCGCGCCCAGTTGATGGAGTTCACGGCCGAGAGTCGGTGCCTGTCCCGGAATTCGGCATGGTTGAACATCGCCTTGACGAGGTCTTGACAGTCGTCGAACGTTCCGTCGACAGCGAGTGTCTTCACGTTCGGCGAATTCACCGTGGTCATCTGTCGACGTTGCACGTCGCTGACACGACCATGCGGATAGAGAATCACGATCTTCACGCGCGAACAGTTCTTCACTCCGTCGATCGCAGCACTCCCGGTATCACCGCTCGTTGCACCGACAATCGTGATGAGTTCGTCGCGCGCCTCGAGAAGATGGTCGAAAAGTTTGCCGAGGAACTGCAAGGCGACGTCCTTGAACGCGAGCGTCGGTCCATGAAACAGTTCCAACATCCAGTGCCCCTGCTCCAGTGGAACCAGCGGAGTCACGCGCGGGTCACGGAAGGTCGAATAGGCCACGCTGCACAGCGCAGCGAGATCGGCGGTGCTGATCTCGTCGCCGATGTAGGGCCCCATCACGTCGGCTGCGAGCTTCGCATAGTCCGCGTTGATGTGTTGCGGCGCAACGGGCCAAGTTTCGGGAACATAAAGACCGCCGTCGGTGGCCAGGCCTGCGAGCACGGTGTCCGCGAAGCCGAGGACGGGCGCGGACCCACGCGTGGAGACGTAGCGCATCGCGTGTCTCCTACTTCCCGACGACGCGAATGAAGCCGTCGGCGTTTTTCACGACGGCGAGTCCGCCGAAGTCGCGCAGACACTGTCTTACCGATGCCTCGCGCGCCGAGTGCGTGATGAAGACGAGGCGAGCATTTTCACCGATGCCCACTTGTTCGGCCGCCCTGATGCTGACGCCGTTCTTCGCAAACACGCCGGTGATGGCATGCAAGACACCCGGCTGGTCGAGAACCTCGAGAGACAGCAGGTATTCGCTCGTTGTGTCGTCGATGGACGTGAACGTCGGCCGGACGAACGAGCCGAGCATGGCATGCGTGCCTTTCTTCAGATTGACGGCCGCATCGATGACGTCGCCGAGAACCGCGCTGGCTGTCGGATCACCGCCGGCACCGCGGCCGTAGAACATCAGCGAACCAACCGCCGCACCCTCGACGAACACCGCGTTGTAGGCGTCGCGCACGCTGGCCAGCGGGTGTGTCGCCGGAACCATGGCAGGATGCACGCGCACCGAGAGCTGGTCGGAGCCCGGTGAACGCTCGGCAATCGCAAGGAGCTTGATGACGTAGCCCAGACGACGCGCCGTGGCGATGTCGGCCGCACCAATCGATGTGATCCCCTCTCGGTGTACATCCGCCGAGCGCACATCGGCGGCGAAGGCAATGCTGGCGATGATCGCGCACTTCGATGCGGCGTCGTACGCCTCGACGTCGGCGGTCGGATCGGCTTCGGCGAACCCGAGACGTTGCGCCTCGCGCAAGACATCGGCGTAGTCGGCGCCCTCTTCAGTCATCTTCGAGAGGATGAAGTTCGTCGTGCCGTTCACGATGCCCATCACACGACCGATCGGCTCGCCGCGCAGGCTCTCGCGGAGGGGCCGAATGAACGGAATCCCGCCGGCCACCGCTGCTTCGAACAGAAGGTCGACACCGGTCGCGTCGGCGACGGCAAACATCTCTGCGCCCGTTTCGGCAAGCAACGCCTTGTTCGCCGTGACGACGGGCTTACCCTTGCCCAGTGCCGCGGTGATCGCTTCGCGCGCAGGGCTGATGCCGCCCATCACCTCGACGATCAGGTCGACGTTCGGATCCTCGACAACCGAGTTCACATCTGTGACGAAGGCACCGACCGGCAGCGGCACCCCGCGGCTGGCTTTGGCGTCGCGCACGGCGACTTTCGTGATGGAAAGGCGGATGCCGGTTCGATCCTCGATCGCGTCGGCACGTTCGTTGACGAGGTTGACGAACGCCGCCCCCACGTTGCCGCACCCGAGAAGACCAATCCGAACGCTTTCACTCACCCCCCCAACGCTACAAGGGTTCTCGGTGTGTAAATGCTCGCTTTTTGCTACGCGAAGCTCCGAAAAGTGGGCCTGGCGCACACATCTATTCGTGCTCTATCAACACTTCATCGAAAACGCCGACAAGCACGGCCTTCTCTACCGACCCAACATCGTCCCCACTCTCGCGTCACGTTCCTCGTGGGCACGCGCCATTCGGTCGGGTGCATTGATTCTCGAATACCCGAATGTTGCCCGCTTAGCTATGGCGCCTCGAACAACCATGCAGCAGATCACTGCGGCGCATCTTGCAGTTGGTCCCGAGTCGCTCATCGCGGGACCAACTGCCGCGTGGCTCCTTGGAGCATCGATTCCCGAGCCGAAGGAAGTCCACGTTCTTACGACAAACAGGCTCACGAACGCTCACCGCAACCATGTACTCATACATCGGCCGGTTCATCACGCCCTGGTTGAGGTGCTGGAGATCCACGGCATTCCAACGACAGCCCACGCCCGCACGATCTTCGACGTCGCGGCGTGGTCACCGCAGTTTCTCCATACAACTTTCGAGAGTTTTCTCGTTCAAGGCACAGTGAGCGTCCGATCAACGTGGCGTTCTCTCTTCCAGATCGCTCGCCAAGGCCGCCCGGGCATCACAAGAGTTCGGAATATGTTGAATCAGTGGAATCTTGACACCGAACAACCAGAGAGCGTTCTCGAAGCGAAGATGCTGAGCCTCTGTTTTACGAACGGTCTACCCCCATTCGAATTCCAGGCGGAGATTGGTCCTTATCGTGTCGATTTTCTTTGGCGAGAGCAAATGGCGATCGTTGAGTGCGATGGTTTCGCGTACCACGGCTCGACGCGCGACGCATTCGAACGTGACCGGCAACGCGACGCATACCTTCAATCGTTGGGCTACACGGTATGGCGATTTTCTTTCCGACAAATCACCGATAGCGAAGGAGAAATTGTCGCGCAGCTACGTAGCGCTTTTCGGCGCAACGTGTAGCAAAACGCGAGTCGATTCACACCGAAATCCCTCAAGTTGGGGGCGTGGCGCGCCGAGAACCCTTCTGAGGGGTACGGTGAGAGGTGGAACAATGAAGCGAATTCTCGTGATCCTCGCGCTCGTTGTCGCGG
>JBEAPO010000045.1:0-6827 GCA_041164425.1 Actinomycetota bacterium
ACCGGCCGAATAGTGCGACAACTCGTCCTGGTCATGGGCGCGGATTCGCAACATTTCGCTCGGGATTCCCAGGTCGATGTACCAATTCATGCGCTCGGTGCACCAGTAGTCGTACCACTTACGACCCTCTTCGGGCGGCACGAAGAACTCGAGTTCCATCTGCTCGAATTCGCGCGTGCGGAAGATGAAGTTGCCGGGGGTGATTTCGTTGCGGAAACTCTTGCCGACCTGCGCGATACCGAACGGCGGCTTCTTTCGGCTGGTCTGCAAAACGTTGGCGAAGTTGACGAACATTCCCTGCGCCGTTTCGGGCCGCATGTAAACCTCGGCACCCGCGCCCTCGATCGGGCCCGCGTGTGTTTTGAACATCAGGTTGAACGCTCGCGCCGGGGTGAACTCACACCCCTTCTTCGACTGAGGGCAGTCGCGCTCTTCCATGTGGTCCTCGCGAAAACGACGCTTGCAGACCGTGCAATCGACGAGAGGATCGCTGAAGTTCGCGAGGTGCCCGCTCGCTTCGTACATCTGCGGTGGGCCGAGGATTGCGGCGTCGATCAACACGACGTCATCACGCATCTGCACCATGGTTCGCAACCATGCATCCTTCACGTTCCGCAACATGAGCGAACCGAGGGGCCCGTAGTCGTACGACGACCGAAACCCGCCATAGATCTCGGCACTCGGATACACGAAGCCTCGACGCTTCGCAAGGTTGACGATCTGCTCGAGGTCTTTCGCTGCCATAAGAAGGGCAAAGGTTAGTCGTGACGCTCGAACATCCCCACGGATTTCAGTCTCCGCTCGCACTGACGCTCGATGGCAACGGTCGCAATGTGGGTCACTTCGCGAGTGGTCGGGCTCTCGGGTTCTGCGAGCGCCGTGGCGAGTTGACCCCCGAGAATCCTCCGCATCAAAGCGACTGCCCCTGCCGAAATGGCAAGTCCCGTGCGACACGAGCGACACTGAACCCCGCCGTTCACCACGTCGAACGCGACCAGATCCTCGGTCGCGGCGCACGAAGTGCACCGCGCAAGCTCGGGCTCGAATCCCTCGGCAGCGAGCAACTTCAAGTAGAACGCTCCGACCACGAGTGACGAGCCATCACGCGCGAGAGTCCCCAGAGCGCCGACCAGCATGCGGTGGATGTGGGGCACCGGCTCGCGGTCGATCGTCATCTGGTCGACCGCCTCGAGCATCGCCAGGCCCTGCGTCATCTTGTCGAGGTTGGCTCGCAACGCCGACGCGGTGTCGAGCGCCTCGACTTGCGAGACGATATCGAGCTCGCGACCCTTGTGCAGCAACACCGACACGTGGCTGAGCGGCTCGAGACGAGAACCGAGACGTGATCGGGTCTTACGCACGCCCTTCGCCACGGCTCGTACCTTGCCGTTCGTCTCGGTCAGCAAGATCACGATGCGGTCGGATTCGCCGAGACGGTACGTCCTGAGGACGACTGCGTCGTCGCGGTAGTTGGTCACGCGTCGATCCCGCCGAACCGTCGGTTGCGTCGCCGGAAGTCGTCGACCGCCATCTGCAGATGTTCACTGCTGATGGCGGCCCAAGGAATATCGAGGAACACAACCTCGCTGTAGGCGAGTTCCCACACGAGCGATGTCGGGAGCGTGTCGGGCGGCCCGAGAACGACGACGAGGTCGGGCTCGATGTCTGCCGGCGCGAGGATCGCGCGAGCGAGCACCTGTTCGGATGCCGTCGAATGCACTCCCCGAGCCGCATCGTCAGCCCGCAGTCGCTCGACAACTCGCGCGAATCGTGCCCGCCCGTCGGGCTCGGGACGCACGATCACTTCCACGGGTCCACGTTGATGGCGAAGTGCTCTGTCGATCATGGACTCGAGCCGGGTTGCATCCGCGTGTTCGATCGGGTCGTGACCTGCCGAGAACGGAACGAGTGTCAGCCACCGCACGCCTTCGCGCTCGAGTGCTTCGACCAGGTTGGAGATGCGCTTGTTCCACTCTCCTTGGTCAAACGCCGCCCAGTCGCGCATCGTTCCGCCACAAACCACCACGTGCGCAAGCGGTTCGTCCACGGACACCGGCGAACCAAGCGCCCGTCGCAATCGCGCCTTCACACGTTCCTTCAGACGCGACTTGATGCGACTGATCATCGGACCATTGTGCCACGCGGAACCACAACGACCCCGTCGGTAGTGTGGGTGCATGGCGGACCGTCCCGTGGAACGAACCGACCGTCCGCTCCACGTTGCATGCATCATGGACGGCAACGGACGTTGGGCGCGGCGCCGCGGTCTTCCACGTACGGCAGGCCACACTGCGGGCGAAGAAGCCCTCGCGGTCGTCACGCGAGCGGCGGGCAGTCGCAACATCGGATGGCTCACCGTCTTCGGTTTCAGCACCGAAAACTGGATCCGGCCGCGGGCCGAAGTGCGGCACATTCTCGCCATGCACAAAAGGCTGTTCGGTCGTCTCGATGAACTGAACGCGAACAACGTTCGCGTCAACTGGGTCGGACGTCAATTCGACGAGCCCGGCTCCCGCACACCGTCCTACGTACAACGCGCAATCAAACGAGCGATCAATGACACTGCAGGGAACACCGGCATGGTCTTCACGGTCGCGTTCGACTACGGCTCCCGAGCCGAGTTGGCCCGCGCCGCGCAGATTGCGGTCTCGGACACGAAGAAATGCGTCGAGGCCTCCGATATTTCCGCAAACCTTTACGACCCGACCCTTCCCGATGTCGATCTGTTGATCCGCACATCAGGCGAGTCGCGCATTTCAAACTTCCTTCTCTGGCAGATCAACGGAGCCAAGGTGCACTTCACCGAACGCACCTGGCCCGACATGACGGCGGAAGAATTCGACCGTGCCCTCGCGATGCTCGACTGACGCACACACTGCTCACATGACCGACGACCCGAGTGACGACAATCCACGCGGTCGTCACGTCATGCGCGACGAGGTCGCCCAGGCTCTCCATCACGTGACATCCGGTCTCGCCAGCCCGGAAGACCGGCCCGGACAAGTCGACATGGCCCTGGCGGTCACACGCACGATCAACAACGCGGGCCGACTTATCGTGCAAGCGGGCACCGGGACCGGCAAGACCATCGCCTACCTCGTGCCGGCAATCCTGTCGGGAAAGCGCGTGATCGTCTCAACCGCGACGAAAACGCTCCAGGACCAGTTGGCTCAGTCCGACCTTCCGCTGCTCGAAGCCACCTTGCCGCAGGCCTTCACATGGTCCGTCCTCAAGGGTCGAAGCAACTACGTGTGCATGCAGCGGGTTTCCGAGGTCACCAACAACGCCCGACTCGAACTCGACGACCTCGGTGCGGGTCATCAACGCGAAGTGGACCAACTCGCACGCTGGGCCCTCGAGACCGAATCCGGGGACGTCGCCGAACTCGACTGGCAACCGTCACCGCGGGCTTGGCAAACGGTCAGCGTCGGCGGAGACGAGTGTCCGGGCGCCACGCGCTGCGAATCGGGCGGAATTTGTTTCGCCGAACGGGCACGCGGCCGTGCTGCTGCCGCTGACGTCGTCGTCGTCAACACCCATCTATATGGCATGCATGTCGCCGCCGGAGGCGCCATCCTCCCCGACCACGACGTGGTCATCTTCGACGAGGCACACCAGCTCGAGGACACACTCACTTCCTCGGTCGGCGTGAGCCTCTCCGCGAGCCGTTCGACGACGCTTGCTGCGGCGCTGCGGCGCATCATCGAAGATGACCGTCTTCAACGGCGTCTGAACGAAGAAGCCAAGTTGTTGAACGACGTCCTCGTCCCGGACCTCGAACAGCGACTCAGCCTGCCCCTCCACGGCGATCTTGTCGAGGCCCTCACGCAGCTGCGCCTCACCACGGGCGAGTGCCTCGAAGCACTGCGTGGCGTCGATTCGGCCGTGGATTCGGTGAAGCAGAAGATGTTCCGTGCTCAGACACTTGCCACGAGGCTCGCCGATGACATCGATGCCGCCCTCCGAGCCGACAACTCTTTTGTTCCGTTCGTTACCGGCTCTGCCGAGCGCGCCGAACTCGTTCTTGCGCCACTCGACGTTGGGCCTGCACTCGCAGAACACGCGTGGCCGGGTCGGGCAGTCGTGCTCACAAGCGCGACCATTCCCCTTTCCATGCCACAACGTGTCGGCCTGGGTGACTCGGCTGAGATGGTCGATGTCGGCAGTCCATTCGAGTACGGCGAGCAGGCCATGCTGTATTGCGCAACCCATCTTCCCGAGCCGAACGCCAACCGCGACGACGCGGTGCATTCGGAGATGGCAGATCTGATCGCGGCCGCCGGAGGTCGCACCCTCGCGCTCTTCACCAGTCGTCGGGCCATGAATGCAGCAGTCGAAGCACTGCGAACCCGCCTCCCGTACCCGATCCTCGCCCAGGACGAGAACCAACGAGCGACCCTTCTGCGCGAGTTCACTCTCGACGAATCCGCCTGTTTGTTCGCCACGGCGGGATTCTTCGAGGGAGTCGACATCCCGGGTCGCTCCCTCTCGCTCGTCATCATCGACCGCATTCCCTTCCCACATCGCAACAACCCGCTGCTCGCTGCTCGGCGCGAACTCCACGGTTCGCGTGGTTTCAACGAGATCGATCTGCCACGTGCGATCACTGCACTCGCCCAGGCCGCGGGCCGACTCGTGCGATCACGCACCGACAAGGGTGTGGTTGCGGTTCTTGATCCACGTTTGGCGACGAAGGGTTACAGATGGACGATCATCAACGCCCTGCCACCCATGACGCGCACACGGGACAAAACGGAGGCGATCGACTTCCTCCGAAATGCGATCAACGGACGTTGATCGTTTTGGTCACCATGGCTCAACCAGCGACGAGTCGATACCCCAAACCACGGACGGTCACGATGATGCGAGGTTCGTCGGGTTGGTCCTCGATCTTCACACGCAGGCGCCTCACGTGCGCGTCGACCAGGCGACTGTCACCCAGGTATTCGTAACCCCACACTCGCTCGAGCAATTGATCGCGTGACAGCACCTGGCCCGCATGATCCGTGAACTCGCACAACAACCGGTACTCGGTGCGTGTCAGCGGAAGCTCACGGCCGGCCTTCAACACGATGCCTAGGTCGCGGCGAATCTCAAGATCGGCGACGCGGTCGAGTCGCGTCGCGGGAACCGCGACAGCAACACCTTCGTGCTGATGAGCTCGTCGCAGTGCGGCGCGGATCCGTGCGGCCAACTCTTTCGTCACCACGGGCTTGGTGACGTAGTCATCGGCGCCCGCTTCCAGACCAGCCACGAGATCGTGCGTGTCGGTCTGCGCGGTCACCATGATGATCGGGGTCAACGAGTGAGCACGGATCTGGCGACAGACGTCGAAACCAGAAATGTCAGGCAGCCTCAGGTCGAGAAGAACGAGGTCGGGAGGCGACTCGCTGAACTTCCGCAGCCCGGTTGCGCCGTCCGCAGCTTCGACGACTTCGTACCCTTCGTCCTCGAGGGCCAGCCTGAGGGCGAGGCGGATGTTCTCGTCGTCTTCGACGAACAAAAGCCTGTGCACGCGGCTCATTCTGCCGATCACCACGCAAGTACGCCCAAATCGTTACACAAAACGCACAAAATGCGGGCTCCTTTGTCACATTCGGACGGGAAACTTGCTGCTGGGTGGTTTCCTCCCGGTGGATCACTTTCCTCCCCCTTTTGTGGTCCACCGGGTGGGGAGTTTCGGTAACACTTGGTGGGTGTCCACCGCGCCCGGCAGAGTCGATCGTCCCGCACGTCTCGGACTCCGTGCGCGAACCCTCGTCTCGTTTGGCCTCATCGCCCTAGTGACGTCGATGTTCGCGGGCGTCGCGACTTATTCCTTCAGCCGCACGAGCCTCATCGAACAACGATTCGACTCGACCCGCTCGCAAGCGCTTGGCAACGCACAGCTGATGCGGACTCTCCTGCAGACGAGACGCAACCTGGCAAGTTCGGTGATCACCACGATTCGCACCGAATCACGCGGATACGCCCTGGTCCGGCTCGATCCACAGAACTTCTTCTACGCGACCGACCCCCTCAGCTTCACCCAAGCCGACCTACCCGAGTCGCTGGTCGCGACGGTCACGTCCGGACGGCCTGCGACGCAACGTTTCGACCACAACGGCGAGCTCTACCAGGGTTTCGGCATACCGATGCCGTCGGTCGGCGCCGACTACTACGAGGTATTCCCGCTGCGCGAGACGCAGCGCACCCTCAGCTTCATCCTGAGCGCACTTCTCGCGGGTCTGATCGTCGCGACGGCGATCGCAATCGCGCTCGGCTGGTTCACGTCCCGAAGATTGCTCCTTCCCGTGCGTCGGGTGGTCGACGCAGCCGCCAACATCGCAGGCGGCCGTCTCGACGCGCGCCTCGAGCCCGAGGACGACCCCGACCTGAATCGACTCGCGGTCACGTTCAATGAGATGGCCGACGCTGTACAAGAACGCATCGAACGCGAGGTCAGATTCGCGAGCGACGTCAGCCACGAACTGCGATCACCGATCACGGCGTTGAGTGCCGCAATCGACGTTCTCGCTGCGCGCAGGTCGGAACTCTCCGATCGCAACCAACAAGCACTCGACGTTGTCACCACCCAGGTCCGCCGCTTCGACCGCATGGTGATCGATCTACTCGAGTTGGCTCGCCTCGACTCGGGAGCCAGCCAACCCCGCTACGAGTCGGTCGAGATAGTCGACTTCATTCGGCGCGTCGCGCAACGTTCGGGCTTCGGTGCGGTCCCGATCGTTGCATCGGGCATCGTGCATGACCGCATCATGAGCGACCGCTTGCGGCTCGAGAGGATCATCGTGAATCTGCTCGTCAACGCTCGCGAACATGCGGGCGGG
>JBEAPO010000046.1:0-30236 GCA_041164425.1 Actinomycetota bacterium
GGCTTCGCGGGCATCTCTCTGTCGTTTCCCGATCAGGCGGTGTTCGCATCAGGCGATGCGATGCGGCGTTGGCGCGACGGCGTCGTCAAGCATGTCTATTCCCTTGCCGAACGATTCTCACCACTCGACGTGTCTCTCATCGGGCTTCCCGACACCACGACCGATGCGCAACACGCCGACCTCTTCGACACAGTTCGTTCGCTCGTTGCAGAAACCCGTGACGGGGGCGCGCGCCTTCATCACGTCTGGCTGGGCGACACCTCGACCGTGGCCGGACTCGTCGCCGCTCTGCCCGACGGTCAAGCCTTGGAGCTCTAGTTCACTTTCACGGTGCTGCACGATCGAGAACGCAACTAGCGTCGATGCCATGGCACCGCAGTTGACGTCCGCATCCGATGCGTTTGACGGCTTGAAGATGGAACGATTTCTCACCACGATCGGCGCCATCGACACCGATGCCGCGCGAGACTTTGCCCTTACGGACGGCGCCGCGTTCTGGACGGCCATCTGGGACTTCTGCGGGATGCGGGGAGAACGCGGTGATCGCGCGACGCTCGTACACGGTCCCGGACCGAGGGGTACAACCTTCTTTCCCGGTGCGCAGCTGAACGTCGTCGACACATTTCTTCAGTTTCGCGACGGTGATGATGCGCGTGATGCGATCGTCGAGCTGGACGAAACGGGGGCCCGCCGCGCCACGACGTGGAAGGAACTTCGAAACGAAGTCGCGGTCGTTGCAGCCGCGCTGCGAGACGATGGCATCGGTCCCGGACATCGGGTGGCTGCATGGATGCCGAACGTGCGCGAGACCGTTGTGTTCTTTCTTGCCACCCTGCAACTCGGGGCAACATTCACGTCGACATCGGCGGACTTCGGAGCCCACGGCGTCATCGAACGATTCAGCCAGACGCGACCATCCGTACTTCTTGCGGCGAGCCACTACCGCTATGCGGGCAAGCGCATCGATTTGAGCGACACCCTGAAAGAAATCCGTGCGAATCTTCCAAGCCTCGTTCGTACAGTGGTGGTCGGCGAGTGCCCGGAGGACGCGACACCGTGGGCCGACTACCGCGGCATCGTGGATGGAGCGCCTCGCCCACGGTTCGATTTCGATCACCCTGGGACGATTCTCTACACGTCGGGAACCACCGGAAAACCGAAATGCATCGTGCATCGAGCAGCAGGTGTTCTGCTCACGCACTTGAAAGAACAGCAGTTGCACTGTGATGTTCGCGAAGGGGACCGCGTCTTTTACTTCACCACTTGCGGATGGATGATGTGGAACTGGCTGGTTTCGATGCTTGCAACCGGAGCAACGATCGTCTTGTACGACGGAAGCCCGATGCATCCCAACATCGATTCGCTTTGGGACCTGTGTGAGAACGAAGGAATCTCTTTGTTCGGTACCTCCGCCAAGTACATCGATGCGATGCGTAAGAACGGTGTCGATCCGCGATCAACGCGCAACCTGTCCGCCCTGCGGACGGTGTGTTCGACTGGGTCGCCACTTGCCCCCGATGGCTTCGACTGGGTTCACAATCAGCTTGGAAACGTTCACCTCGCATCTATCTCGGGTGGCACCGACCTGTGCGGTTGCTTCGTAGGAGGAGACCCGACGAAGCAGGTCGTACGAGGGGAAATCCAGGGATCGATGCTCGGCATGGACGTCCGCGTTGTCGACGACGACGGACGGTACATCGTCGACCGCGTCGGAGAGCTCGTCTGTGCCAATTCATTTCCCTCGGTGCCGTTGGGTTTCTGGGGCGACGACGGGTCACGATTCGAAGACGCGTACTTTGCGCGGTTTCCGGGGCTGTGGACTCATGGCGATTTTGCCACCCACACTTCCTCAGGCGGATTCATCATCCATGGACGGTCCGATGCAACGCTGAACATCGCCGGAGTCAGAATCGGGACGGCCGAGCTATATGCCGTCGTGGAGGAAGACGACGGCGTCCTCGAATGTCTAGCGGTGGGCCAGTCGTGGGAGAATGACACCAGAATCGTGTTGTTCGTGGTCCCTGTTCTGGGCAAGGAACTGGACGATGACTTCCGTTTGCGCCTCCGCAATCTCATTCGATCACGCCTCACGCCACGTCACGTGCCGGCGCTCATCGTTGAAGTACCGGAACTGCCGCGAACTCGATCGGGCAAGCTGAGCGAACTCGCCGTTGCCGACGTTGTCAACGGGCGGGCGGTACGCAATACCGAGGCGCTCGCGAATCCGGACTGTCTCGCGAACTTCGTTCTCTAGACTGCCCTCATGGCAGTCATTCTCCTGCGTAACGGGGACGTCATTGACGGAACAGGCTCCACCCCGCAGCGCTCTACCTCAGTGCTCACTGATGGTGACGTCATCGTCGCAGTTGGCGCAGATGCCGACTCGCGCGCGACGGAACTCGGTGCGGATGTGAAGGTTATTGATGCAACGGGTCTCACGGTCATGCCGGGACTCATCGATGCCCATGTCCACGTGACCCTCGGTGAACCAGCCAGTAACGATGAGTTGTTCAACAGACGCGAACCAATCTCGGCGGCTCTCGTCGCAGCGCACAACGCACGAAAGATTCTCCGCGCAGGAGTGACGAGTTTTCTCGACGTCGATGGACTCTTCAATATCGGACCCGCACTACGTGACGCCATCGACGCGGGTATCACCGAGGGTCCCCGGATGAAGTCGGGGACTTATGCGCTAATGACCGCCGTCGGTGGTACGGCGGGGCGAATGATTCCGAACGAAGGCACTGCGGGCTACGCCGAGGTTGTCCGCAGCAAGGACGAAATGATCCGTGCCGTGCGCCGCCAAGTCAAAGACGGCGCCGACATCATCAAGGTCCACGTCACCGGACTCATTCCCGCACGCAAAGGCGAGATACAGGTGTGGACACGCGAAGAATTGAAGGTCGTGTGTGACACCGCTCACGACCTCGGGGTTCGGGTTACCGCGCACAGCCGAGGCGACCAGGCAACTCTCGACTGCGCACTGGCAGGTGTCGACATCATTTGGCACGCTTCGTATCTGGGTGAGCGCGCGCTCGAAGCAATCGTCGAGCGCAACGTCACCGTTGGTCCCGTCTTCACGTTCTTGGCCAACCTCGCCGAGTACGGTGCGAAGGCCGGTGCGACCACCGGGGCACAGGCGGTTTTTGCCGGTGAGATGGAGGAAACCGGGGCACGCCTCCGTCGCGCGTACGACGCGGGGGTGCCGCTCCTCTGCGGTTCAGAGAGCGGATTCTCGATCACACCCTACGGTCATTGGCACGCACGCGAGATGGAAGTGTTCGTGAACCAACTCGGTCTCAGTCCGCTCGAGGCCATCACCTGCGGTACATCCACCAATGCGATCGCTCTCGACCAAAAAGGAGAGATCGGCGTCATCACACCGGGCGCCAAGGCGGACATTCTCGTCCTCGACGGCCATCCCGAGACCGATATCGGCGTTCTTGGTGACAAGTCCCGATTCCGCCACCTCCTCTCCCGCGGCAAAGAGGTGGATCTCACGCCGATTCCCGACCGCGCACCCCTGCGCGGGGAACGAGTCGAGGCCTGGTCGGCCGTTCCCCTCACGTGGGAACTCGTTCACCCCTAACATCGGGGGGCGCCGTCGGGGCGCGGAACGGGTGGGACGAACACAATGAAGACCGCAATCGTCACGGGAGCCGCAGGCGGAATCGGTAGCTCGATTTGCCGCAGGCTCGAACTCGAGGGATTTCAGGTCGTTCGTGTCGATGTTGCCGGACCCGACATCGATCTTGCCCTCGACATCACCGATGCATCGGCAGTTGACAAAGCGATCGCGACCCTCGACAACACGCCCGACGTCCTGGTGAACAACGCCGGCATCGTCCGATTCGGACCGCTTCTCACTATGTCGCACGCCGACTTTCGCTCGGTCGTCGACGTCAATCTCATCGGTACCTTCAATGTCGCACGTGCTGCAGCGGTGCGAATGATCGCCGATGGAACCGCCGGCACGATCATCAACATCACGTCGATGAACGGCGTCGCACCCGGGCCGAACGGCGGGTCGTACGGGGCGACCAAATCGGCGGTCGCCCTTCTCACCCAACAGATGGCAATCGAATGGGGTACCCATGGCATCCGGGTGAACGCCATCGCCCCCGGGCTCATCAACGCTGGCATGGGTGCTCCGATCTATGCGGATCCGCAGGCTCGTGCAGCGCGCGAGGGCGCGGTTCCACTCGGCCGGCTCGGCTCGGGAGACGACATCGCGAATGTCGTTGCTTTCCTTTGTTCGCCTGACGCTTCATACATCACCGGCCAGAATTTGCTCGTCGATGGCGGCGTCACGATGTCGGTGATCAGTCGTCTTCCGCGTCCCCAGTCCGTCGACTCCGTCGGCAGTGGGAACACGCGCTGATGCGATCCATGAATGGTCTCTCCGTCGTCGTCACCGGCGGTGGGTCGGGGATCGGCGAAGGCGTTGCTCGACGATTCGTGAACGGGGGTGCACGCGTCACAATCTGCGGACGTCGGGAGGAAAAGTTGCGCGCCGTTGCCGACGATCTCGGCTCGGCATGCACCTGGCTCGTCGCCGACGTCACCTCGGTGACCGATCGCGCCGCGATCATCGACACCGCCGTACGGCACGGTGACGCAATCGACGTACTCATCTCGAATGCCGGCAACATGTGGCGCCGACCCATCGAGGAGTGGACCGACGAAGGTCTGGCATCGATCCTCGCCACCAACGTGATCGGCGGGATGATGCTGACACAAGCCGCTCTCCCCCATCTCATCGCCGCGCGCGGCGCAGTGATTTTCGTTGGCAGCATCTACACGAAGCGTGCCTATCCAGGGGCTGCCCCATATGCCATCAGCAAGGGTGCCGTCGAAACGCTCACCCGTGTGCTTGCTGCCGAGCTCGGCCCGCGTGGGGTGCGTGTGAATGCCGTTCGACCGGGTGCGGTACCCACCGAAATCAACGAGCGATCGGGTGACTTCACCCACGACGAGGCAATGGCGCGGCTCGAGTCGATGGCGACCCACCACGCGCTCGGCCGAATCGGGACCACGGAAGAAATTGCCGAGTGCGTGGAATACCTTTCGCTGGCCGACTGGACAACCGGTGCCGTCGTGAGCGTCGATGGCGGACTAAGTCTCGGCATCATCACCGAAAAACCGAACCCAGCAAAAGAGGAGAACTGATGGAGACCTTCACCGTCACCTCATATGAAGACGCGCGTGACGTCTACCGGCAGAAGGATCTACGACAGGCGCTTTACGACGCGGGGGAAATTGTCATGGGGGGTGTGCTCGTCAATCTCCATGGCGACGAACACCGCGCGCGGCGCCGCCTCGAGAACCGACTGTTCCGTCGTGAGACTTTGGTGCGATACGAACGTGATTACTTCCCCCGCATCATCGATGACACGCTCGCGCCGCACGTCAGCCATGGCTCGGTCGAGCTTGTTCATCTGTCGCATCAATTGATGATGAATCTTGCAGCGCTGAATGCGGGGGTCGACCGTCCGCTCGGAACCCCCGAGGAAACCAACAGGTTGTACTCGTACATGATGAAGTTCATCGAGGGTGCAACGCTTGCCCATACTCTTCGCGATCCGGACGAGGTCAAAGCCGAGGTCAGCGACTCGATGGGACGTTTCGAAGCCGAGTTTCTTGCACCGTCGATCTTGCGTCGACAAGATCTCATCCGTAAGTGGCGTGCGGGTGAAGTCGACGAAGATTCGCTTCCTCTCGACATTCTTACGGTGTTGCTTCGCAACGAAGACGCTCTGCACATCGACCAGCAAACAATGGTTCGAGAAATTGCCTTCTTCCTGCTCGCCGGAGCCCATACCTCGGCAACTGCGTTCGTGCGAACCATCGACAACCTTTTTGGGTGGCTCGCCAAACACCCCGAGGACGCGGAACTCGTTCGCACCAACCGTGAGTTCGTTCAACACGCGGTTTACGAGACGATCCGTCTCAATCCGTCGAGCCCGACGGGCATGCGCCGTGCGCTTGCCGACGTGACACTACGGAACGGCACCGCCGTACCCGCGGGGTCGACCGTCGTCATCGACCTCATGTCGGTCAACCGCGACAAGTCGGTGTTCGGTGCCGACGCCGCTGAATTCAACCCTCACCGCGGTGAGCAGGGCCCGGGTATCAGCCGATGGGGTCTTTCATTCGGATCCGGAATGCACGCATGCATCGGACAAGAGCTCGCCGCGGGGCTGAACGAACGGTCCGAGGAGACCGCCGAGTACGAATACGGTCTGTCGACGGTTGCCGTCCAGGCGATGTTCGACCGCGGAGTGAAGCCCGACCCGAGTCGGCCGGCACAAATCGATACGGCCACGAGTCGGCCCTACTGGTCGTCGTACCACGTGCTGTTCGATCCGCCCGCCGCAGGGATGCGTGGCTGAGACCTTGCGTCTCGAGTCGTGGGTGACGGCCCGCGAGGCGTTGCGCCACCGTGATCTGCGCCAGGGCCTCTACGACGAGAGTCAGGCACTCATGGATGGCGTCATTGTGAATCTTCACGGCGCACCACATACCGACCGGCGCCGACTCGAAAACCGTCTCTTTCGGCGGGACACCTTCGCGTACTGGGAACGTGAACTCATTCCGGTCCTCCTCGAGGAATCGCTCGCAATTCACCGCGAAGACACCGCGGAGATCGACATCGTTCCCGTCGTCCGCCACGCCATGTTGCGTCTCGCGGCTTCGGTCGCCGGTCTCGATATCAGGTCGGACACGTCGGACTTCCTCCGCCTTGCCGGGCTCATGGCGCGTCTCTCAGCGGCGTCGACGGTCGTCCATGCAACCGGCGACAAGGCGGCGATCATCGCCGATGGACTCGCCGCGCTCGACGAAGTCCGATACGTCTATCTCGCACCTGCGTGGGACCGGCGCGAGGCACTGATCCGCGACGTACGTGCCGGACACCGACCGGAGAGCGACCTCCCGCGCGACGTTCTCACGGTGCTTCTCGCGGCCCGAGAGGAACATGGTCTGCCGTCCGAAGTCATCGAACGTGAGGTCGCCTACTTTCCGTGGGTGGGCTCGCATTCCACCTCGATTGCACTCGTTCATGCGCTGCACCACTGCTTCGAACACGATGGAGGAAAACCCGGAGTGCTGCACACCCTCGTTGAGGAGCCCGAACTTCTTCAACGGTTCGTCCATGAATCGTTACGACTCCACCCGGCAAGCCCACAATCCGTTAGGCGCGCGGTAACGGACGGCCAATTACCGACCGGTGACCGCTTCGCGGCAGGCGACACGGTCGTCATCGACATGGTCGCCGCGAACAGGGACAAGACCGTCTTTGGCGACGATGCCGACCAATTCGATCCCTCGCGCACCATCGCCGAGGGCGTGGCACCGTGGGGGCTCACCTTTGGGTCGGGCTTCCATGCATGCCTCGGTCAGGAACTCGCGGGGGGATTGCCACCCGGGCAATCCGACGGAGACCGTTTGCTCGGCGCCATCACCGTGATGATCTCGACCCTGCTGGAAAGAGGCGCACGACGTTCTTCAACGCGCCCGCCGGTGCCGGACGATCGCACCACCCGACCGACCTGGCGCACGTATCCCATCGTCTTCGAAGACCAATTCGACCAGCAAGGGAAAACCCGATGAGCCAAACTATCGACGTCGTCGACGTTCACGCCCACATCCTCCTACCCGGAGTGATGGGCACCTGCGGTCATGCCGGACCCGAGATGGGCGTGCGCCCCGACGGCACCCAATTCTTTCGTGCCGGCGACTATGTCCTCGAGAACGTGAAGTTCGTCGACAGTCCGTTCTCAGATGCCCACAAACGCGTCGAGCACATGGACCAACTTGGCATCCAGCAGCAGTTGGTGTCACCCAACCCGATCACGTTCTTCTACCACCAGCCCGCGAGCGAGGCGATCCGCTTCAACCAACGCACGAACGACGAAATTGCAGAGATCTGCCGACATCATCCGAGACTCGTTGGTGCGGCGGGCCTGCCGATGCAGCAACCCGACGCAGCGTGCGCCGAATTGCGTCGTGCCGTCAACGAATTGGGCCTCAAGAGCTCGTACATCGGCTCCGACGTGAACGGTGTTCCGCTATCCGATCCCCGATGGAACGACCTCTGGGCCGAGCACGAGACGCTTGGCGTGCCTCTCGTCGTCCACCCCGAACCCCGAACGGTCTCGCGCGGACCCGATCCGATCTTCGGACCGTGGGACATGGACATCATTTTCGGATTCGCCATCGACGAAGCGCTGGCCGTCGCCCACCTCCTCTTCGGTGGAGTCCTTGACAGACATCCCGGACTTCATGTCCACGTCGCCCACGGCGGTGGCTTTGCACCATTCCAAAAGGGCCGCCTCGAGGCGGCACTCGAACGGCGGCCGTGGGGCAAAGGCCTCTTGCAACGCAGCTTCGACGAACAATGGGGCCAGCTCTCGTTCGATACCGCGGTCCACCGTACCGATGCGCTCGAGTTTCTCGTGCGTACGGAAGGAGCCGACCGTGTGCTTCTCGGTAGCAACTTCGCAGGCTGGGACCTCGAGGAGAAGTACCTCGACAAGATCAGTTCGCTCGGCCTTTCGGATGCGGACGCCGCAAAAATCCTCGGGGGAAATGCCCGACGGATCTTTGCCATCGATCCCGTCTCCTGACGTTGCTCAGTGGAGTTGCAGCGGCACGCCGTCGGCGCCGAACACGATGATCGCCTCGCCGGGACAGTCACGAGCGATGCGCAAGAGCTTCGTCTCGGCGAGTTCGCTCACTGCGGCGCCCACCGTGGCAAGTTCATCATCGTCGAAGACGAATGCTCCGGGTGCATCACCCACACATCGACCCGAACTGATGCACGTCTCGCGATTGATTTCGACGCGATAGCCGTGTCCCGTCACCGGTACCCCGCGGCGAGGAGTGCGCGCTTGGTCAACACCGACGCAAGGTGCCGGCGGTAGTCGGCGCTCGCGTTCAGGTCCTCGGGCGGGTTGGTGCCATCGGCAGCGAGCGCTGCAACCGCGTCGACGCCCGCGCCGCTTGCCAGCGCTTGCGAAGCGGCTTCGGCGCGGCGCGGCACGCTGCCCATGTTGACGAGCGCGATGCCGGGCTGCTCGCCCGCCTGCACCGCGACGCCGACAATCGCATAGTCCATCGAGCGGCGCACGAACTTCTCGTAGCCGAAGCCGGCTCCAGTTCGTTTCGGGAACTCGATGGCAGTCAGGATCTCGTCCGGGCCAACCGCGGTTTCGAGGAAGTCAACGAAGAAATCGGATGCGGCGATGCGCCGTTCGCCACCGGATCCGGTGACCACCATCGTTGCCCCGGTCGCGAGCGCCACAGACGGCAGGTCGGCTGCAGGGTCGCCATGAACGAGTGAACCACCAATCGTTCCGCGGTTGCGCACCTGTGGATCACCAACGAGACCGGCAACGTGCGCGAGGAGCGGAACGTGTTGAGCCACGACTTGCGATCGTTCAACAACCCGATGCCGCGTGAGTGCGCCGACGCGCAGAGCAGAGCCGGCATCGGTGATTCCCTGCAACTCGGCGATACCACTGATATCGATGAGGGTGGACGGAGACACGAGGCGCATCTTCATGAGCGGCACGAGTGAGTGGCCACCAGCGAGCAACTTCGCATCGTCACAGGATGCGAGAAGCTGAAGGGCCTCTGCCACCGACCCTGCCTGCCTGTAGTCGAAACGTGCCGGGATCATGCCCACTCACCTGCCCCTCCGTTGGTTGCCGCCCACTGCACGGCACGGACGATCGTCTCGTAGCCGGTACAACGGCACAGGTTGCCTTCGAGCGCCTCGCGAATCTGGTGTTCGTTCGGTTGGGGATTCTCGGCGAGCAAGGCGGTACACGCCATGATCATTCCCGGAGTGCAGTAACCGCACTGCAGGCCGTGCTCCTGGCGGAACCCTTCCTGGACCGGACTGAAACCTCCGTTGCCGTTGCCGACGCCCTCGACCGTGGTGACTTTGTGGCCGTTGGCCTGAACCGCGAGCACCGTGCACGACTTGGCGGCTTCGTCGTCGATGAGAACCGTGCATGCCCCGCAATTCGAGGTATCGCATCCGACATGCGTCCCTGTCAGGCGTGCTTGTTCCCGC
The DNA here is from genome assembly GCA_041164425.1 of Actinomycetota bacterium. Taxonomy (GTDB): domain Bacteria; phylum Actinomycetota; class Acidimicrobiia; order Acidimicrobiales; family Ilumatobacteraceae; genus F1-20-MAGs119. Next base: position 10,082 of record JBEAPO010000046.1, read on the forward strand.
AGGAAGTGCACGAGCAGCGTGCGCGGCTCGACTTCTTCACTCACTTCACGACCGTTCACCGTAACCGTGACGCGTGTCGTGTGCGTTTCGATTGTGCTCACTTCGACCCCCTGAGGATTGACCAGATCTTTTGTGGTGTTGCCGGCATGTCGATGTGCTTCACACCAAGGTGGCTGAGTGCGTCGACAACCGCATTGATGACGGCCGGAGGTGCCCCGACTGACCCCGACTCGCCGACGCCCTTGGCACCGAGCGTGTTGCTGGGATTGAGAGTCACGGTGCGGCCGCTGACGTAGCCGGGAAGGTCGGGGGCGGCGGGTACGAGATAGTCCATCAACGTCGCGGTTCGCGGCACCCCGGACTCGTCGTATTGCATGTGTTCGTAGAGGGCCTGGGCGATTCCCTGGGCAACCCCACCGTGCACCTGGCCTTCGACGAGCATCGGGTTGATGACCGTTCCGCAATCGTCAACGAGGTACATGTTGCGAATCTCGACCTCACCGGTTTCGCGGTCGATTTCAACAACACAGCAGTACGCACCTGACGGAAAGCTGAAGTTGGGGACCTGCTGGAAGACAGTCGCGTCGAGAGATCCGGGTTCCATCCCCGCAGGCAACTCGAGCGGCTGGAAGCTCTTCCATGCGACCTGCGACCACGGCACCGATTTTGACGGAGTCCCTCGAACGTGGAATTCCTCGTTCTCGACGACAATGTCGTCTTCGGTGGCTTCGAGAAGGTGCGCCGCGATCTTCTTCGCGCGCTCGAAGACGCGGGTGCTTGCGGTCTTCACGCCCTCGCCACCAACGGCGACCGCGCGTGAACCCATCGTTCCGATGCCCTGCGGGATGACTGCAGTATCGCCGTGTCGCACGCTGATGCGGTCGAAGTCGATGCCGAGTTGATCGGCTGCGATCTGGGCAAACGTGGTCACGGTGCCCTGGCCGTGTGGCGATGCGCCCGTGTAGATGATCGCACTGCCATCGGGCTGCACGCGAACCTGGGCGGACTCCCATGAGGCAAGGTGCCCGAACGCTTCGAGCGACCCGGGAGGACCGAAGCCCGCGATCTCCAGCCACGAAGAGAACCCGATACCGAGCAGTTTCGCGGTTGGATCGGCCAGCCGTGCCGCCTGCTCGGCCTTCAAGGCCGGGTAGTCAACGTGGCGAAGCAGTTCATCGAGCGCGCCCGCGAAGTTGCCGCTGTCGTAGACGGCAAGAGGGCTGTGCGTCTGGTACGGGAACCCGTCGGCGGGAATGAAGTTCGTCTTTCGCACGTCGATTGGATCAACGCCCGTCTCGTCGGCGACCAAATCGATGATGCGTTCGATCATGTACGACGCCTCCGGTCGACCCGCACCTCGGTATGCGGCAACCGGCGTCGTGTTGGTGACCACGTTGCGCCACGACACAGCGACCTTCGGGATTTTGTAGCAGCCCGCCGCCATTGCGGTGGTGAGGACCGGCAATCCCATTCCGGTTGCATCGGGGTAGGCACCTTGATCCTGGGTCACCTGAACCTTCAACGCGAGAATCTTTCCCGAATCGTCGAAAGCAACGTCCACCTTGTGCTCCTGCGCGCGGCCGTGGAACATCGCAACCATGCACTCGCTGCGTGTCTGCGTGTATTTGACGGGGCGACCGACTGCGCGGGACAACGCCGCCGCAAGAAAGATTTCCGATGCAAAGTTGATCTTGGCGCCGAAACCACCACCAACGTCGGGCGCGATCACGCGCGTCGTGTCCTGCGAGATCCCGAAGAATGCGGCGATGGTGTTGCGCAAATGGTGCGGTGCTTGGAACGCGGCCCACACGGTGAGCCCCGTAGCCCCCCAGTCCGCGAGAACGACGTTCGGTTCGATCGGCGCCGGCGCACAACGGTTGTTGACGAGCGAAAGAGTTGCGGTGCGGGGCGCGGCATCGAACTCAGCGGTTAGGTCCTCGGTGTAGTCCTGAAAGAAGACCGTGTTGCCCTGGAGGACCGGGTGAATCATCGGTGCATCTGGGGCGAGAGCCTGCCCGAGGGACGCGATCGCCGGTAGTGACTCGTAATCAACGACCACAGCCTCGGCCGCGTCGGCCGCAACATAGCGATCGGTGGCAACAACCACCGCGACGATGTCGCCGACGAACCGGGCAGCATCACCAGCGATGAGAGGCATATCCATACCCGGCAAGCTCGCCGGCCGCGCCGGGAGCGAAGCGATGTCAGCAGCAGTCCAGACCGCAAGGACACCATCCATCGAGCGAGCCGCCGAGGTATCAACTTTGACGATGCGTGCGTGAGGTTCGGTGCTTCGCACCACTGCCATGAATGAACAGCCCGCCGGCGCAAGATCGTCGACATACTGCCCTTGTCCCGTGATCAAATTCGGGTCTTCCTTGCGCAGAACCTTGGCACCGATCAGCGACATGTTGTTTCTCCCCCAGATTCAGCGATACGCCGATGAACTTCCCTTCACTCTACGCGGGACGTTGAAGCCGCGTCACCCCCACCGGCCCACACGAGCATGCGACGGAGGAGCCGTGCGTGGGTCGGCTCCGTCAGTGAGACAGGATCGTGCCCGAGCGAACTATAGATACGTCGGCTGCCTCCGGTTTCGTTGACCCACACTGTCGGGAACTCACCCTCAGGGCCATCGGACGTCATGAGTACCGACGAGCCCGATCGCGCCTCGATGTCGCAGTACCGCTCATCGAAGACCTCGAGATTGTTGATGCCCGCAACGATTGGATGCAACTCGGCATCGACATGCCGATCGACGCGCATCGTTGCGGGAGCAGGATGCCAGCTGCGTCCCCACTTCCAGTCACCACCCACGAAATCCGGCCATTCCTCCCAATCGGTGAAACAGAGAAGGCCCGTGTGAAGGACGCACAGTCCACGACCAGCTTCGAGGTGCCGCGCGACGGCGTCGCGGAAGTCGCTCGGCGTGGTACGTGCCCAGTGTGCGCGCTGCTCGGCGGTGTACCTCGGGTCAGTCATCGTGAACCAACACGCGTACACGGTAAGCACGTCGAAGTCTCTGGCGTCCAGTTGATGTGCGGCCTCGTTGGCATCGTCAACGACCACACTCTCGGCAACCGGCGAGAGGATCTCTGTCAGCACCGCAGACGACACGGAAAACTCGTGCGCCCAGCCGCCGGTCAGCACCAAATTCCTCAGCATCGGTCGCAACCGATCAAGCCTTGGATCTGTAGGTTGCGCTGGTTCCCGCCGAGTCCTTGTTGAGGCGCTTCGACAGGTGCAGGCCTTCGAGAACGAACTCGACGGCACTGGCCACTACGGCGGGTGACTCGTCACCACACGTAAACACGTTGACGATCGGCCGCAGCGCTGGAACCGACTCGAATAGGCCGACCAGCTGCGTCGAGGTCACCTCTTCGCCGGTGTGCGCAACAATGCCGCCCTCGAAGGCCGCGAGTACTTCGTTCACGTTCTCCACGTTCACCGTGGCCGGCGTTGCGATGCGCTTGTAGACCTGCAGCACCGCGCTCTTCACCAAGTGATCGAGAATCGCACCCTCGCGGCCGTCCTCGAGCACCTCGACTTCGACCTTGCCCGATGTCGATGCAGCAAGAGCTTCGAGGTCGCTGACGCGCGGCGACACGACTACGTCACCCGCACGCAACGCGCGCCGTACGGCATTGGCCACCATGATCTCGTGGTTGCTGACAGAGAGTCGCACCGACACACCGCTTCGCTGGCTGATGTTGTTGCTGGCCCGCGCAAGGTGGCTGAACGTCGCAATGACTTCGTCCATGAATGCGGGCACGTGAACTTCGACACCGGCACTCGACGCCGGGCGCGCTTCTTGGCGGATGATCTCGACCTCGGTTGCGATCTCGAGCGGATAGTGCGTACGGATCTGGCTGCCGAACCGGTCCTTCAACGGAGTGATGATGCGCCCGCGGTTGGTGTAGTCGTCGGGGTTCGCCGAAGCGACGAGAACGACGTCGAGCGGTAAACGGATCTTGTAGCCGCGAATCTGCACGTCGCGCTCTTCCAATACGTTGAGCAGACCGACCTGGATGCGCTCGGCGAGGTCGGGCAATTCATTGATGGCGAAGATGCCGCGGTTCGTGCGCGGTACGAGGCCATAGTGCAGGGTCAATTCGTCGGAGAGGTAGCGGCCCTCGGCCACTTTGATCGGGTCGACCTCACCGATGAGGTCGGCGATCGATGTGTCGGGTGTTGCCAACTTTTCGCCGTAGCGCTCGGAGCGGTGCACCCACGAGATCGGCGTGTCATCGCCCATCTGCGCGAACAAGTCACGCGCGTGGCGCGAGACCGGATTGTACGGATCGTCGTTGATTTCGCTGCCGGCAATGATCGGCATCCACTCGTCGAGAAGACCGGTGAGAGACCGGATCATGCGCGTCTTCGCCTGACCACGCTCGCCGAGGAACACGATGTCGTGGCCCGCGAGGAGAGCATTCTCCAACTGGGGCATCACCGTGTGCTCGTAACCCATCACCCCGTCGAAGAGCGGTTCGCCCGCGCGGATCTTGGCGATCGCGTTGCGGCGCATCTCGTCTTTCACCGGCACCGACTGCCAGCCCGACGAGCGGAGCGCGCCGAGGGTCGTGGCGAGAGAGGTGGGCTGAGTTGCGTTGGCTGCCATGTCTCGACGTTACCCGCAACGCCGCGGGCGGTTCACCCGCGGAGCGCGTTCAGTTGCGAGCGAGTTGCTTGCGGTTCTTGATCTTCGCCTTGCGGTAGTCGGAGTTGGCGAGGGCGATCACGTCGATCGAGATCTCCTTCGGACAGGCCGCTTCGCATTCACCATGGTTGGTGCAAGAACCGAAGTACTCGTCCATTGTCTCGACCATCGCTTCGACGCGCTTGTAGCGCTCGGCCTGGCCCTGCGGCAGCAGGTTCAGGTGGGTGATCTTCGCCGAGGTGAACAGGTTGGCCGCGCCGTTCGGGCATGCAGCGACGCACGCACCACAGCCGATGCACTCGGCCGAGTCCATGGCGGCGTCGGCGACCGGCTTCGGAATGGGAATGAGGTTCGCATCAGGTGCACCACCGGTCGGCGCGGTGATGAAGCCACCCGACTCGATGATGCGGTCGAACGCCGAACGGTCGACCATCAGGTCCTTCACGATGGGGAACGCCTTGGCGCGCCACGGTTCGATCGTGATGCTGTCGCCGCTCTTGAACTTGCGCATGTGCAACTGGCACGTGGCCGTCGCGCGCTCGGGGCCGTGGGCCTGACCGTTGATCATGAGCGAACACGTGCCGCAAATGCCCTCGCGGCAGTCGTGGTCGAACACGATCGCCTCGTCTCCCTCGTTGATGAGGCGCTCGTTGAGGTAGTCGAGCATCTCGAGGAACGACGCCTCGTCGCTGATCTCGTCGACCTTGTAGGTCTCGAAGTGTCCGCCGTCGTTCGGGCCCGACTGACGCCAGATCTTGAGGGTGATGTCCTTCAGGTGGTTGCTCACTTGTAGCTCCGGGTTGCGAGGTGGACGGTTTCGTAATTCAGTTCTTCGACGTTGCGCTTGGCCGACATCGGGTCGCCGGTCCACTCCCACGCCGCGACGTGACAGAACTTGTCATCGTCGCGCAGGGCTTCGCCGTCTTCGGTCTGGTACTCGGCGCGGAAGTGGCCGCCGCAGCTTTCTTCGCGGTCGAGTGCGTCACGGCACATGAGCATGCCCAACTGGAAGAAGTCGTCGACTCGACCAGCCTTTTCGAGCGTCTGGTTCAGACTCTCGCCGTCGCCGGTGACACGCAGGTCTTTCTTGAACTCGTCGTACAGCGCGGGCAGTTCGGACAGGGCCTTTTCGAGACCCTGCTGCGTGCGCTCCATGCCGCAATAGTCCCAGATGATCTTGCCGACTTCGCGGTGGAACCAGTCGGGTGAACGCGTGCCCTTCACGTTGAGATAACCGGTGAAGCGTTCGCGCGCAGCCGATTCGGCCGCCTTGAACTCGGGGTGATCCGTGCCCGGCACCGGCTTGTTCAGCATCGGTGCGAGGTAGTTGCCGATGGTGTACGGCAGGACGAAGTAGCCGTCGGCGAGACCCTGCATGAGGGCCGACGCGCCGAGACGGTTCGCACCGTGATCGGAGAAGTTCGCCTCGCCCGCGGCGTAGAGACCGGGGATCGTGGTCATGAGTTCGTAGTCGACCCAGAGTCCGCCCATTGTGTAGTGCGAGGCCGGATACATGCGCATCGGCACGTCGTACGGGTTCTCACCGGCGATGCGTTCGTACATCTCGAACAGGTTGCCGTAGCGCTCTTCGACGACGTTCTTGCCGAGGCGGTTGATCGCGTCGGAGAAATCGAGATACACACCGTTCTTCAGCGGTCCGACACCCTGACCGCGGTCGACGGCGCGCTTTGCCGCACGCGACGAAATGTCGCGCGGGGCAAGGTTGCCGTACGACGGGTAGAGACGCTCGAGGTAATAGTCGCGGTCTTCCTCAGGAATCTGGTCGACCGGACGCGTCTCGTCGGGGTTCTTCGGAACCCACACGCGACCGTCATTGCGCAGCGACTCGGACATGAGCGTGAGCTTCGACTGGAACTCGTCGCTCTGCGGGATGCATGTCGGGTGAATCTGCGTGTAGCAGGGGTTCGCGAAGTACGCGCCCTTGCGGTGTGCACGCCATGCAGCGGTGACGTTGCAGGCCATCGCGTTCGTCGACAGAAAGAACACGTTGCCGTAGCCACCGGTTGCCAACACCACCGCGTGAGCGGAGTGCGACGTGATCTCGCCGGTCATGAGGTCGCGCACCACGATGCCCGCCGCGCGGCCCTCGATCGTGACGACGTCGACGAGTTCGGTGCGGTTGAAGAGACGCACGCCGCCGAGGCCGATCTGACGGGCCAACTGCTGGTACGCGCCGAGCAACAACTGCTGTCCCGTCTGACCACGCGCGTAGAACGTGCGGCTGACCTGTGCACCACCGAAGGAACGATTGTCGAGAAGACCGCCGTACTCACGTGCGAAGGGCACACCCTGGGCGACCATCTGGTCGATGATGTTCACCGACACTTCGGCGAGTCGGTGCACGTTCGACTCGCGGGCCCGGAAGTCGCCGCCCTTGATCGTGTCGTAGAAGAGGCGGTGCACGCTGTCACCGTCACCCTGATAGTTCTTCGCGGCGTTGATTCCACCCTGCGCAGCGATCGAGTGTGCGCGGCGCGGCGAGTCGTGGAAGGTGAATGCGTCAACTTGGTAGCCGAGTTCGGCGAGTGTCGCCGCAGCGGATGCACCTGCGAGGCCGGTACCCACGACGATGACCTTGAACTTGCGCTTGTTGTTCGGGTTCACCAACTTGACGTCGGCTTTGTAGTTCTGCCACTTGTCGGACAGCGGTCCGGCGGGGGCCTTCGAGTTGAGTTCGACGCTCATGGGTGTCCTTCTTCCTCAGCCGCCGACCACGCCGGCGAGAACTGCGATTGGGAATGAAACGTTGCCGACGACCACGACGGTCGCGAAACCCGTCGCGAACGCCTGACGCCACTTGTTGAAACGAGGGTTGTTCCAGCCCATCGACTGGAAGAGGCTCCACGCACCATGGAAGAGGTGGATGCCGAGAGCGATGTTGGCGAGGATGTAGAACGCTGCGACCGGCCAGCGGTCGAGACTGCGCACCACGTTGTCGTAAACATTCGCGCGGATGAACTCGCCGTCGGCGCCCACGGTGTTCGTGACCCCAAAGGTGAGATCGAGCAGGTGCCACACCAAGAAGAGGAACACCGTGACTCCGGTCCAGCGCATCGAACGGCTGGCGAAGTTGGCGACTTGATAGTCGCGCTCGCTCTGGTAGCGCACCGGCCGCGCGGTGCGGTTGAGTCGCGTGAGGGAAATGGCTGCGTGGATGTGAACGACGGCCATCGCGATGAGACCGCCGCGAAGCAACCACAGCACGGCGCCCTTCGGGGCTAGTGGATAGAGCAGTTTCTTCAGGAACTCGGCGTAATGGTCAAGGTCGGCGGCGCCGAAATACATCTTCAAATTGCCGATCATGTGGAACAGCACGAAGCCCATGAGTCCGATGCCTGTGATCGCCATCGCGTATTTCTTGCCAACCGCCGTCGAATAGAGGTCGAGAAGGAAGGGGCGTTTTTTCCTCGACTTCGTGGCCGTACCCGTCACCGGGCCGCGACCATGGAGAACCTGTGCCATTTGCTTGCCTTTCCCCCCCGTGCCACTTGGTTTGGCGAGTGTTGTGGTTTGGCGAGTATTCCGACGCGGGGGCGCCTCGATTGAAGGCGATGAAACGGTACCCCCATGACCCCAACGGGGTGAACTTTTCCCGCGCTCAATCGGGAGGTGTGACGAAATTGGACCATTTCGCCCCCATCCGCACGGATTTCCTACACTCAAGACGTCCAGAGGCGTCCGCCGCACTTCCCGCGCCACGGCGCTGGATAGTCGGCGTCGCTCGCTCGACATCGTTCCCACCACCTACCCACGTCAAGTAACTCTCCGAGGACGGACCCCAAAATGGAATCAATCCCGTACCTTGCCGGACTCTCCGCGATCGCGGCACTAGTTCTGGCTGGCTACTACTTCAAACTCGTCGGGGCAGCGCCCCCCGGCGACGAGCGCATGGTGTTCCTCATGACCGAGATCCAAAAGGGAGCTCGGGCATTTTTGAAGAAGGAATACTCGTGGCTTTCGGTCTTCGTCGTCGCACTGGCGGTGGTTCTGGCGATCGTCATCACCCCGCTTGCGGCGGTCACTTACGTTCTCGGGGCGGTGCTGTCTGCGCTCGCTGGATACATCGGAATGACCGTTGCAACCATGGCCAATGCACGCACCACCGAGGCTGCGAAATCGGGACCCGCAAAGGCCCTCACCGTCGCGTTCCGTGGCGGTGCCGTCATGGGATTCACCGTCGCCGGCCTTGCTCTGCTCGGTCTGACCGCTACGTACATCGTCTTTGTCACGTGGCTCGAAGTCGATGATGCATTCGAAGTCGTCACCGCGTTCGGTCTCGGTGCCTCGTCGATTGCGCTCTTCTCGCGCGTCGGCGGCGGCATCTACACGAAGGCAGCCGACGTGGGTGCCGACCTCGTGGGCAAGGTCGAAGCCGGTATCCCCGAAGACGACCCCCGCAACCCTGCAACCATCGCCGACAACGTTGGCGACAACGTCGGAGACGTGGCGGGGATGGGCGCGGACCTCTTCGAGTCCTACGCGGGTTCGATGATCGCTCCGATCTCACTGATCGCTTTCGCAGCGGGCGGAGTGGGCACGGGGCTCACGGCCGCCGATGCGGGGCTCGCGCAGAACATCGGGTTCCTCGTCTATCCAATGGCGATCGCGTTCATCGGCATGGTGGCGTCGATCATCGGTTCCTTCTTCGTTCGAGGCGGTGATTCGACCGAGGCCCACGCGCTGAGTGCAGCACTGCACCGCGGCACGAACATCGCGATGGGGCTCACAGTGATCGGCACGATTGCCGCCTCCTACTGGATCTTCGACGGTCCGGGCCAGAAGCCGTGGGGTATCTCGGTCGCCGTAATCGGCGGTCTCATCGTCGGATGGGCACTCGGCAAGGCAGCCGAGTTCTACACATCGGAACAGTTCAACTCCGTCAAGCGCATCGCAAAGCAGTCGGAAACCGGTCCTGCAACCACCGTGCTCGGAGGTATTTCAGTCGGCATGATCTCGGTCGCCACGTCGGTAGTGCTCATTCTCATTGGTGTTGGTTTGGCTTACTGGGGCGGCGACCAGGCGTTCGGTGAAGTCAGTGTGCCCGGCGGCATCTACGGAATTGCCGTTGCAGCAATCGGCATGCTCGCGACGACCGGCGTCGTGGTCTCGGTAGACGCCTACGGTCCCATCTCCGACAACGCCGGAGGCATCGCCGAAATGGCGCACCTCGACCCAAGCGTCCGCAAGGTAACCGACGCTCTCGACTCGCTCGGTAACACGACTGCAGCGATCGCAAAGGGTTTCGCCGTTGGCTCGGCAGCCTTGACCGCACTGGCGTTGTTCAAGAGCTTCCAGTACGCCATCGAAAAGGCCGGCAGCAGTCTGAGCCTCGACATCGGCGAGGTTGAAGTGTTCATCGGTTTGTTCGTCGGCGCGGGCCTTCCGTTCCTCTTCGCTGCTCTCACAATCGACGCTGTCGGTCGCGCTGCATCGAAGATGATCGAGGAAGTTCGTCGTCAATTCCGCGAAATTCCGGGCCTTCGCGAGGGCAAGGAAGGCGTCAACCCCGACTCCGCGCGCTGTGTCGCCATCTCCACCGAGGCATCGCTCCGCGAGATGTTGCTGCCGGGTGCGCTCGCGGTGGTCGTTCCGCTCGTCACCGGATTCATCAGCGTCAACGCGCTTGGCGGCCTGTTGGCCGGGGCACTCGTCACCGGATTCGCCTTGGCAATCTTCATGGCCAACTCCGGCGGAGCCTGGGACAACGCCAAGAAGTACATCGAGGCTTCGGGTGGCAAGGGCAGCGACACGCACAAAGCCGCCGTCGTCGGCGACACCGTCGGTGATCCGTTCAAGGACACATCGGGCCCGGCGATGAACATCCTCATCAAGGTGATGACGATCGTCGCCTTGGTGTTCGCCAGCGCATTCGTCTGATGCGCTACCTCAGCCTGGACTGGATTGAAGAGATCGGCCGCCTCGTGGCGGCCGATCTCTCTTTACAGGCCCTTGGCGACAAGCACACGATCGGCATCACCCAAGTGATCACCGAATCACCCGACGGCACGGTGACCTACCACCTTCAGTCAGGCAACGGACGCGTCACATTCGGTGCCGGTCCCGCCGAACCCGAGGACGTGCGCTTGGAGCAGGAGTACTTCAGCGCCGTCGACGTCGCCACAGGCGAGATCACGGCAGAAGATGCGTTCATCACCGGCTGCATCCGACTATCGGGGAACGCTCCCCTGTTGCTCGAATGTCAGGCCGTGTTCGCCGGTCTCGACCCGATCTTCACCGCCGTCGCGGACCGCACCGACTACGGAAAATGAAAAGGCCCCGGGCGAACCCGGGGCCCTTCGATTCGGATCAGTCGAACTAGATCAGACCGAGCTGGCGGACCGCATCGCGCTCTTCGGCGAGTTCGGCCACCGAGGCGTCGATCTTGCCACGGCTGTAGGCGTCGATCTCGAGACCCTGGACGATCTCGTACTTGCCGTTCTTGCAGACACAGGGGAACGACGAGATGAGGCCCTCGGGGACGCCGTACGAGCCGTCCGACGGAACCGCCATCGATACCCAATCACCTTCGGGCGTGCCCTTCACCCACGAGTGGATGTGGTCAATTGCCGCATTGGCCGCCGACGCCGCCGACGACAGGCCGCGAGCCTTGATGATCGCCGCACCACGCTTGGCGACTGTCGGGATATAGGTCTCGTCGAGCCACTTCTGGTCGTTGACGAGTGACGCTGCGTTCTTGCCGTCGACCTCGCAGTGGAAGAGGTCGGGGTACTGCGTGGTCGAGTGGTTGCCCCAGATGGTCATCTTCTTCACCGAGGTGACGGGGCGGCCGAGCTTCTGGGCGATCTGCGTGACCGCACGGTTGTGGTCGAGACGGGTCATTGCGGTGAACTGACGCGGGTCGATGCCCTTGGCGTTGTTCATCGCGATGAGTGCGTTGGTGTTGGCCGGGTTGCCGACCACGAGAACCTTGACGTCCTTCTTCGCGTTCGCACCGATGGCCTGGCCCTGGGGCTTGAAGATCCCACCGTTCGCGTTGAGAAGATCGGAACGCTCCATGCCGTCCTTGCGCGGCATCGCGCCGACAAGAAGGGCGACGTCGGCGTCACCGAAGGCAACGTCGGCCTTGTCGGTGCAGACCACGTCGACGAGCGGCGAGAACGCACAGTCGTCGAGTTCCATCTTCACGCCCTCGAGCGCGCCGAGAGCCGGCGTGATTTCGAGGAGCTGGAGGATGACCGGGGTCTCGGGCCCGAGCATTGCGCCCGAGGCGATACGGAAAAGGAGGCTGTAGCCGATTTGGCCTGCTGCGCCGGTGACGGCGACTCGTACGGGGGTTGTCATGGGGGGAAAGCGTAGGTCGGGCCTAGTCCCCCGCCCCAATCGTCGACGTGGTCGTTGTCACCGTGTTGCTGGCCATGGTGCTTGTTGTGGTGGTGGGTACGGGAACCAGTGGTCTGCCGAGTGCCTTCATGATCGCCTCGGTGTAGGCGACCTGGCCCCGGGGCCGCAGGTGGGTGCCGTCGTCGTAGACCCAGTCGGGGTTGGGGTCGACGAGCAGTTTCCAGTCGACCACCGTGATGTTGGGGAACTTGTCGGGCAGGGCACGGATGAGGGTGTTGTTGCCCTCTTCCCACTTGTGGTTCGGCACCGCGTTGGTGAGAACCACGACGCGGTCGACGTCGGCGAGCGCCGTGAAGATCGCATCCATCGTGTCGGCGGTGGTGCCGCTGTTCGTTCCGAGGTGAATGACGACCTCATCGCCGAGGGCGTTGATCGACTTGACGTAGTTCACGATCTCGAGGGCGGCCTTGAACGGGCGGCTCTTCTTTGCATCGACGGTGACGCCGTACTTCGACAGTTCGGGCGCTGCGCCGAGCATCACCGAGTCACCGATCGCCAGAACCTCGATGCGCGCGGCGGGCAAGGTAGTTGGTGCGGCCGCGATCGAGGTCGAGGATTGTGGGTCGGTTGTCACGGGCTGCGTCGTTGCCGTGGGTTGCGTGAGCAGGTCGGTTGTGGAATTTTCGGCGTCGACGAGGCTCTGGCTGATCGCATCGAGTTTGAGTTTCGCCGTCGACAGGTTCACGATCGCGAACACCGGGAATGCGGCAACGACGACACTTGCGACGACCATGATGCGGCGGTGGCGTCGGCGTTCGGGGGTTTGCGCACCATGCCAAGAACGCAGCCAGCGCGAGAAGTTGCCCTTGCGCACGGGTGTCTCGATGAAGCGGTACGACAACTCGGTCACGACAACCGTGATCGCCATGAGACCGATGAATTGCGGCATCGTCAGACCCTTGCCCGCGAGTTTGCGCGAGAACTGGAAGATCGCCCAGTGGTACAGGTACAACCCGTACGAACGTTGACCGATCCACACGAAGAGACGGTTGCCGAGAACGACGCGGCCGAGTACCGCTGTCGGGTGCGTGACGGCAGCAATGATCGCCACCGACGCCAGACCGACGAGAAAGAAACCGCCGCGATACAACAGGTCGTAACCGCGTGCACCTTCCTCTGTTCCCGAGACCACGTTCTGGAAGCGCCACATCATGACGCCGAGGCCGGCAAGACCGATGAGGCCGACGATGTCGAGCGCCGCGCCACGGCTGGCGATGCGAGCACGTGCCACCGACCACGGCCGCCACCAGATGGCGAGTGCCGCACCGATGAAAAGACCCCCCATGCGCGTGATGGTCGAGAGATACGCGAAGTCGATGCGCGACACGTCGCGCCCGAGGAACGAGAAATACTGGTTGGGTGTCTGGCCGATGTCACCGACCGGACCGGTTCGATAGACCCAGCCACACAGGATCGCGATACCAATCGAAGCCAGCAGGAAAACGAGACCCACCACTGGCATCCGGCGACGTGTGATCTTCGTGACGACGAGCATCAGAAGAGGCCACAGGAGATAGAACTGCTCTTCGACGGCCAGCGACCAGAGATGGCGCAGCGGCACGTAGCCGAAATCGCTGAAGTACGAACTTCCGGTGTGGACCTGGAACCAGTTCGTGACGTAGGTGAACCCTGCAACCACGTCGCCGCGCAGATTGCCCAGTTCATTGCGTCGGAAAATTGCGACGTACACGGTGACGCCGACCAACAACGTCCACAGGGCGGGCAACAGTCGTCGCGCCCGTCGTAACCAGAACTCGCGCAGATCGATGCGACCGTTGCGTGTCGACTCAGCGAGCAACAGCAGCGTGATGAGGTAGCCGCTGATGACGAAGAACACCTCGACACCGAGGAAGCCACCGCGCAGCCATGTGTGGTTGGCGTGGTAGAAGATGACGGCTACGACGGCTACGGCGCGCAGACCGTCGAGACCGGGCAGGTACGGAACCACCGCACGTGCACGAATTTCCGCCGTCGAGTCCTGGACGGACTGCGGGGATGCGGCGTCCGACATCGAACCGCGCCCTATGAAACCGGCAGACCCAGGTTGGCGTAGATCTCGCGGGTCGCGGTGGATCGGTTGAGCGTGTAGAAGTGCAGACCGGGTGCTCCGGCAGCCAGAAGTTCGGCGCACAGTTCGGTGGCCGCATCGACACCGATGCGCCGCACTTCTTCGGGGTCGTCGATGCCGTCGAGACGTTGCGCCAACCAGGCGGGGAACACCGCACCCGAGAGTTCCGCCATGCGTTGCACCTGGCCGCGGTTGGTGACGGGCATGATGCCGGGGATCACGGGCTTGGTGACTCCGAGTGCGACGAGTTCCTCGACCATGCGCACGTAGTGCTCGGCCTCGAAGAAGAACTGGGTAATTGCGAAATCGGCGCGCCGGAGCTTCTCGGCGAGGAACCGACGATCGTCGGCGCGCGACGCGCTGCGCGGGTGGCCCTCGGGGTGCGCTGCGACACCGATGCTGAAGGCACCACGGTCGCGGAGGTGCTCGACGAGATCGAGGGCGTAGGCGTAGTCACTGGGTCGAACATCGGCGGGGTCGGTGGGCGGGTCGCCGCCGAGCGCGAGGATGTTCTCGACGCCGGCCGTCTGGTAGGTGTCGAGGATTGCATCGATGTCGGCCCGCGTATGACCAACGCAGGTGAGGTGTGCCATCGGCGAGATGTTCGTCTCTTTGCGCATCCATACGACGAGGTCGCGCGTACGTTCACGCGTGCTGCCACCGGCACCGTAGGTGACCGAAACGAACGCCGGGTTCAGAACCTCGAGTTCGGCAATGGTGCGACCGAGCGACAACTGGGCGGCATCAGTCTTCGGGGGAAAGAACTCGAAGGAGAAAGTGCGCCCCGCAGCGAGGAGGTCGGTGATGCGGGCCATTTCCTGCGAGTTTAGTGACGGAAGTGGCGCATACCCGTGAAGATGAGCACGATTCCGTGCTCGTTCGCCGCGGCGATGACCTCGTCATCGCGCACGCTGCCGCCCGGTTCAACCACCGCGCTGACACCCGCCCGGGCGAGCATGTCGAGACCATCGCGGAACGGAAAGAATGCGTCGCTGGCCGCCGCTCCACCGGCCGCCCGATCGCCAGCGCGCTCGCAGGCGAGACGCGCAGCGTCGAGTCGGTTCTGCTGGCCGCCACCGATACCCACCGCGGAAGAATCTTTTGCGATCGTGATCGCGTTCGAACTCACCGCTGCGCATACCTGCCATGCGAACGATGCCTCGCTCGACTGCTCTGGTGTCGGATGACGGTCGCTGACAACCCTCCACGTCGAAGGGTCGTCGTCGACGGGATCGGTGTCCTGCACCAACACTCCCCCACTGACACTGCGCAGTTCCGTGCCGCCCGATGGAGGTGCGTCCGCGGCGATGATGCGCAGGTTCTTCTTCGTCTGCAGCAGTGCCAGCGCGTCGGCCGCGTACGACGGAGCAACTACGACCTCGGTGAACACCTCGCTGATCGACGCTGCCGTTGCCACATCGACCTCGCGGTTGAGGGCAATGATGCCGCCGAACGCACTGACGGGATCGCACGCATGCGCGCGTACGTACGCATCGTGGATCGTCGCCGCGGTCGCTGCACCGCACGGGTTGGCGTGTTTCACGACGACGGCCGCAGGTGAACCGAAACGGTTCGCGAGACGCCACGCGGCGTCGGCGTCGAACACGTTGAGATATGACATCTCCTTGCCGCCCAGCTGCCGTGCGGAGCGCCACCAGCCCGGAGCATTGGCGACGTCCCACAACGTGCCCTGTTGGTGCGGGTTCTCCCCGTAGCGCAAGGTATCCACGCGCTCGAGATGCACCGACTTCGCGGCACCGTCGGTGATCCACTCGACGATCGCCGAGTCGTAGTCGCGCGTCGCGGTGAACGCACGCGCCGCGAGTGTCCGGCGTGTCGAATCGGACAACGATCCAGTGGAGCGAATCTCGTCGAGGACCCCCACGTACTGCGACGTATCGACTACGACTCCGACACGTGCGAAATTCTTTGCCGCCGCGCGGATCATCGCGGGTCCACCGACATCGATGAGTTCGATGCCCGGCTTCGAAGCGAATGGGTACAGGCTGACGACAACCAGATCGAATGCTTCGATGCCGAACTTCTCCATGTCGGCGACGTGTGCGGGCTTCGAGGTGTCGGCGAGTATTCCGCCGTGCACCTTCGGGTGCAGCGTCACCACGCGATGGTCGAAAATCGCGGGAAAGCCCGTGATCTCGGCGACGTCGGTGACGACAATGCCGGCGTCGGTCAGCGTCTTCGCGGTGCCACCCGAGGAAACGATGCTCCACCCGCACGCGACAAGGCCCCGCGCAAACTCCTCGATTCCCGTCTTGTCGAAGACGCTGAGGAGGGCGCGGGGCACTGTCGACTCTGTTCGACTTACTTCAGGCCCTTGACGATTTCGGCCATCAACGAGCCGGCCTCGGTGGGGTTGAGACCAACCTTCACACCGGCGGCGCGCAGTGCGTCCATCTTGCCCTGTGCCGTGCCCTTGCCGCCCGAGACGATGGCGCCTGCATGGCCCATCTTCTTGCCGGCCGGCGCGGTGACACCCGCGATGTAGGCGCTCATCGGCTTGGTGACGTTCGCCTTGATGAACTCGGCGGCTTCTTCCTCGGCCGAACCACCGATTTCACCGATCATGATGATCGCGTGCGTCTCGGGGTCCTTCTGGAACTCGGCGAGACAATCAACGAACGACGTGCCGGGAACCGGGTCGCCGCCGATGCCGACACACGTGCTGACGCCGATGCCCTGTTGCTTCAGTTCGTAGAGCGCCTGGTAGGTGAGCGTTCCGGAACGCGACACGATGCCGACGTTCGGCCCCTTGGCCGACGGGAGTTCGGCGATTTCACCGGCCGTGATGCCGATGTTGCACTTGCCGGGGCTGATGATGCCGGGGCAGTTCGGGCCGAGCAGGCGCACACCCGGAAAGTCGCGCACGAGTGTGTTGAACGTCTTCGCCTCGTCCTGGGCGGGAATGCCCTCGGTGATGCAGACGATGAACCTCACACCAGCCGTAGCGGCCTCGAGGATGGCGGCCGACGCTGCCTTCGGAGGAACCGCGATGAACGATGCATCGGCACCGGTTGCCTTCACGGCATCGGCCACCGAGTCGAACACCGGGATTCCCTCGACGTCTTGGCCACCCTTGCCCGGCGTGACACCGCCAACAACCTTGGTGCCGTAGGCGCGGTTGCGCAGACCGTGGAACTTGCCCTGACCGCCGGTGAGGCCCTGAACGATGACCTTCGTGTTTTCGTTGACGAAAATTGCCATGACCGTTTCCTACTTTCCGTTCGCGATCGCAACGGCCGCGCGCGCGGCTTCCAGCATCGTGGGCTTGCTCTGCAGTTTCGATTCGGGAATTCCCGCCTTGGCGAGGATCTCACGACCCTCTTCGGCGTTCGTGCCGTCGAGACGAATGACGATGGGCGCGCGCAGGTCGACGCGGGACAACGCCTCGACGATGCCCTTGGCAACTTCTTCGCCGCGTGTGATTCCACCGAAGATGTTGATGAAGATGCTCTTCACGTTCTTGTCGAAGTTGATGACGCCGAGCGCGGCGGCCATCTGGTCGGCATTCGCACCACCACCGATGTCGAGGAAGTTCGCGGCCGATCCGCCCACTTGGTTGACCACGTCGAGCGTGCTCATTGCCAAGCCGGCGCCGTTGGCGATGATGCCTACGGTGCCGGACAAACCGATGTACTGCAGGTCGGATTCGCGGGCCAACTGCTCGCGCTCGTCGAGTTCTTCGGTTGCGCGGAACTCGTCCCACTCGGGATGGCGGTAGGCGGCGTTGTTGTCGAGCGAGACCTTGGCGTCGAGCGCGTGCACCTCGCCCGTCGGCTTCAAGATGAGTGGGTTGATTTCGGCCAGGTCGCAGTCACCCTCGGTGAAGCACTTGTAGAGCGAGACGAGGATCTTTGCCACGCCGTCGAGCGCCTTCGCGGGGATCTTCGCATCGGTCGCGGCCTTCTTCGCCGTCGCTTCGCTGAGACCCTCGACCGGGTTCACGTGCAACTTCACGATTGCGTCGGGGTCCTTTTCGGCGACCTCTTCGATGTCGACGCCGCCCTGTGCCGAGAGCATGAGAAGGTGCTTCTTTGCCGCACGGTCGAGGGTGAACGACGCGTAGTACTCCTCGGCGATGTCGGAAGCATGCTCGATCCACAGACGCTTGACCACGTGGCCCTTGATGTCCATGCCGAGGATGTTCCCCGCATGCAACTTCACCTCGTCGGCGTTGTTCGCGAGCTTGATGCCACCGGCCTTACCGCGGCCACCAACCTGTACCTGCGCCTTGACGACGACCGGGTACTGCGCAGATTCGGCGACCTTCACGGCCTCGTCGACGGTGTCGGCGGGACCACCCGCAGACACCGGAATTCCGAACTTGGCGAAGTACTGCTTGCCTTGATACTCGAAGAGGTCCACTCTTTCTCCTTACTTATCGAAAACGTGAATCAGACTGCGACGCGCTTGTCGAGTTCTTCTTCCAACCACTGACAAATCGCCTTCAGCGACGAGCCCGGGCCAAACACTTCGCCCACACCTTGTTCGCGCAGCGCACGCGCATCGGCATCGGGAATGACTCCACCGCCGAACACCAGAACATCGCCCAGGTCGCGGCCACGTAGTTCTTCCATCACCCGCGGGAAGAGCGTGAGATGGGCTCCGGACAAGAGCGACAGCCCAACCGCGTCGACGTCTTCCTGAAGGGCGGTCTCGGCGATCTGCTCGGGCGTCTGGTGCAGCCCCGTGTAAATGACCTCGAAACCGTGGTCGCGCAAAGCGCGGGTGATTGTCTTGGCGCCACGGTCGTGGCCGTCGAGGCCGGGCTTTGCAACAACTACTCGGTAGGGGCGTTTCACAAGAAAGAAACCCTACGCCGTTGTGCGCAAAAGTCTCCAACCCGCCACACTGGAGGTGTGGCAACCCCCGGCCCCCGCTTCCGGCTGCGCAGTCCCCTCGCGCGAGCCGTCGTGCCCGTCGTGGCTGGCCTCGCCTTTTTCGGTCTGCTCTTCCTCGCGCTGTGGGGTGCAGCCGCCCTGATCTCGCGCAACCCCGAGCGCATCACGAACCTCGGCGACAACATCTTCGAAGTCGGCTCGGTCCAGCGCGTCGCCGAGTCGGTCGATGCCAACGGGCCCATCCTGTACCCGGACCTGCGCGACCCCGACGGCACGCGCAGCATCGTCCTCGACCACGAAGGCAACCAGCCCGCCATCGGCTGGCGCGTGTTCTACGCCTGGCCGGCCGACCGCGACGCCGACTGCATCGCCGAACAGGTCGAGGGCACCAGCACCTTCACCGACTGCGAGGGTCGCACCATCGACATCGAAGACCTCGCACGGCCCACCGACGTGCGGCCGCTGGTCGAGAACAAGAAGACGCTCTACATCGACCTGCGCGTCACCGACGGCAAGTAACTGTCACGCACTGACGGCCGACAACAGCCGGTCGACGAAGGTTTCCGTGTGCTCGTCGAGCTTCGCACGGTGTAGCGCGAGGCCACCCACGACTTCCGCACCACGGGTCTGCAACGCGCGCGTCATCACGTCGAGCGTCTTGCCCGGGTTCAACGCGAAGGTCGCGAACGCCGCAACTTTCTTGTCACGCATCGCAGGCAACTTCGCGATGCCACCGATGCCCCACGGCGCCTGACCGACGACGAACAAACCGTGCACCCACGTACCAACCAACACGATGTCGGCTTCCTGAATGGCGCCATGGTTCGGCTTGCGCACCGGGTCAAAACCCACGATCGACCAACCCGCCTGTTGAAGTTCCAAGCCGATCTTCTCGGCCGCCTTCCACGTGTTGCCGGTGAGACTTTCGACGAGGATCGCTGCCTTCATGGCTCCCAACTTAGTCCCGACCTACGGTCGTGAACCCGTCGGTGTGCCTAGCGGCGAATGCGTCGACGTCGACCGAGCCCGTAGCCGGCCACGCGAACCGTGACACCGGCCAGGACCAGCCACAGAGCCAAGACCGTCGTACCGGATGATTCCGAACCCGTGGCCGGAAGTACGTTCGACACTGTCTTCTTGGCCTTCGCCGTCGCAGCCTTCACCTCGGCCGCGAAAGCCGACAGT
>JBEAPO010000047.1:0-10996 GCA_041164425.1 Actinomycetota bacterium
CTGATCGGCGGTGGAGGCCACAAGCGAACACTGCCGCTTGTCGCCCGGTACGCCGACCACTGGAACTTCCCCGGCAACAGCGAAGATCCACTGGGGGACTTGAGCAAGTCGCTCGCTCGCCTGCGTGAATGCTGCGACGAAGTTGGACGCGACATGTCCGAGATCCGCATCAGCACGCAGTTGTGGGTGGCCCAGATGACCGACGCCCAGGCCATCGAGACGGCTCTTGCCTACGCCGACGCCGGGGTGGGCCTCGGCCTCGTCAGCCTGCCCAGACCCTTGTCACCACAGGACGTTCATCGATACGCCGACCTGTTCGGACCGGCCTTCGGGGCCGGAAAATGAGCATTCTTATCGTCGGCCTTGGAGCCGGTTTTCTGTCGGGAATCTTCGGGGTCGGCGGCGGCATTCTCATCGTCCCGGGCCTCGTCTTTTTCGCCAAGATGGACCAACGTCGTGCGCACGGGACTTCGCTTGCCGCCGTGCTGCCGATTTCACTCGCGAGTCTCGTCACATATTGGTCTCACGACCATGTCGACTGGCACGTCGCATTGTGGCTGGCGATCGGCGCGGTGGGCGGGGCAATTCTCGGAACGAAGTTGTTGAAGACCGCGCGTCACGATGTGTTGAGTTACGGATTCGCCACGGTGCTCATCGTCTCGGCGTTGCGCTTGTACTGGACTACCAGTGCCGACGGCCGCACCGACCTCAGCGTCGTGGCGGCGATTGCTCTCGTCGTCATCGGCGTCGCCACGGGAACGCTCGCGGGTCTGCTCGGTGTCGGCGGTGGCGTGATCATGATCCCTGCGATGGTGTTGTTGCTCGGAGAAATGAACGTGATGGCGAAAGGTACGTCGCTGGCAGTCATCATCCCGACGTCGATCACGGGGACTATCCGCAACCGCAAGACCGCGAACGTCGATGTGAAGGCGGCGGTGGTTGTGGGCCTGTCGGGCGTCGTGTCGGCGGTGGTGGGTGGCTCGATTGCGGCCGACATGTCGGAGTCGTTGTCGAATGCGCTGTTCGCCACCTTGTTGTTGGTGGTGGCGGCACAGATGATTTACCGCGAGCGTCGCGTGCGGTCGAGCAGTGCACCGACCCAGTAACCCAGTGCTGCGCTGAGACCGCCACCCATCGCGATGCTGAGCGCCGCGGGGTCACCACCCGATGCGATGGCAAGCAGTGCGCCGAATGCGGCAAAGGCGATCGCAACGGCGTGTCTCCAACGTGCCATGACGCTGACGGTACCCCCGCTCACGAGCAAAGTTGCGGTCGGAAGTTCACCAATCCAATTGAAGAAACTTCTCTCACTTTCCGCGCACGAGTTTGCCGGGTAGTTCTCCCGTGAACGCGTCATCGTCGACGGTCTGTGCCCCAGCAACGAACGTTGCTGCGTAACCGACCGCCTGCTGGACGAGGCGGCGTCCGTTGGCGGGCAGGTCGTGGGCCATGAATGGCATCGTGAAGGTGAGCGAGTCGAAGTCGATGATGTTGAGGTCGGCGCGCTGGCCGACTGCCACCACGCCGCGGTCGGACATCCCGTACATACGCGCGGTTTGCTGCGTTTGGCGGTGAACGATCCACTCGAGAGGCAATTTTGGCCCTCGGGTACGGTCACGCGTCCAGTGGGTGAGCATGAACGTGGGCATGCCGCCGTCGCAAATTGCACCACAGTGAGCACCCGCATCTCCGAGCCCCATTCGGGTGGCCGGGTGCTGATGTGCCTCGTAAAGGAACGACAGGTCGCCGTAGGCGTAGTTGAAGAACGGCATGTAGATGAGGCCACGGCCGTCGTCGCGCGTCAGCTGTTCGACGATCACCGTCATCTCCGACACGCCGCGACGACGAGCGATCTCGCGCACCGAGTCTTCAGCGGGTGGTTCGTAGTCGATGTTCGCAGACGTGACCGGGAACATCTTCCACGTGTTGCGCAGAATGACGCGCTCGAACAGCCCTCCGTCGTCGGGAAGTTCCTCGGTGACGGTGCGGAAAAAGTCGGGGTCGCGGAGCGCCGCCACCTGTTCGGCGTGTGACGCGAAACGCACTGCGTTGAATGCGGGGTGGAAGAGCAGCGGATGCGCGCTGCCCTCGAGACACATCAACACTCCGATGCTGCGGCCGGCCACCTGGCCGACCATTGGCAGGCCGTCGTCGTGTGCCTCGCCGAGCAGGGTCATCACGTCGCGCCACAGGTCGGGTGCATCATCCGGTTGGCTGAAATTGACGCTGACGGTCGCCCCCGTTTCCCTGGCGATTCGGCGCATCCAGCCCCATTCGTTCAGGGGGACCTTGATGTGTTCGGGGGCGAACTGGAACACCCCGCGGCCCACGCGGCGCAGGGCGTCGGCAATGCCGAGAAGTTCGTTTTCGTCGGCGTGGGTGCCCGGAACCAGTTCTCCGTCGCGGCTGCGGTGCAGGGGAGTTCGGCTGGTGCTGAAACCGAGCGCACCCGCCCGCATCGCGGATTCGACCATCCGGCTCATTGCGGTGATGTCGTCGGCCGTCGCGGCTTCGTTCGCTGCCCCTCGTTCACCCATCACGTACGCGCGCAATGCGCCGTGGGGAATCTGCGTCGCAAAATCGATGACATGCGGCGTCGACTCGAGAACGTCGAGGTACTCCTCGAACGATTCCCAACCCCACGTGATGCCCTCGGTCATCGCCGAACCCGGAATGTCCTCGACGCCTTCCATCAGTGCGATCAACCAGTCGTGCCGATCCGGTGCAGCGGGTGCGAACCCGACGCCGCAGTTCCCCATGACAACGGTGGTCACACCATGCCAACTGCTCGGCGTCATCCACGGGTCCCACGTCGCTTGCGCGTCGTAGTGCGTGTGCACGTCGACCCATCCCGGGGTGACGAGCCGCCCGTCGGCGTCGATCACGCGGTCGGTGTGCGCGGTGCCGAGCGTTCCTGCCGCACCTACTTCGGTGATGCGGCCGTTCTCGAAGGCGATGTCTGCCGCACGTGCCGGTGCACCTGTGCCGTCGACGAGATGTGCATTGCGAATGACGGTCGAATCACTGCCGGGCATTGGCCCACATTAGGTGCGCTCAACAGGCGACGGCAGCGAGGACCGCGTCGTGCAACAACCCGTTCGTCGAAACCGCCGAGCCGTTGCGGAAGGAACCTCCGCCGAGCCTGTCGGTGATGCGGCCACCTGCCTCGGTGACGATCGGCCACAGTGCAGCGGTGTCGTAGGGCTCGAGGCCGATCGCATCGACTGCCGCATCAATGGCGCCCTCGGCGACGAGCATGTGCTGCCAGAAGTCGCCGAATCCACGTGCTCGGTAGGCGTTCCGACCGAGGTCGACCACGCGCTGGTATCCGCCGATCGCCTCCCAGCCCGCGTTCGGTGTCGTGCTGACCTGTGCCTCGTCGAGTCGCGAGATTGTGCTGACCCGAATCGGTCCGCGGCGGTTGAACGCACCGACACCGGTTGCGCCGTGCCAACGTGCGCTGATCGCGGGCGCGCTGACGACGCCGAGAACGGGTACGTCGTTCGGGTCGAGCAACCCGATGAGGGTGGCCCACACGGGAACACCCCGCGCGTAGTTGCTGGTGCCGTCGATTGGGTCGAGCACCCACGTCCAACGCGGCCCGTCGCCGCCACCGCGCTGGCCGAACTCTTCGCCGTACACGGCGTCATCGGGTCGGAACCGCGCGATCGTCTCGGCCAGCACTTCTTCGGTACGACGGTCGAGTTCGGTCACCTCGGTGCGGTTTGCCTTCCAGTCGACGGTGAACCCACGGTCGTGGAACGGCTGCAGAGTGGTTGCGTCGGCGAGGTCGGCGAGACGAAGTGCGAACTCGAGTTCCGTTGCCAGGTCGACTTCACGCGCGGTCATGATTCGCCGCGCAGGAAGTCGGGTGGGCGCTTCTCGACGAGCGCGCTCAAACCTTCGGCGGCGTCGGGGCCGAGGAAGTTGAGCATTTCGTAAGCGAGGCTGGCTTCGAAGTTGGGAAGTGACTGACGCAACCAGTGGTTCAGCGAACGCTTGGTGAAACGCACCGCGTCGCGCGGCCCGGCCGCAACTTTCTGTGCGGCGGCGAGCGCAGTCGGCAACACGTCGGCGGCGGGAACGGCGCGCGTGACGAGACCGATGCGCGCCGCTTCGCGACCATCGAGAAAATCGGCGGTCATGAGATACCACTTCGCCTGCGCCATGCCGCAGAGCAGCGGCCAGATCGCAACGGCATGGTCTCCTGCGGCGACTCCTAGACGAATGTGGCCGTCGGTGATGCGGGCATCTTCGTTGATGATGCTGATGTCGGCCATCAACGCAACCGCGAGACCAGCACCGACCGCCACGCCGTTGATGGCGGAGATGATCGGGGTATCGCAGTCGATCATCGTGCGCACGATGTCGCCCGCCTCGCGCATCACCTTCATCGTTTGCGTGTAGTCACCGACCTGTTCCTTGATCCACTGCAGGTCGCCGCCCGCACTAAACGCCTTTCCCGCACCGGTGACGACGACGGCACGTACCGCGGGGTCGCGGTCGACGTCGCGGAAGACCCGTGAGAGTTCCTCGTGCATGCCCGCATCCGTGGCGTTCAACTTGTCGGGATTCGACAGCGTGATCAGCAGCACGCCATTGTCGTGGGCCTCGAAAGAAAGGCGTTGGTACGACGAATAGCGGGTGAGATCGAGCGCTGTCACGCGCCCGACGCTAGGCGATTCAACGCCCGGCGGCGGCGCGGATTGCCGATGCGATGCCGGCGGCGTCGAGGCCGAGTTCGGCAAGAATCGCATCGGGCTTGGCCTGCGGGATGAAGCGTGTGGGCACACCCAATGTCTGAACTCGCGGCATCGTGCCGCCCGCGCCGGCCACGTGAGCCTCGATGTGCTGAGCCATCGCGGCGCCCACGCCACCTTCGACGATGCCGTCTTCGAGCGTGATCACGATGCCGGCCGTTGCGGCGGCGCGGATCATTTCGGGGTCGAGCGGCTGGCACGACCTGACGTCCCAGACGTCGACGTTGAAGTCGGTACCCAGCGATTCGACGGCTTTCAGTGCGTTGCCAACCAACTTGCCGACGGCGAGCACACACACCTTGTTGCCGGGTGTCGAGGGCACGGAACCCGATTGTGAAACCAGTTGGCGGGCAGACAGACCACTGCCGACGTTGGTGTCGTCGACGTTGCGTGCCGTGCCCTTCGGATAGCGAATCGCCACCGGGCCCCCGTCGGCAAGGGTCATTGCATCGTGGAGCATCTGCTGCAGTTCCTGGGCCGACGACGGCGCGAGGACGCGCATCCCCGGCACCTTGCAGAGAAGTGTCATGTCGTACACGCCGTGGTGACTGGAGCCGTCGTCGCCGGTGATGCCCGCACGGTCGAGGCAGAACACGACGGGCAGCTTGTGCAGCGCAACGTCGTAGACGACCTGGTCCCACGCGCGCGAGAGGAACGTGCTGTACACCGCGACGACCGGGCGAAGACCCGACATCGCCATGCCCGCTGCCGCGGTCACCGCGTGCTGTTCGGCAATGCCGACGTCGAAGAAGCGGTCGGGGAAGCGACTCTCGAAGGGCAACAAGCCCGTGGGTCCGGGCATGGCTGCGGTGATGGCGACGATGCGCGGGTCGGCGTCGGCTACTTTCAGCAGGGCGTCGGCGAAGGCCTGGGTGTAGCCGGTGAGCACAGCCTTTGGGGGGCCGCTCTGCGGGTCGAACACGGGGGCATCGTGCAGGTGCTTTTCGTCGTCGTCCTCGGCGGGTGAGTATCCGCGGCCTTTTTGCGTGACGACGTGCAACAAGACCGGACCTTCGGCGGATCGCTGTTCGGCCGAACGCAGCGCGCGCTCGACAGCTTCGACGTCGTGGCCGTCGATGGGACCGATGTAGCGCACACCGAGCGCCTCGAAGAATCCCGGTGGTTGCAGAAACTCTCGAACCGCGGCCTTCACGGCTTCGACACTGCGTTCTGCCTGACGACCGACAGCGGGCAGATCGCGCAGGAACTGTTCGATACGACGTTGACGACGCACGTAGGTCGGGTTGAGTCGGATGTTGGTGAGCGTCGATGCCAACTTGTCGGCAATCTTGTCGGCGAGATGCACGTCGCGCTCTTCGGTTTCATCATCTTCGGTCGAGCTCGCCGACACGGTGAGTTGCGAGATTGTCGGCGCATAGCTGCGGCCGTTGTCGTTCAGCACGATGACGACACTGCGTCCCGAGTGGCCGAGATTGTTCAGCGCCTCGTACGCAAGTCCGCCCGTCATGGAACCGTCGCCGATGACTGCGACGATGTGTCGGTGGTCCGGCGTGGACCCGTGGTGAAGCGCATGGTCGCGGGCGACGGCCATGCCGTAGGCATACGACAGCACGGTGGACGCATGGCTGTTCTCGATGAAGTCGTGGTTGCTCTCGCTGCGGCTGGGGTATCCCGACAGTCCCTGTGCCTGGCGCAGCCGCGAGAACTCGGCGGCGCGACCGGTGACCAACTTGTGCACGTAGGCCTGGTGTCCGGTGTCCCACAGAATCGCGTCGCTGGGGCTGTCGAAAACACGGTGGAGGGCGAGGGTGAGTTCGACCACGCCGAGGTTCGAACCGAGGTGACCACCAGTTTCCGAAACGGCTTGCACGATGAAGTCGCGGATCTCGCCGGCAAGGTCGTTCAACTGCTCGTACGACAGACCACGCAGGTCGCTCGGAGCCTTGAGATCAGCGAGTTTCATGGCGACATGACGCTACCGCCCGTCGGTGGCACGAGGGGTACTGTGACCCCATGCAGGTGCCCAACTTCTCACTCGCCGGCAAGACCGCGCTCGTCACGGGGGGCAACGGCGGAATCGGCCTCGGTTTTGCGCGCGGCCTCGTCGCCAACGGCGCAAACGTCGTGATCTGGGGCACAAACGCCGACAAGAACGCGGCGGCCGTGGCAGAACTGACTGCTGTTGCGAGTGGGGTCAACGGTGGTCGCGTGGCATCGCGCGTGTGTGACGTCGGCGACCAGGATCAGGTCGTGGCGGGCTTCGCCGAAGCAGCTGCCGATTTCGGTCGCATCGACGCGGTGTTCGTGAACGCGGGAATCGCCGGTCGCGGCATCCCGTTCCATGAGATGCCGGCCGACGAGTGGCATCGGGTGATGCGCGTCAACCTCGACGGGGCGTTCTTCACCGCACAAGCGGCGTGCCGCCACATGATGGAGGCCGGCGGCGGATCAATCGTCTTCACCACCTCGGGTTCGGCGCTTTACGGCGCCGCACGCTCGCAGCACTACGGCGGCTCGAAGGCCGCGCTTCTGTCGATCTCGAAAGCGATTGCAGTCGAGTTCGCGCGCTACGGCATTCGTAGCAACTGCGTGCTGCCCGGCTGGATAGAAAGCGACATGACACACCGCCAATTGGAGAGTGACGCGTTCAAGGCGAAGGTGTTGCCGCGCGTTCCGATGCGACGCTGGGGTGAAGCCGACGACTTCAGCGGAGTCGCGGTGTACCTCGCGAGTGATCTCTCGTCGTACCACTCGGGTGATTGCATCACCATCGACGGTGCGTACCACTCATTCTGAGCACTAGGTCGTTTGCAGCGACCGTTCGTGGCGAGTATCGAGACGACGTTGATTCCAGCGGTGCAGCCACGTGCCGAGACCAAACCCGGCGAGTAGGAACAACTGACCGCCGACCCCATCGATCCAGTAGTGGTTGGCCGTCACGACGATGCAGAAGAGAGTCGTTGCCGGATAGAGGAGCACTGCTGCCTTCACCCAACGTCGTCGGGCGAGTGGCCACATCGCGAACGCGCACCAGCTGGCCCAACCGATGTGCAGGCTTGGCATCGCCGCGTACTGGTTCGACACCTTCGCTGCGGCGCCCGAGCTGAAGTCCCATGGCCCGCCGTAGACGTCGAGGGTGTCGACAAAGCCGAAGTTCTCCTTGCCTTTGTTGACGCCGCGTTCGGATGCCTCGATACATGCACCGCCATGGCCGACGGGCGGGCACGGCGCATCGAGAAGACGCGGTGGCATAAGCGGAAACAGGGCGAAGCCGATGATGGCGAGACCGGTCGTGAAGGCAAGCGTGTTGCGCCATTGCGGAAAGACGTCGGGACGTTTCAAGTAGAGGACGATGAACACGCCGATCGTGACGAAGAAGTGTGCGGTGCCGTAGTAAGTGTTCATCAGTTGGATGAACCAGCGATGCGACAGAAAGACATCCTGTACCGACTCTTCATGAAAGAGGCCGAGCCAGCGTTCGAGGCGGATCACCCGCATTGCATTGGTGAAGGCATGCACCGGAACGTCCCGGCCGTTCACGATGTCGGAACCGAACTGGTTTCGGGTGAAGGTGTAAACGGTATAGAAGACGCCGATGATCAGCGTCTCCTTCCACCAGCGGCGTTCATGGATGCGGCCGACCGGGCTGAGGTCGACCTCTCTCGTGATGTCCCTTTCCCGCGCCACGTCATGGAAGGTTAGGCAAACAGGCAAGTAACGTCGGTAACCATGAGCAGCCCTTTCCTCGACCAAATCGGTACCGACGCGATCGAACGGGTTCTGGCCCGGGGACGAAGCACCGGCGCCGAGTTCGCCGAGATCTTCATCGAAGACAAGCGGTCGACTTCGGCCGGCTTCGACGACGGCAAGGTCGAACAGGTGACCTCGGGCCGTGACCGCGGCGCGGGAATCCGCGTCGTGCACGGTGAAACCACGGGTTTTGCGCACACGGCCGACCTCT
This sequence comes from Actinomycetota bacterium, assembly GCA_041164425.1. Lineage (GTDB taxonomy): Bacteria > Actinomycetota > Acidimicrobiia > Acidimicrobiales > Ilumatobacteraceae > F1-20-MAGs119. The sequence continues at coordinate 8,683 of JBEAPO010000047.1, forward strand.
CCGAAGCGGGCCTTCTTGCTGCCGCCGAAGCCGCCGCCGTCGCCGCTCGCCAAGGCAAGGGGGGCGTGGTCAAGGTCGTCCTCGGCAGCGAAGTCAGCCAGCGGGTGAACAACGTGGTCGAGTTTCCCGACACCGTTGCCAAGTCGCGCAAGGTGGAACTTCTTCAGCGTGCCAACGATGCCGCGCGCAGCGTCGACGGATCGATCGTGCAGGTGTCGGCGGGTTACGGCGACAGCGTGCGCCACATCCTTGTCGCCAACAGCGACGGCGTTCTCGCCTCCGACCGTCAGGTACGCACGCTGTGCCGCGTCAGCGCCGTGGCAACCGGCGATGCCGGCATGCAAACCGGTTACGACTCGATGGGCCGCACCATCGGTTTCGAACTCTTCGACATGGAAGACATCGAGTCGCTCGCCGTCGGTGCCGCCCGTCAAGCAGTGACGAAGCTGCGCGCGCGCCCCGCACCGTCGGGTTCGATGCCCGTCGTCATCAAGCGTGGAAGCGGCGGAGTGTTGTTCCACGAGGCGTGTGGTCACGGCCTCGAAGCCGACCTGGTGGGCAAGGGCGCCAGCGTGTACCGAGGCAAGGTCGGCGAACTCGTGGCGTCGCCACTCGTCACGCTCATCGACGACGGCACGATGACCACCGAATGGGGCTGTATCGGCATCGACGACGAAGGCCACCGCAGCCAGTCGAACACGCTCATCAAGGACGGCGTCCTCACCGACTACATGTGGGACTACCTGCGTGCGCGCAAGGAAGGTCGCCCGCAAAGTGGCAACGGTCGTCGTCAGAGCTACCAACACCTGCCGATGGTCCGCATGACCAACACCTTCGTCATCAACGGCGAAACCAACCCCGACGACATCGTGCGCGACACCAAGAACGGCGTCTACATCGCCAAGTTGGGTGGTGGCAGCGTCAACACTGCGACGGGCGACTTTGTTTTCGGCATGACAGAGGCCTACCTCATCGAAAACGGCGAGATCACCGAACCGCTGCGCGAGGGTAACCTCATCGGCAACGGTCCGCAGGTGTTGCGCGACATCGACCTGCTCGGCAACGACTTCGCGATGGGCAACCCGGGTACGTGTGGGAAAGACGGCCAAGGCGTGCCTGTGGGTGACGGTCAGCCAACGTTGCGCGTCACCGCGATGACCATTGGCGGAACCGCAGCATGAGCGCCGGCGAACTACAAGATCTCGCCGACCGCATCGTCGCGCAGGCCAAATCCGGTGAACAGATCGAGGCGTACGTGTCGCGCGGGGGAGAGACATCAATCCGCGTGTACGAGGGCGAAGTCGAACACTTCGTCTCGGCGCAGTCGCAAAGCGTCGGTATTCGCGTCATTCGCGACGGCCGCACCGGTTACGCATATGCGGGCACGCTCGACGAAAGTGTGCTGCACGAAGTTCTCGCCGAGGCGCGCGACAACGTGCAGTTCGGAACGCCCGACGAATACGCCGGCCTCGCCACGCCCGACGGGGTCCCCGTGGTGAAACAGGAACTGTGGAGCGACGCGCTCGCCGCGTTCCCCACCGAACAGAAGATCGCACTCGCCAAGGAACTCGAGTCGCTGACACTCGCCGCAGATGCGCGCGTGCGATGCGACGATTCCAACTACGACGACGGTTACGGCGAAACCGCGTTCGCCACGACCACGGGCATCCGCGCCTATGGTCGCGAGAACGGCTGCTACGTCAGCGTCGGTACCCTCGCCGACGACGGCGACGAAACGCAGACAGGTTTCGGCTTCTCGGTCGGGCGTTCACCCGCCGAGTTCGATCTGCCTCGCGCCGCGCGCGAAGCCGCCGACCGAGCGACACGTCTACTCGGCGCGACCAAGCCACAGTCGAAGCGCACCACCGTGGTGCTCGACCCTTACGTCACCGCGCAGTTCCTGCGCGTGTTGTCCAGCAGCTTCAGTGGTGAGAACGTGCAGAAGGGACGCAGCTTCTTCGCCGACCGCCTGGGCGAACCGGTGGCCAACCCGATCATCACCCTCATCGACGACCCCACGAACCCGCTCGCTTACAGCGCCACCGAACTCGACGGCGAAGGTCTTGCCGCACGACGCAACGTGCTGATCGAGAACGGCGTGTTGAAGACGTTCCTCCATTCGTCGTACAGTGCGCGCCGCGGCAAAACCGTCAGCACCGGCAACGCGGTGCGTTCGGGCGGAACGCCCGGCGTCAGTTGTCTCGCGATGCAGCTCGCTCCCGGCACCGCTACGCAGGACGAACTGATTGAGGCCGTCGACGACGGCGTGCTGGTGCAGATGGTGCAGGGCCTCCACAGCGGTGTGAATCCCGTC
>JBEAPO010000048.1:0-4318 GCA_041164425.1 Actinomycetota bacterium
CCGACGGCACCTTCGAAACCTCGGTATGGGTCAGCGTCAACTTCCCGGGTGTCAGTTCGGGTGGCTGGATCAAGGTCGGCAACGTCTACTGGTCGGGTTCGTACCGTTACCGCGGTGGCACCTACTTCACGCTCGACGCGTGGATCAACCTCGCTGGTGTGTGGTTCCGTCTGTGGGGCAACGTCAACGGTGACGGCTCGTTCCAGTTCACCGCACAGGCCGGCCCGTGGTCATGGGGTACCTGCATCAACTTCGGCATCGTCGAGATTTGTGCCGGTGCCAGGTTCGAGTCGTACGTCAGGGTCACAAGTTGGGCCCCGTACGTGTCGGTCTCGGCCGGTGGTTACGCATGGCTCGATGGCCACTGGTGGTCATGCTGGTGGACGGGCGGCTGGCGTCCGAAGCTGCGCTGCGGCTGGGGCGGTTGGTCTCGCTGGGTGAATGCCGGTATCGGCTTCAACACCAACCCGGGGAACCTCTGGCTCAACATGTGGGGTCTGCACTTCAGCCTCCGCTGAAGCACAATGACCTCACGATGAGAATTCGTTCCGCACGGCTGTCGCTGCCGGTCCTCATCGGACTGGCGGCGACAGCCGTCGGCTGTTCGGGGGAGTCCGGGCCGCAGGTGTTCGGTGGCGTCCCCGACGCACAGCCCGCGTTCGTCGAGATCGGTCGGGAACTTGGTTTCACGGTGCCACAAGGCGAGCGCAAGTCGCCACCCGATTGCCTCTTCAACCCGCAGGTCATCGCGACGAGATTTCCGAAGGTGGTTCCGCCGAGTTCGGCAATCGAGACGACTCGTCAATGCGACCCCGAACGATCGTCGGCCGGCGCTGCCGCCGTCGACGTGAACGGCGACGGCCTCGACGACCTCGTCGTCACACGTATCTACGGCCACCCGTTGCTGTACGTGAACGAGAGTAAGCCCGGCAAGCCCGCATTTCGCGACGCAACGATCGGCAGTGGTTTGGATGAACTGACCTCGTCGACCAACGGCGTTGGTTTCGCCGACATCGACCGTGACGGTGACCAAGATGTTTTCCTGACGACCCTCGCCGCAGACCACGCGTACCTCCTGGTCAACGACGGCACCGGAGTGTTCGCCGAAGAGGCCGTCGTGCGTGGTGCGGGAATGGTCGATGGCTTCCCACACGCGGGTTTCGGTGTGACGTTCGGTGACTACGACAACGACGGTTGGGTCGACCTACACACGAACGAATGGCAGCCCGCTGACGTGGCCAGATACAACCAGCCGTCGCACTCGCGTCTCTTTCGCAATCTCGGCGCAACGGGCAAACCGGGTTACTTCGAGGATGTTACCAACGAGTCGGGAGCGAGCATCGAGTCACGCATCGATCTCGTCTATTCGTTCGCCTCCAGCCTCACCGACTTCGACGGCGATGGTTGGCCCGATCTCGCCGTCATCGCCGACTTCGACACAACGCGCTTTTTCTGGAACAACGGTGATGGAACGTTCACCGAGAGCACCTACGAGTCGATGCTCGGCGGCGAGGAGAACGGAATGGGACTCGCCGTCGGATTCTGGGGGGAGGATCCCAAGCCATCGATGTTCATCACCTCGATTCGTGCGAAACCGGGATGCGACGATGAGGGTGAGACACTGCGAACCGGCAACAGGCTGTACGTCTACGACAATGACCGCAAGTTCCGAGACGTCACAGACCTGACGGGTATGCGCAACAGCCTGTGGGGTTGGGGCACCACCACGCTCGATGCGACCAATTCAGGCAAGCGTGACTATGTGTCGGCGTCGGGGATGGTCATCTCATGGAACGCCGGTCAGTACTGCTATGCCGACAACCCCTTCCGTTACTGGGTTGCCGATGCCGAGGGTGTCCACACCGACGTTGCCGAAACGATCGGGGTGGGGGAAACGAAGCCAACGAAAGGAACCGTCGCGTTCGATGCCGACCGTGACGGCCGCACCGATTTGTTCGTGACGCGCGATGCGGAGACGCCGCTGTTCTTCCACAACGTGACGTCGAACGTCGGGGCCTGGCTCGATGTTCGCGTGACGGGGAACGGGTCCGACATCAATGGCGTCGGTGCAATCGTCAGCGTGAAGACAACACCGGCTTCACCCGTTCAGAAGTCTTTCGTCGGAACGATCGGCTCGTTCCTCACCGCCGACTCACGTATCGTCAGGTTCGGATTGGGAGAGGTGACTGGTCTTGTCCACGAATTGCGCGTCGACTTTCCGGCGACTGGCAAGTCCGTCGTGCTGAACGACGTCGAGCCGAACATGGTCGTCGATGTCGAGGAGCCAGCGTGAGGCGAGTTGCGTGGGCGGTCGCGGCGGCGTTTGTCGCCGTCTCGTGCGCGGGCAATCCGTCGTCCGATGACAGTGCTTCACCGTTGACGACGGTTGTCGATTGTGAACCAGTCCCCGATGCCGTCTGTCGCGGCGCGGCACTTGCCGGTGCCGACCTCTCGGGCCGCAGCCTTGTCGGTATCGACCTGCGAAACGCCGATCTGTCGGGGGCGAACCTTTCGGACGCGGATCTCACCCAGGCCGTATTGATCGGAGCGAACCTGGCGGGCGCGAACCTCGATGGTGCGTTGTTGGCCCGCGCGACGCTCGATGGCGCAGTGCTGTCGACTGCATCCGTGCGCGGGACCATTTTTTCCAATGCGTCGTTGCGCAATGTCGATTTCGACGGCGTCGAGACCGCTCTCGCCGTCGCGACGAACGCGGTCACCGACGGTGCAAAGCCAGCCGACGTGGTCAACGGTCTTCTCGACGATGACGTCGAGTCAGCCTCGAATGCCGCCGATCCACCCTTATCGGCCGCTTCTGCGCGGGATGTCGCGCCGATCTTCGAGGAGTTGGCGTTCAGGGTGTCCCGTGACCGGATTCCCCCTACGAAGGCGGCACGGAAGTACACCTACGTCTCGTTGGCGATGCTCACCGCGGCTGCGCCCGACGATCCGCTGTTGTCCGGCGTCATTGACTTTGCCGATCGTCCGGCGCGTAATCCCGGCGCGGATCCGATCGTGTCCGCGATCGTCGCCGGGAGCATCGTCGCCCGTCGACTCTTCACCGTCCCTGCAGATCGTGTAACTCTCGCCGAAGTTGCTGATTCGTTGGTCTCGAAGCTCGGCGCCGATCTGTCGGGGGAGCAACTTCGCGAATCGTTCCACTACGGAGCGCAAATCGCACGATTCGTGATGGGGCGTACAGAACGTGACGGATACGTCGAAGCGCAGAACTTCACCGCGCGCGAAGCGATGGAACCGGGTGACTGGGTGCCGACGTCACCCAATTTCCAGTCTGGAATCGATCCGGGCTGGGGAACACTCGTGCCGTTCTTTGCCACAACGCGAAACTGTTCGTTACCCGCACTTCGGCGTGGCGACGACGCGAATTCGCCGTACCAAGAACTTGCGGACGAGGTGGCGACAGTTGCCGCGAACCTCACCGAAGAGCAGCGGGCAATTGCGCGCTTCTGGGACGACGGGCGCGGTCGCACGGGTACGCCTGCAGGGCACTGGATGGTTCTCGCTACGCGGCTCTCGGTCGAACGTGAGATGACCGCGACCGACATGATGCGAATGTTGGCGCATTCGTTGATGGCGGGATCCGACGCATTCATTGCGGTGTGGCGAGAGAAGTATCTGTGGATGGTCGAACGTCCGATCACCATTCTTCAGCGTGCCGATGTGTCGTGGTCGTCGTATCTCGTCACCCCTGCGTTCCCCGAGTACCCGTCGGGTCATTCGGGGGTGTCACGCGCGATTGCCGATGTACTCACGGGCTATCTCGGTACGGTCTCGTTCGTCGATCCCGGTTACGGTCTCACCGAACAGTCGCGTCGGCAGTTCAACGTGACACCGAGATCGTTCGACTCGCTGCGCGATGCGGCCGACGAGGTGAGTCTCTCGCGGCTCTACGGCGGCATCCACTTCATGGCGAGCCTCGATGCCGGCCAAGCCCTTGGCGCGTGCATTGCGCAATCAATTCCGGCTCCGAAGCCTTGAAATCATTGGGTTTCGGCCGGACGAGAAGTTCAGACAAACGCGGGTGAGCGACGTGAATGGTCACGTTAACTGACATAAAATTCTGGCATGTCGAGCGGGCTGCGCAAACAACTGGGAATCAGCCTGTTGGTTGTGGCGCTCGTCGCTCTTGCCGCATGTGGTGGGGGTGGTGGATCCTCGTCGGGGGGCGGTGACGGCGCCGGGGCTGCGAAGAACGGTGCACCCGCACCCGATGGCGCTGTTGCAACTCGGATGCAACCGCAGTTGAACGGTTGGGCGTTCCCGAACTTCCCGTCGGCGACTTTTCCCGATCTCAATT
>JBEAPO010000049.1:0-4693 GCA_041164425.1 Actinomycetota bacterium
GCTACGGCATCGTCCAGTCGTCGGCGCCGAGAGTTCTCACGTTGCGTGGATCTGAAGTCGATGAAGTTGCGGCGGCACGTCTGTGGGCTTTCGTTCTCGCAGTCGTGTCCGCGGTCATCGCCTTGCTCGTAGCGGCCGACGTCGCGGTGGAACTTGCAATCGTCGGTGGCCTCATCGTTTTCGGGGCCGTCTTCGCCCTGAATTCGTCGCTGCACTCGTACCTTGTTCTCGCGTTCGCCGACGACGACGAGGTGGCCCTCGATGTCGGTTTCTACTACTCGGCAAACGCAGCGGGCCGACTGGTCGGCACTCTGTTGTCGGGCGCGCTTTACCTGTGGGGTGGTTTGCCGGCGGCGATGTGGGGTGCCACCGCTTTTGTGGTCCTCACGTGGCTCTTCGCGTTGCGGCTGCCCCCAGTGCCAGCAAACGTTTCGGTGTCGCTGGCCGACGTCGACGGCGGCGACTGATCCGTCGATCAACGAGGTAGCGAAGAGTCAGCGCTTGTCGGTGCGCTGGTACAGGCGCGTCGCAATGGGGGCGAACACCACGATCAACAAGACCGCCCATGCCAGCGAATACAGCATGGCGTTCTGCAACGGCCACGAGGTCGGCTCGGGCGTGCCCGCGGGAAGGTTCCCGAAGCGCACGCGCACGGCGTGTGTGAGGGTCGAGACGGGGTTCCATTCGGCAATCGTGCGCAGAATGCCGGGAAGATTGTCGGACGGAACGAACGTGTTGGCGATGAACGTCATCGGGAACAACACGATGAACGTCGCGTTGTTCACCACTTCGGGTGTCGGCACCATCAGGCCGAGGCAAGCCATCACCCACGAGAACGAATACGAGAAGAACAACAACAACGCATAGGCGACAACGGCATCGAGCACCGAACCACGAATACGCCAACCGACAGCAAGGCCCGCAGCCGACATGATCACGACGGAAAGCGCGTTGTAAACGACGTCGCTGGCGGTGCGACCCGCGACCACGGCCGATCGCGACATGGGCAACGAACGGAAGCGATTGATGAGACCCTTTTGAACGTCTTCTGCGAGACCCGACGCTGTGAAGGTGGCTCCGAACACCACCGTTTGGGCGAAGATTCCGGCGATCAGGAACTCGCGGTAGCTGCCACCGGGGATGTCGATCGACCCACCAAAGACGTAGGCGAACAGCAGCACGAACATCAACGGCTGCACGAGAACGAACACCATCACCTCGGGCACGCGCCGAATGCGGATCATGTTGCGCCGGGCGATCGTTGCGGCATCGCGGACGACACTCATGACGCCGCCTCGTTGGTTTGGCTGTCCTCGGCTGCGTGGCCGGTGAGTTCCATGAACACGTCGTCGAGGGTTGGCCGACGCAGGCCGATGTCGACGACTTCGATGTTGTTCGCTCGCACTTCGTTCAACACCGAGGCAAGCGCATCGACGCCGCTGGCCACCGGAACCGAGACCAACGCTTCGTCGACGACAACGCGCACCGCACCGGTTGCCACTGAAGCCACGAGTGCTTCGACCCGTGGAATGTCACCCGGACGGGCAAGGTGAACATCGAGATGTTCGCCGCCCACATGGCGCTTGAGTTCCTGCGACGTGCCACGGGCGATCGCGCGGCCGTGGTCGATGACGACGATCTCGTTTGCCAACTGGTCGGCCTCTTCGAGGTACTGGGTCGTGAGAACCACGGTGGTTCCGCCCGCGACTCGGTCGCGAATCGCGTCCCACAGTTCACCTCGGCTGCGCGGGTCGAGTCCCGTCGTGGGTTCGTCGAGGAACAGCACGGGCGGGTCGGCCAGCAGCGCACCGGCAAGGTCGATACGGCGCCGCATGCCGCCTGAGAAAGTTTTCAAGGGTCGATTTGCTGCATCGGTGAGGCGGAACCGCTCGATCAGGTCATCGGCGCGTTTGCGCGCTTCGCGTCGGCGCATGCCGTACAGGCACCCGATCATTTCCAGGTTCTCGGTGGCTGTGAGGTGTTCGTCGACCGCGGCGTACTGACCCGACAGGCCGATGAGAGCGCGAACGCGCTGGGGTTCGGCGACCACGTCGACCCCTGCGACCAATGCGCGGCCGGAATCGGGTTTGATGAGTGTCGTCAACACCGACACGGCGGTGGTCTTTCCCGCGCCGTTCGGGCCCAACAAGCCGAGAACGGTTCCCGCGGGAACCGCGAGGTCGAGGCCGTCGAGGGCGGTCACCTCGCCGTACCGCTTGACGATGCCGGTCGCTTCGACTGCAAGGACGGCGCTGCCACGAACTGCCGACGAATCAACCACGGGCGGAAGCCTACGGGGCGTCGGTGTCACCACGGCGAGCGCGGTCCGCCCCCCGACTATCGTCGGAGACGTTGGAGCAATCAACTGAGGGGGCTTGGGCTATGGCTCAGAGTGATGTGGCCAAGAGTGGTACTGCCAATAGTGACGTCGACGTCGTTGTTGTGGGGGCCGGGTTCGCCGGCATGTACCTGCTGCACGAACTGCGCGCGAATGGGTTCTCGTCGCGCGTGCTCGAAGCCGGCGACGACGTGGGCGGCACCTGGTACTGGAACAGGTATCCGGGTGCGCGCTGCGACATCGCCACGACGGATTACCAGTACACGTGGGACCCCGAACTGCTCGACGAATGGAAGTGGTCGGAAAAGCACGCCGCCCAACCCGAAATCCTGCGCTACGCCCAATACGTTGCGAAGAAACACGACCTCTATTCCGGCATCGACTTCGAGGTGCGTGTCGACAAGGCGGTGTGGAACGACTCGGCGAAGAAGTGGACGATCCACACGTCGACCGGTGAGACGATCACCTGCCGACACTACGTGATGGCAACGGGTTGTCTGTCTGTACCGAAAGACCCCGACATTCCGGGTACCGACAGATTCGCGGGCGATGTCTACGTGACGGGTCGTTGGCCGCACGAGGGCGTTGACTTCACGGGCAAGCGCGTCGCCGTCATCGGTACAGGTTCGTCTGCCATTCAGTCGATGCCACACATCGCCGCACAGGCCAAGGAACTCGTCGTCTTCCAGCGCACACCGAACTTCTCGATGCCGGCATTCAACGGCCCGCAGCCCCCCGACCGTGTCGCACGGTTGAAGGCCGATCGCGTCACGTACCAGAACGAGGCGCGCATGTCGCAGACCGGCGTACCCCTCGAGCAGGCAACGGTGTCGGCGCTCGCCGTGTCGCGTGAAGAAGCTTTCGCCATGCTCGAGAAGTCGTGGCAGAAGGGCGAGCTGTTGCAGATCGGTGCAACGTTCACCGATGTCGGCATCAACCGTGCGGCCAACGAAGTGGTGTGTGACTTCATGCGCTTGAAGATCCGCGAGGTCGTGAAAGACCCAGAGGTTGCCGAAACCCTGAGCCCGCGCGGGCATGCCTACGGCACCAAGCGTCCGTGCATGGACACCAACTACTTCGAGATCTTCAACCTTCCGCACGTGCGCCTCGTCGACATTCGCAAGGAGCCGATCACGTCAATCACCGAGACCGGTATCGACTTCGGCGGCGAATCGAAGGACTTCGATGCCATCGTTTACGCCACCGGATTCGACGCGATGACTGGCGCGATCGTGAACGTTGACATCACCGGCAAGAACGGCGTCACCCTGAAGAAGAAGTGGGAGAACGGCCCGCTCACGTATCTCGGTCTCACCACCGTTGGTTTCCCCAACTTCTACATGGTCACGGGCCCGGGTAGCCCGTCGGTGTTGTCGAACATGATGGTGTCGATCGAACAACACGTCGAGTGGATCCGCGATGCGTTGGTCGACCTTCGCAAGAACGGCTTCGACACGATCGAACCCACCGCCGAAGCAGAAGAAGATTGGCGCGTCCACTGCACCGACTGCGCCGACATCACCCTCTTCCAGGACGCGAATTCCTGGTACATGGGCGCCAACGTGCCCGGTAAACCGCGAGTGCTGTTCCCCTATATCGGGGGAGTCGGTCGTTACCGACGCATCTGCACCGAGGCGTTGCAGCGTGGCTTCGTCGGCTTCCAACTGACTGGTGACGCGAAGCAACAACTCAACCCGGGCCCCGTGCGTCTCATGCAGCCCGACGTCGAGATGATGCTCGACATGATGGCGACGCTCGAACTTCCCCCGATCGAAGCCATGTCACCCGCCGAGGCGCGCGGCTTCATGGATGCATCGGCGACGATGCGCGCACCCGGGCCCGACGTCGGCGAAATCGTCGACGGTACGTTCCCCGGCGCCGCGGGCGATCTCGAATATCGCGTCTACCGCCCGGCTGCACCCGGGCCGCATCCGATCGTCGTCTACTACCACGGTGGTGGTTGGGTGCTCGGCAGTCACACGTCCGACGATCCGCTGTGTCGTGACCTGTGCAAGCGCGCCGACGTGATGATCATTTCTGTCAACTACCGTCATGCACCCGAGGCGCGTTTCCCCGCCGCGGTCGACGACGCGTGGGATGCCCTCAAGTGGGTGGCCGCCAATGCCGAACAACTGGGCGGCAGTGCCGACCGCATCGCCGTCGCAGGGTGGAGTGCCGGGGGCAATCTCGCGGCAGTCGTCGCACAATTGGCTCGTGACAACGGTGGTCCCGCCCTGCGCGGACAACTGTTGCTCACACCCGTCACCGACGGTTCGCGTCAGTCGGCATCGTTCACCGAGAACGGCGAGGGCTACGTGCTCACCAAGGCCGTGATGGAGTGGTTCTGGAATCACT
>JBEAPO010000050.1:0-11973 GCA_041164425.1 Actinomycetota bacterium
CCGAAACCCAACGGCGGTTGCTGGAGGCCCAGAAGGCCGTCGCGGCGGCGCGGCGCAAGGCGGCACCGAAATTGGCCAAGGCAGTCGAGACACGCCTGCGTGAACTTGCCCTTCCTCACGCCGAGATCCGCATTGATGTTCCCGAATCGGCCGCCGACCCGGCGGGCGACGCCGTGTGCATTCTCATTGCGGCGAACCCGGGCAGTCCGCCCGCACAGTTGGCCAAGGTCGCTTCGGGTGGCGAGTTGGCGCGCGTCATGCTGGCGTTGAGGTTGGTCCTCACGCAGGCACCGCCCACGCTGGTGTTCGACGAGGTCGATGCCGGTATCGGTGGCAGCGCGGCGGTCGCGGTCGGCGAAGCGTTGCGCGACGTTGCACGTCATCACCAAGTGTTCGTGGTGACACACCTTGCTCAGGTTGCAGCCCGTGCCGACGTTCAAGTGGGTATCGCGAAAAGCGTGAAGCAGAAAGAGACCTTTGTGCGGGCCGGGGCGCTCGAAGGAGATGAGCGCGTCGAGGAAATCGCCCGAATGCTCTCGGGGGGACAGGCCAAGGCTTCGGCCCTGCAAACCGCCCGCGACATGCTTGCGTTCTGAGTCACCACGGTTTCCCGCGGGGGTGGGTGGCGGTGGTACTCTGAGATCCCGTCGTGCTCATGCAGTGGCGCTGACGGGAGGTTGACATGCCGAAGCACATTTTCGTTACCGGTGGGGTAGCGAGCTCGCTCGGCAAAGGTCTGACCGCTTCGTCGCTCGGGCGACTGCTGAAAATGCGCGGTCTGCGCGTGACGATGCAGAAGCTCGACCCCTACATCAACGTCGACCCGGGAACCATGAACCCGTTCGAACACGGCGAAGTATTCGTCACCGACGACGGCGGCGAGACCGACCTCGACCTCGGTCACTACGAGCGATTTATCGACGAGAACCTCTCGCGTTCGTCGAACGCCACCACGGGGTCGATCTACCAGGCGGTCCTCGCAGCCGAGCGTCGCGGCGACTACTTGGGAAAGACCGTTCAGGTGATTCCCCACATCACCGACGAGATCAAGCGGCGCATCCACCGGGTGTCGACCGACGACGTCGACGTGGTGATCACCGAGGTGGGCGGAACCGTCGGCGACATCGAAATCCTCCCGTTCCTCGAGGCGATCAGGCAGTTCCGCAACCAGGCGGGTCGCGACAACGTGTGCTACATCCACGTGACGCTGGTGCCATTCATCGGGCCGAGCGGCGAACAGAAGACCAAGCCGACGCAGCACAGCGTCACGGAGCTGCGCAGCCGCGGTATCCAACCCGACGTGATCGTTGCCCGCAGTGAAGAGCCGATCAGTCAAAGTCTGAAGCGCAAGATCTCGAATCAGTGTGACGTTCCCGAAGCCAACGTCATCAACGCAGCCGACGCGCGCAACATCTACGAGCTGCCACTCATCATGCACGAAGAAGGGCTCGACACCGTGGTGTGCGAGACGCTGCGTCTCGACACCACGCTCGACCTCGCCCCGTGGCGCGCATTCGTGCAGCGTGTCGAGGAGTCGACCACACCCGTGCGCATCGGCTTGATTGGCAAGTATGTCGACTTGCAGGATGCGTATCTCTCGGTCGTCGAGAGCCTGAAGCACGCCGGTTTCCACCATGGTGCGAAGATCGAAATTGACTGGATCCAGGCGGAGGAGGTCGAGGGACTTCTCGCCAACGGTCGACTCTCGCATCTCGACGGCATGGTGATTCCGGGCGGTTTTGGTCCCCGTGGTATCGAGGGAAAGATTGCGGCGGCCGAATTCGCGCGCGTGAACAAGGTTCCGTGTCTCGGTTTGTGCCTCGGCATGCAGGTGATGACCATCGAGTTCGCGCGCAACGTGCTCGGTTTGCCGAATGCGAACTCGACCGAGTTCGACCCGGCAACCACGCACCCCGTCATCGACTTGATGCACGACCAACGCGACGTCAGCGACAAGGGCGGAACGATGCGTCTTGGCGCGTACTACGCGGTTCTTACGCCCGGGTCGAAGGTTGCCGAGGCGTACGGCGAACCTGTCGTCAGTGAGCGACACCGTCATCGTTACGAGTTCAACTCGGCCTATCGCTCGCGATTCGAGGAGAACGGCTTCCTGTGCAGTGGCACATCGCCCGACAGGCGTTTGGTCGAATTCATCGAAGCGGTCGACCATCCGTACTGGGTGGGGACGCAGGCGCATCCCGAGTTCAAGAGCCGACCCGACAGGGCGCATCCGTTGTTCGTCGGCCTCATCGGCGCTTCGCTGGCGAACCGCGCCGCGGCCGGTCGGCGCGCGTCGAACGCCTGAACCGGTCCGGGTCGATGTTCCGGTCCCTTCGCCGTCGTTCGGTACACGAGTGGGCCGTGTGGACCCTCGTCGAAGACCAGCTCGCATCGCCGACGGGTGAGGAGTTCGTGCGCACGTACGTCGACTCACCGGGCGCCGTTGGCGTTGTCGTGCTCGATGTGCCCTCGTTCGAGGTCTTGCGGGGCATGAGCTTGGCTTCGGTCGGCACGGTCCTCGTCAGCCAGTACCGCGCTCCTTTCGGCGAAGTGATGTGGGAAATACCCGCCGGCATGCGCGACGTCGACGACGAGCCGGCCGAGACAACGGCACGGCGTGAGTTGGCGGAGGAAGCCGGTCTCGTAGCGGAACACTGGCGTTATTTGGGAGTCATGGCGTCAGCGCCGGGCATCACCAATTCGACTGTCGAGATTTTCGCTTGCTGTGGCCTATCCGACGTCGACGTCGAACGCCACGGACCCGAAGAGGACCACATGGAGGTTCGTCGGATCGGCCTCGATGACGCCCTCGATGAGTGTCGTCGCGGTCACATCAGCGACTCGAAGACGATCATCGGCCTGCAATGGGTCGCGGAACTGTGCTGACCGACGAAGTCGAGGACTTTCTCGACTGGTTGGTCGTGGAGCGCGGACGAGCAGCCAACACAATTGACGCCTACCGTCGCGACCTCGGACAGTACGTCGCCTGGTTGATGGCGCAGCGAACCGACCCACTTCGCGCAACTGTGTCGGACATCGAAAGGTTTCTCGCTGATCGCAGTGCCGCAGGTGCCGCGAAATCGTCCTTGGCACGCCAGTTTTCGTCGATCCGAATGCTGCACCGCTACATGGTAGAAGAGGGCGTTCGGCGCGACGATCCGTCGGGTCTCGCCGAAGGCGTATCGAAGCCTGCGGGTATTCCCAAGCCCCTGTCGGAAGAAGAAGTGACGGGTCTCATCGCATCCGTTTCGGGCGATGAGCCGCGAAGCTTGCGGGATCGTGCATTGCTCGAGTTCCTCTATGCCACCGGGGCGCGTGTGTCGGAGGTATGTGGACTCAATATCGCCGACCTCGACATGGAGGCGTCACTCGTGCGTCTCTTCGGAAAGGGGTCGAAAGAGCGTGTCGTACCGTTCGGGTCGGTCGCGCACCACGCGCTCGAGTCTTGGTTGTCAACCGGTCGTCCGATGATGGAGCCCGTGCGGTGGCGAAAGAAGGACGATTCGTATGCGGTGTTTCTCGGAGGGCGGGGAACGCGGTTGAGTCGACAAGTGGCATTTCAGGTGGTGCGCGACGCGGGTCTACGTGCGGGGATCGATCGCGAGGTTTCGCCGCACGCGCTGCGCCACACGTGTGCGACTCATCTCCTCGACCACGGAGCTGACCTACGCATCGTGCAGGAAATGTTGGGACACGCGTCGATCACGACGACTCAGGTGTACACGCGCGTGTCACAAGAGCGCCTGTGGCAGGTCTACTCCGAGGCGCACCCGCGTGCACGGCGACAGGGGAAGCAGAAATGACGTCGTCACGGCTTGTCCACCTCTTGGCGCGTTTCCGTGAGATGGGTGAACCCGTGACGACCGCGGAAGCTGACGCGCGATTTGCATCAGGAGTGCTGACCGGAGCCGAACTTGAATTGTGGATGGAGATGGACGCGCGCGACAGGCGACACGCGGTGGAGGTCACCAGACGCTTCGTGGCGACGATTCCGAGCGCCGTGCGTGAAGAGGTTGCTGGGGCCCTGCTTCATGATGTCGGCAAGTCCCGGGCGCCGTTGGGGCGGGTCGGGCGCAGCATTGCCACGGTCGTTGCGCTATCGCCAACTATGCGTCGGTATCGCGACCACGAACGCATCGGAGCCGAGATGTTGGGTGCGGTAGGCGCACATCCCCGCACCATCGAACTGGTTGCAGGCACTGCGAACGATGCGACCGCGGTCGCCTTGCGTGCCGCCGACGACGCGTGAGTCGTCAGTAGGGAAGGAACCCGATCGCGTTCTTTGCGCGGTCGAGTGTGTTCGATGCGACTCCGCGAGCCTTGTCGGCGCCCTTGCGCAAGAGCCGCTGGAGTTCTGCGCGGTCGGCCATGAGCTCCGAGTAGCGTGTCTGAATCGGCCGCACGAGCTCGACCACCGCCTCGCCGGTGTCGTTTTTCAGCGGGCCGTACTGCGTGTAGTGCTCGGCCAGATCACCCGGCTTGGCGCCGGTCGCCGCGGAGAGGATGTCGAGCAGGTTCGAGACGCCGGGCTTTTTCTCGCGGTCGTAGTAGACCTCGCTGTCCGAGTCGGTGACCGCTCGTTTGAACTTCTTCATGATGGCCGAGGGGTCGTCGAGCAAGTAGATGCAGCCCGCGTCGCTGGTTGCCGACTTCGACATCTTGTTCGTCGGCTCTTGAAGATCCATGACGCGTGCACCCTCGGCCGGCGTGACGGCCTTTGGTATGACGAATGTGTCGCCGAAACGATGGTTGAAGCGGATCGCGATGTCGCGCGTGATCTCGATGTGCTGGTGCTGATCGGCGCCAACCGGCACTTCGTTGGCGTCATACAACAGGATGTCGGCGGCCTGGAGAGCCGGGTATGTGAAGAGGCCTGCGGAGACGAAATCAGCTTCGCGTTTTGCCGACTTGTCCTTGAATTGGGTCATTCGGGAGAGCTCTCCGTACGAAACGGTGCACTCCATGATCCATCCGAGCACCGAATGCTCGACGACGTGGCTCTGGACGAAGATTGTCGCCACATCCGGGTCGAGGCCGACGGCAAACAGCATCGCTGAAAGATCGAGCGAATTTGCGCCGAGCACGCCCGAGGTATCGGTGATCGTCAGTGCATGCAGGTCGACGATTCCGTGGAACACGTCGTTCACGTGCTGGCCTTTTTCCCACTCCCGCAGGGCCCCCAGGTAGTTGCCGAGATGGACGGCGCCGGTGGGTTGAATGCACGAAAGAACGCGGGCCACGGGCGGATGGTACTCGTCGGTTCGGGGTCGGGGCGAGTAAGTTCGAGACGGTGCCGTACGCAGTTTCCACGCCGGTTTTCGAGGGCCCCTTCGATCTGCTGCTGCACCTCATCCTGCGTGAGCAGGTCGACATCCACGAGGTGTCTCTCGCCCACATCGTCGATGCGTATCTCGCCGAGATCGAGCGGATGCAGGAACTTGACCTCGAGATCGCCACGGAATTCCTTCTCATCGCGGCCACGCTTGTCGAACTGAAAGCGCGGCGGCTCCTGCCCGGACGTGAAGACGTCGACCTCGATGAGGAACTTGCCCTCTGGGAGGAGCGCGATCTGCTTCTCGCCCGGTTGCTCGAGTGCAAGACTTTCAAGGACGTCTCGCGGGTGCTCCAGCAGCTCGCCGACCTTGCCGATCGGGCCTTCCCCCGGGTGACCGGCCCTGACGAACGATTCGCCGACCTGATGCCCGACTTGATGGAGGGCGTGACACCCGAGAAGTTGGTGCGTGCGCTTGTACGGGCGATCACACCGAAACCCGAGCCGCGCATCGACCTCTACCACGTGGCCCCGATACGTGCGAGCGTGGCCGACGCAGTCGGCGAGCTGGTCACTTCGCTTCCCGGCTTCCGATCGATCACCTTCCGAAAGTTGACCGAGGGGCAAGTCGAGCGACTGGAGGTCGTCGTGCGTTTCCTCGCGCTGCTGGAGCTGTACAAGCAGGGCCTCGTCGACCTCGAACAAGCCGATCGATTCGGCGACATTCAAGTGCGTTGGATCGGCAACGAAATGGCGGCTGCGGGTGCGGCGTTCGCGATCGACGATTACGAGGGCTGACAGTTCCGATGAGTGAGAGGTCAACGGCTGAAACACACGACGCGGCGCGCGTGATCGAGGGTGTACTGATGGTTGCAATCGAACCCGTTCCCGTCGAGTTGCTTGCCCAACTGCTCGAGACCCCAGTGGCCGAGGTCGAGGCAATCATCGCCGACTTGAGGTCCGGCTACGAGGAACAGGGCCGCGGGTTCGAGGTTGTCAAGGTTGCCGGTGGTTACAGGTTCCAGAGCCATCCGGATGTTTCGCCCTACGTCGAGCGTTTCGTGCTCGACGGCCAGCGCGCACGTTTGTCGGCGGCGGCCCTCGAGACCCTCGCCATCATCGCGTACAAGCAACCGATCTCGCGCCTGCAGATTGCTTCGATCCGTGGTGTCGATCCCGATGCAGTGCTGCGCACCCTGCAGGGGCGTGGCTACATCGAACAGCGTGGCCGCGACGACGGCCCCGGGCAGGCCGTCTTGTGGGGCACGACCCCCTTGTTCCTCGAGAAGTTGGGATTGAACTCGGTCGACGAATTGCCGCCGCTCGCGGAGTTCGTACCGGATGCCGAAATTGTCGAGGCCCTCGAGGCCACCTTGCGAATCACGCCGATCGAGGCCGATGCGGGCGGAGCCGTCGGCGATGCGCCAGCCTCCGACGACTGAACCCGACGAATCACCGGCCGGTGAGGGCGAACGCCTGCAAAAGGTGCTTGCGGCACTCGGGTGGGGAAGTCGTCGCACATGCGAAGAGTTGATCGCTGACGAGCGCGTGACGGTGAATGGAGAAGTCGCGGAATTGGGACGCCGTGTCGACCCCCTCGTCGACGTGATCGCCGTCGACGGTGTGCCCATCGGTGCGCGACCGGACCTCGTGTACTACCTGTTGAACAAACCGCGTGGCGTCATCTCGACGGCGAGTGACCCGCAGGGTCGCCCAACCGTCGTCGACATCGTTCCGCAGAGTCCGCGTGTGTTCCCCGTCGGCCGACTCGATGCCGAGACCGAGGGATTACTGATCCTGACCAACGATGGGGACCTGACGCACTTCCTCACGCACCCGAGCAAGGGCGTCGACAAGGAGTACGTCGTCTTGTTGCGCGGCGGGCCGCGGTTGACCGACGGTCAACTGCGCAAGTTGCGTGACGGGGTCGAACTGGAAGACGGACCGACTGCCCCGGCAAAGGTCGGCCAGCGCAGCGATTCGACGGTCTCGATCACGATTCATGAGGGTCGCAACCGACAGGTGCGACGAATGTTCGAAGCGATCGGCCACGACGTCGAGCGACTGGTGCGGACACGAATCGGACCGATCACCGACACGAGGTTGAAACCAGGGACATGGCGAGAATTGTCACTCGCCGAGCGGAAGGCGTTAATCGAAGCGATGGCGGGCGATGGTCGTCGCTAGCGTCTCGGGGTGATGGCTACGGATGCGATTCAGCGCAGTGCGAATGTCGTCGGTCTGGGATTGATCGGAGGGTCGATCGCCGCGCGGCTGGTCGAGGCGGGATGGCGTGTGCAGGGCACGGACCCGCACCCGGGACGTCTGGAGTCGGCCGTCGAACGCGGCATCGTGTCGGCCCCGGGTCTCGACGCGGATGCGGAAATCACTTTCGTTGCGGTTCCCGTGCTGCAGCTGCGTGTGGAAGTTGAAGCCGCTCTCGCGGCGACGACCGGTGTCGTCACCGACGTGGGAAGTGTGAAAGGCCCGCTCGTCGACGGCATAGCCAACCCGCGCTTCATCGGGGGGCACCCGATGGCGGGTTCCGAACTCGACGGACTCGACGGGGCCGATTCGACGTTGTTCGAGGGCGCGACTTGGATACTCACTCCGAATTCCGACACGCCCGACGCCGTGTTTGCGCTCGCCGCCGGGGTTGCCAATCAATTGGGCGCCAACGTCCTCGCATTGTCGGCCGACGATCATGACAGGCTGATCGCGGTTGTCAGCCACGTTCCGCATCTCACCGCCGCGACCTTGATGACCCTCGCAGACCGTCGATCCGAAGAGCACGCGTCGTTGCTGCGCATGGCAGCCGGTGGCTTTCGCGACATGACCCGCATCGCGTCGAGTAAGCCGGGTATTTGGCTCGACATCTGCCGCGCCAACCGTGACGCGATCGTGGCAACCCTCGACGACTTCATTGCCGGCCTCATCGACCTGCGCGGCACCGTCGACAAAGAGGACACAGCGGGCCTCGAACGGCTGTTGCTCCGCGCGCGCGAAGCCCGAAGCAACCTGCCCGCCCGGGTGCGATCCCTCGAAGATGCAGTCGAGGTCCGGATTCCAATTCCCGACAGGCCGGGCTCGGCGGCCGAGATCTTCACACTGGCAGCCGAGTTGAACGTGAACCTCGCCAACTTCGAGGTCGTGCACTCGGCCGAGGGTGATCGGGGCATCGCCGTGGTGCTCGTCGAGGCGGGGCAGGTCGAGCTGTTGCGGGGTGGCCTCATCGCTCGCGGTTTCAAACCGGGTAGGTGATCGTCATCGCGCGTGACATCGACGTCTTTGGTGCGCCGGTCGACTGCACCGTCGCGGTGCCAGGTTCCAAGAGCATCGCGAACCGCGCTCTCGTCTGTGCTGCCTTCGCTGGAGGTGGCACGATCGTCTCTAACGTTCCCGACGGGGACGACTCGGTTGCAATGGTTCGAGGCCTTCGATCGCTCGGTGTCGAAGTTGTCGACAACGGTGACGGGGTGGTTCGGTTCGATTCGGGACTTGACTTGGAGCCTTCCGGTGCCGTACGTGTCGAGGCGGGTCTGGCAGGTACGACATCACGCTTCCTCACTGCAGTGTGCGCACTACGGTCAGCCGGAGCGGTGATCGACGGCGGTGAAGCGTTGCGTGGTCGACCGATGGCCGACCTGCACAATGCCCTGGCGGCGTTGGGTGCACACGTCAACCCGCTTGGACAATCGGGCCATCTTCCCGTCGAAGTGTCAGCCGCCGGTATCCGTGGGGGAGAGATCGAGATTCCGGGCGGGGTCTCCAGTCAGTTTGCGACGGCGTTGTTGCTGGTGGCTCCATATCTGCGCGGTGGTTTGCGACTCATCGTGGCGGGTGAGAGAGTTTCTGATTCGTATCTCGAGATGACCGTCGAGGTGATGCGTGATTTCGGCATAGATGTGGCGATGAACGACGCCGCGCGCGGCAGGGTCTATACCGTTCCGGAAGGTCGATATGTTCCGCGCTACTACGAGGTAGAACCCGATGCATCGTCGGCCTCATATCCGATGGCTCTTGCGGCCGTCTGCGGCGGATCGGTCACCATTCCGAACCTGACCGTCGACTCGTTGCAGGGTGATGTCGTCTTTGTCGACATACTGGAAGAAATGGGTTGTCGCGTCGAGCGAGGCCTCACCTCAATCAGTGTGCACCGTGATCTCGATCAGCCGTTGCGTGGAATCGACATCGACATGGTCGATGCGTCGGATCTCGTGCCCACCGTGGCCGTCGTCGCACTGTTTGCCGCGGAAGGTTCGCGGATTCGCGGTGTCGGGTTCATCCGCACGAAGGAAAGTGATCGTCTGGGTGATCTCGCCCGCGAGCTCACGAAATGTGGCGCAACCGTGGCCGAGTCCGACGACGGTCTGGTCATTCAGCCCACGGCTCTCAGCGGCGCCCACCTCGCCACGCACCACGATCATCGTCTTGCAATGAGTTTCGCCGTTCTCGCGGGACGCATCTCGGGCGTGTCGATCGATGACCCCGCAGTGGTGTCGAAGAGTTGGCCGGGGTTCTGGTCGGTGCGCGACGCCATGCGTGCCACGGGCTCCTGATTTGTCAGTACGCGCGGATGTCGATGTTGCGGCGACGGGGCCCGAACTTAGGCGCGGCGACACCGCCGAGGGCCAACCACGAGAGCACACGGCCCCTGTTGCCCGCGTAGGGCGATAGCGCAGCGAGCATCTCCTCGTCGGTGCCACGTGGACGACCCGTGAGGGCGTGCGCCACGACGTTCTTCAGATGGAAGTCACCCACCGCGACCGCATCGGGGCTGCCGAGAGCCTCGGCCTCGACGAGTGCGCGGGTCCATGGACCGAATCTCGGGACATCGGCGACGAGTCGACGCAGTGCGACCTCCGGGTCGACGTGGTGCCGGCCCGGGCGGTGAAAGACCCGTGCAATGGCGATGAGCGTGCGCGCACGCGCCTCTTCGATGCCGAACCGATGCAGTTGGTACGGGGACATTTGCGCGAGAGTGGCGGGATCGGGTGGTGCGAGAAGCGTGCCGACGGGGGTGTCGACGGCGCTCGACGCCGAGCGACACAGTCGGACCCACTGGCTCATCGCCTCGGCGGCGGTGATGCGCTGGCCGAGAGTCGCCGTGAGGGCAGCCTTGTAGACATCGGCCGACGCGCCGACACGCAGCCCGCCAAAGTCCCGTTGGAGGCGCGCAACGATGTCGTGGGCGGGCGTGAGGGCGACGAATTGGTCGCGTTGACCGAGGGGATCGGGCCGTCGCTCGCGAATGGTGAATTCTCCGGCGCCGCCAAAAGAGACACCGGTGACGGATGCGTCGACCCAGCCCGGCCCGGCCGGAGTTACGGAAGCCATGACGACTCGGGTGCCATGGAGGCGAGTGGTGGGATCGAGTGCCCCGAACCTGAAGACCCCAAGCGTGTGGCTCAGCGTGCGCACATCGGCGAGCGCGCGGGGCTGGGATTCGAGTGCGGTCATCGCGGCGATGTTAGGTGACGGGTGTGTTTCAGTA
This sequence comes from Actinomycetota bacterium, assembly GCA_041164425.1. GTDB lineage: Bacteria > Actinomycetota > Acidimicrobiia > Acidimicrobiales > Ilumatobacteraceae > F1-20-MAGs119. The sequence goes on from JBEAPO010000050.1 coordinate 10,767, forward strand.
GGTTGACCAGCGTGGTCGAACGGTATGCACCCTTGCGCGCCGACCATGTCGACCACCCACTGCCGCAGCGACTGCCGCACGACACCGTCATGGTGGAAAGAATTCTCAGTGCGCATCGCACCGCTGTCGACAGGGGAGACCCCGTCTACATCGACCCACTTACAAAGCGCAGCGTGATGACATCGGTCTTCCTCGCCTCGCGGGCGCGGTGCTGTTCGAGCGGCTGCCGACATTGTCCGTACGAACCGTGAACGACTAGGTTGAGCGCAAAGAGGGAGTGTGTGTGTCTGAACAGCGCGAAATTCTGACGTGGGACGGTTTCGGAGAAGCCTCGCGGGACATCGCTCGCGACATCGCGCGTTCGGGTTACGACCCCGACATGATCCTCGCCATCGCCCGCGGGGGGCTTTTTCTCGCCGGTGCACTCGGGTACGCGCTTTCGGTCAAGAACACTTACACCATGAACGTCGAGTTCTACACCGACGTTGACGAACGCCTCGACATGCCGATGATCCTGCCACCAGTTCCCGACTTCGTCGACGTGCGTGACGCGAAGATTCTCATCGTCGACGATGTGGCCGACACCGGCCACACCCTGAAGCTCGTCCAAGAGTTCTGCGAAGGAAGAGTCGCCGAATCGCGGGTCGCGGCACTGTACGAAAAGCCGCACTCTGTGGTGCGTTGTGACTATGTGTGGAAGCGCACCGACATGTGGATCAACTTCCCATGGAGCGACAAAGACCCCATCGTCAAGAGGCAAGGGGCGGCGCGAGACGCCTAATAGATAAAGTGCGGCGCGAGACGCCTAATAAATACGGCGCGGCGCGAGACGCGTAATCACCAACGATCGCGGCCGACGAGGACGTCGCGGAGGATCGTTGGTTTGTCGGTCATGATGCCGTCCGCACCGCGATCGAGAAGTTCGTGCATCTGGTTGGGATCGTCGATCGTCCAGTAGTGCACGTGTAATCCTGACTCGTGCGCGATGTCTATGAACCGCTGCGAGTGGAGGGGGATCGGTCCCTGTTTCGGGGGAATTTGGACCGCATAGACGGCATCGGGAAATCGGATTGACCGGCCGATTGAAACGGCGAGTCGCAGACGGGCAACTCCCTGCGGGCCGAGCGAGGTTGCAACTTCGGGACCGAGCTCGGCCCGCAATGTTCTCAGTCGGCGGTCGCTGAACGACCCGAGACACACGCGGTCG
>JBEAPO010000051.1:0-4694 GCA_041164425.1 Actinomycetota bacterium
CGACGCATCTCGGCAAATGAGTCGTTGGCACCGCTCAAGAGCTCTGGGTGGGCGAGGAGAGTCTGCACCTGTGTGGTGAAGTCGATGAGTGCCGTGTGCTGCCACGGTTCGAGCCCGCCGATCGCATCGGCCAAGAGTCGGCTGCGTTCGACGTTTCCGGGTCGACGCAGGCCGTGGGCGATGTCGCGCAACATCTTGTCATCGACGCGATGAGGCTCGTGTTTGACTGCGGCACGCAGGATCCGCGTTCCGTTGAGCAGGTCGTCGACTTCCCCCAAAGTGCCCGGGTCGAGGTCGAGCTTGTGGAGAATCGTGGCCGTCACTTCCGGTCCTGCGTCGATGTCGGCCAGAAACGCAGCGAGGAGCAGAGTGTCGTTCTGTGAAGAAGCAACCGCAGTGACGTCGCGCAGAGATTCGACGATGGGGAAGTGAAGGATGCTCGTGGGTTCCATTTCCGTCGAGTCCTCGGCGTGTCTGCGCATTGCTTCGGTGACCTCCGGGATGGTCCGATCCAACAGCGCCGCTGCCTCGATCATGCGCCACGAGCGTGAATTGCCGTGTCGCAGCACGTTCAGAAGTTCGGTGGTTGCCGAACGGGTCCAAACCAAACGACGCTCGGTGCCCGCAGCGATCCAGTTCAGGAACGACTCGGCAGGTTGAAGGTCTTTTGCTCGAACCGCTGCATCGAGCAGCACCGACGGAACTTCGGCCGCGGGCGGAATGGCAGCCAACTCGAAGCGGCCGGATGACTCGGAAATCCACCCACCTGCAGGTTCCTCTTCAGGGGCCTCGTCGGTCTCCGTCGCGATCGAGTCGTTGCCCTTGATCCTCCAGCGGAGGGCAGCGGGGCTGATGACGGTCGTGGCGAGGACTACGAGCACGAGAGCAGCATGCAGGTCGTCGTCGAACACGCCCACGCCCATCCCGATTGTGGCGAAGATGAGGCCCACCTCGCCTCGAGGCATCATCCCGAGCCCGATCAAGAACTTGTCGCCGCCGCCTCGTCCCGCACCCCAACCAGCGGCGACTTTTGTAAAGACCGCCACCACGATGAGGAGGCCGGCGATTCCAAGAACCTTGGGTCGTGCCATCGACGCGATGTCCGTCTCGATGCCGATCTGTAGGAAAAAGATCGGTACGAAGATCGCTGCGAGCGATGAAACGTCTCGCTCGATTCGTTCGTGCGCGGACGTACTGCCGAGTGCCGCTCCAGCGACGAACGCTCCGATGATCGGCGCAAGTTTTGCGGCATCGGCAGCTCCGGAGTACGCGAGCGCGATTCCGACCGCAATCACCGAGATGGCAACAGGCGACGAGCCCTTCTTTGCCACGAGTCCGATGATTCTTGGCAGGGCGGTGAACCCGACCAAAGATGCAATCGCCAGAAATGCGAGAGCCGTGACCATCGTCGTGGCAACAGTGCCGATTCCGACGGTCCCTTCTTCGACGATACGGGTGACGATCGTGAGGATGATGAGGCCGAGGACGTCATCGGCAACCGCGGCGCCGAGAACCACCCGTGCTTCTTTTGTTGCGAGTGCTCTTAGGTCGCCGAATACCCGCGCGGTGATACCGACGCTCGTAGCAGTGAGGGTCGCGCCGATGAAGAGAGAGGTGTTGCCGGACTCCCCGAGTGCTAGGCCGGTCGCCGAGCCGAGGAGCAGAGGCAAACTGACGCCGATCACCGCGACTGTCATTGCGGAGCGACCGACGCTGCGCAATTCCTTCACGTCGATCTCCATGCCGACTTGCATGAGAAGCAGAATCGCGCCGAGTTCGGCCATCAAGAAGAGGGAATCCGAACGTTCGACGAGCCCGAGCGCCGATGGCCCGATGATGATGCCCGCGAGAATTTCGCCGAGTACGGCGGGTACGCCGACTCGTTCAGCAATTTCGCCGACTACCTTCGCGGCTATCAGGATGAGGGAGAGTTCGAAGAGAATTTGGCCGATATCAAGGCTGCCGGCGCCGCCCGAGGCGAGCACTGTTGAAAAGATCACGGGAGAGAGTCAAGCAGAGTTGTCGCTCTTCCGAGCGAGTCAGTCTGCAGCATCCATCCGCGCCGACGGACGGTGACGATGGCGCCCTCGCCCAGTGCGCGCCGTACCAGGACTAGTGCGGCGTCGCTTCTCCGCGGCGATCCTTCGATGCCGGCGAGCCGGTTCAGGTCGGAACGGCCCGTCACCTTGCCCGCTCGCGACAGAAGGACGCGCAGGACGGCAACCTCGGTTGGCCCCAGCTTCACATCACAAACGGCTGGCACAGGGGATTTCATGGACCTGAAACTAGGGACCGTGCGTCTCGGCAATGTTCGGTCATTGTTGCAGGACCGTAAATTCTCCGGCCGGAGTGATTTTGGGACTCGATTCGGGTCGATTCGCCTTCACGTTACCGACGGGTAAATAATTGAGAAATGGAGTTGACCTACCCCGCAGATGCCCAAGAGTTCCGTGAAGAGGTTCGTGCGTGGTTGCGCGAGAACCTGCCGGCGGGCTGGTTCGACCCGGGCTTCGAAATGTCGGCGGAACAGCGCAAGGCATTCAACGAGTCGTGGCCGGCGAAGTTGTACGGCGGTGGCTGGATCTGCGCGACGTGGCCGAAGGAATACGGCGGCAAGGGCCTGTCCGTGATGCAGGGTGTCGTGCTATCCGAGGAATTCGCCGCGGCCAAGGCGCCGATGCGCGCCGACTTCTTCGGCGACACCCTCGTCGGTCCGACAATCCTGCAATGGGGCACCGAGGAACAGAAGAAAGAGTTCCTGCCAAAGATCCTGCGCGGCGAAACGCGTTGGTGCCAGGGATTCAGCGAGCCGAACAGCGGCAGCGATCTCGCCAGCTTGAAGACGACGGCGGTTCTCGACGGTGACGAATGGGTGATCAACGGCCAAAAGGTGTGGACCACGGGCGGCCACCACGCCGACTATTGCTTCTTGCTCACGCGTACCGACGCGACCGCACCGAAGCACAAGGGCATCTCGTACCTGCTCGTGCCGATGCGTCAGCCCGGCGTCGAAGTGCGCGGCATCGTGCAGCCCGACGGCACCGCCGAATTCTGTGAGGTCTTCTTCACCGACGCACGCTGCCCGAAGGACAACGTGGTCGGTGGCGTGAACAACGGTTGGCAGGTCGCCAACTCGACCCTCGCCTTCGAACGTGGCATGAGCGCAACAACCGGTTACCGCCGATTCGAAGAGGAATACAAGATGATGCGCGCCCGCGCCGAGGCGACGGGTGGCATCGAAGATCCGATGATCCGCCAGCGCCTCATGCGCTACTACACCAAGATCCAGATCCTGCGCATCAACGGCTTGCGTTCGCTGACCGCGACCCTGAACAAGTCGAAGGACCTTGGTGTTGCCGCGCTCGGTGCGTCGAACAAGATGTTTTGGTCGGAGATGCACAAGGAAGCGATGGAACTCGCCCTCGACATCCATGGCACCGAGTCGGTGCTCGTCAATGCCGGCTCGGATCTCGCTACGTGGCCGGGGACGGCGCGCGAAAAGCGTCGTGCGGGATATCCCGTCAGCCCGATGATGTCGGCGTTCTTCTTCTCGCGATCGGAGACGATCTGGGGTGGAACCAGTCAGATTCAGCGCAACATCGTCGCCGAACGCGTGCTCGGTCTACCGAAGGAACCAAAGGCCGCGGGGGAGTAGAACGGCTTCAGTCTGCGACGGCGCTCGGCGCACCCGTTGTCTGGCGCAACGGGCGGTCGGGCAGTCTCGTGGCGATCACGATGACGAGCAACGCCACCGGAATGGCGACCTTGTAGATCGAAGTGAGACCGCTTCCGAGGACGTCGAGTACGCGCTCGCGCAACTCTGCGTCGGGAATCGACTTGATCTCGCGTGGCGCCTGCAAGAGCGCCTTGTCGACCTTGCCCGTGATGCGCGAGTTGAGGAGCGCGCCGGAGGCCGCGAGGCCGACGACACCACCGAGAGTACGAAAGAACGTGATGGCTGCACTCGCCACGCCGAGGTCCTGCCAGTCGACGGCGTTCTGCGTGGCGAGCGTGCATGTCGGCATGATGCTGCCGATTCCGAGGCCGACGAAGACCATTCCCGTGAGTGCCGAGGCCATGCCGAGGCCCGTGTCCGACATCGCCGCGAGAAACACCATTCCGATTGTCAGCGACACCGCACCGAGAATCGGCCAGTGGCGGTACTTGCCGTTTCTAGTGGTGAGCCGTCCCGTGCCGATGCTTGCAAGCGTGACGCCGGCCATGATCGGGATCAGCAACAGTCCGGAATTGGTGGGTGACACTCCCGTCACGGCCTGCAAGAAGAGCGGAATGAAGGCGTTTGCGCCGTAGATGATGGTGCCCGCGAACGCAACGAGGGGAATCGTCACGCGCAGGACGTCGTTGCGGAAGAGGTGAAGCGGCATCACCGGTTCGGGCGCTTTCTTCTCCCACTGCACGAACGCGATGCCAATGAGCACCGCTGCCACGCCCAACACGACCGACAACGACGACGTCCAGCCGTGTTCCTCGGACGACCATGACAACAAGAGGATGAGGCACGTCACCGACACGGTGAGAAGTGCCGACCCCAGCCAGTCGACGTTGTGATCGCGCTTTTGGAAAGGAATGCGAAGGGCGGCCGAGGTGATGACGAGAGCCACGATGCCGATCGGAACGTTGATGATGAAGATCCAGCGCCACGACAACTGTTCGGTGAAGAAGCCGCCGATCAG
>JBEAPO010000052.1:0-8248 GCA_041164425.1 Actinomycetota bacterium
AGTTCCTGTGTCAGCTTCAACATCCGCGGATAATCGGATTCCGGAAGCCCGAGGATGGCGAGAATGACGTTCAGTGGAAGCGGCATCGCAATGTCGCGAGCGAAATCGCACTCGCCTCCGAGTTCGACCATTCGATCGACCGACGCTCGGGCCAATCCGGCCAGACGTTGGTCAAGCCTCGCCAGACTCTTCGGAAGGAACCAATCGGACGTGACACCTCGCAATGCCCTGTGCTCAGGATCGTCGACGTGGATGAGTGTGCGGAGCAGGTTGCCGTTCTTGGCAACACGCTCGTCGTCGGCTTTCGTTCCGAGCACGGCGCGCGGCTCGTTACGGAAGACGTTGTTTCGCAACTCGACCGACAACACATCGGCGTGGCGCGTGACCGCATGGAACGGATTGAAGTTGTCATGCTCGACCAGGTGCACCGGATCTCGGCGCCGGAGCACCGCGCAGGCCTCGTTAAACAGCTGCTCATCTGCGTAAGCGGACGGCGTGACGAATACCTGACCGGCTTCCTTGACTGACAACACGATCGAACCCCCGCCGTCCAGATTAGTCGGCGGTCTGGCGTTGCTCAGTCGAGCTGAGCGCCAACTCGATGCGGATCGAGAACATCGAGACTCTTGCCGTCGGCGCGAAGCCCCGCTTCGATGTATGTGTCGAGCAGCTTGTGGAAGTGACGCAAGCGCCCTTCCATGTAGTTGGCGTAGGTGACCGTCTTCTTGCCAGTGGACTTCAATCCCTGTTGCACGAATGGCACGTTCGACATGTCTTGTTCGAAAACATCAGCGAGTCCGGCCATGCCGGGTGCCTCGGCCCAACGCTGCTCGCGTCGCAAGCGCGTCGTTGGCGCGGGATCAGGCTTCGGCTCGTTGTCGGGCACGGCGACCATGCGGATCACGTCCATGAAGGCCGTGTCGGGTGTGCGACCCGGACGCCAGCGGTACATGAGTGGCTGACCGATCCCGGCCCATGGGGCGAAAGCGGGGAAGAGGTGATACAGAACCGCATCGAGGATCTCGGCGTCGGAATAGTTGTCGAGGTTCGCGCGGAACATTGCGGACATGCGCTGACGGAACGTCTCTGCGACGTATGCGCGAGCCTCTATACCGGCTGGCACCTCGGGTCGTGTCTGGTCGGAATACCCGCGACTGCGACTGGAGAACGCCACGAACTCTTCGGCAATGGTTTCTTCGGACAACGTCTCGAGAATGTGCGGTGACTGGACCCCGAACGGGTTGAAGAAACGCGAGACCTCCGGGTTGTCGGGGTAGATGGAGTATTCGCTGTTCTCATCGCCACAGAAGGGAACGATCTGCGGATGAGTCACAAGAACGTGATAGCCCTCGCTGAAAGCCTCCATGAGGACCTTCCAGTTGCACTCGACTTCCTTGACCGCGTGGAATGCCTTGTAACGCTTGGAGAGGGGGAACTCCTTGAAGTGTTCGATCATCTTCGCGGCATATTCCTCGAATGGCTTTGCGTTGTGGTCGAAGTTGATGAAAACCAGTCCGTCCCATGTCGCAACCCTCGCCTGTGGCAGGCATGTCGGCTTCGAGCCGTGGACGAACTGCGGAAAGTCCCATGACCCTGGGACATTGACCAAATCACCCTTGTTGTCCCACTCCCATCCGTGGAAGGGGCAGACGAACGAGTCGACGCGACCCTCGTCATCGGCAAGACGAGTCCCCCGGTGCATGCACGCATTGTGCAGTGCGCGAATCTGGCCGTCCTTTCCACGAATGATGATCAATGACTCGTCCGCCACGTCGTACACCACGTGTGAACCGGGTTCGCGAATTTCATCCTCCAGGCACGCAAACTGCCACGTCTTCATCCAGACGTATTGCTTCTCCAGCGCGGCAAACTCGGGGGAGGTGAATCGTGATTTCGGTACTTCTTCGGAGCCGACGTAAGGGCTCGCGAAGTCGAGAAATGCTTTCGGAACGGGGCGCGTGTCGCTCTTCAGGATGTCCTGAACTTTCGCACCCCGAGATTGGGAGACGCCCGGGTCGTTGTCGACTGCGGTCATAACGTGATTCTCCTTTGAACTCTCACCCGGTGGGGTTCACTTGGGTGTGCTCTTCCACAAACAACCGTAAACGACCGCTGACATGGCTGAGCGAGTCGGATGCCACCTGCTTGCCCAGATCGGTGGCATAGGCCGCGTCGAAGGCCTCCCGACTGTCGAACCAGAGCTCGGAAACCCCGTCATAGGGGGAGTCGACCTGGCCCGGGCCGGAAACCAGGTTGAAGACGAGCCCCCGAAGACCGGGCAACTGCCGCGCGAGCGGGGCGTGCTCTTCGAGCCACCAGCGGCGGAAATCTTCCGGAGACTGATCGTCACCTCGGGACAGAAGGATGATTGCTTTGAACATGGGCTTCATGGACACGGCGAGGCTCATGATCTTTTCGTGATGCGGTGTCCGGGGCGGCCACCGGTTGCGTAGACGAGCGCGATGACGATTTCGTCGGGATGAGGCGCGTCGTCGATGGCAAAGGAGGCAGCATCCATGTCGTCGAAGACCCAGATGTCGTCGCGGTTGGTCACGGGCATGGTGAGTCGGAAGCCCGCAGAGGCGACGACCTTGGTCGATGGGATGATGGCCGCACCGCCTCCGATGGCTGCACGCACGGGGGCGCCGAACGTCGGGTGAATGAGTGCCGCGGCGTGCTCGGCCTCGCCGTTGAGACCGACGATGGCTCCCTTGCCGTAAGCAGTGACCGCTTCGGGTGGCGCACCAAGCGCGTCGAGGCACCGTCGTGCCAGTTCAGCGGCCAGCTCGGGTGCTGCATCGATCAGCGGGTTCAGGTCCTCGACGTACCTGCCTGCAAACGGGTTGGTCACCACTGCTGCCGCTATTGCCCGTACAGAAGGCGCGGGCAGCGTACGACCGTGAATCGAGACCGTCTCCTCTCGACTAGCGAACCATTTACGCACCGAGACAGTTGGCATGTGCGACAGAGTACTTTGTCGTCGGTGGGGAAGAGCGAGGGCAGAACGTGGCGGAATTGGGCCGGCAACCAGCGAGCTCTGCCGATCACGTGGCACACGGTTCGCTCGTCCCGGGAAGTTGTCGAGCGTGTCTCCGATGCGGTCGCTCGGAACCGTCGCGTGAAGGTCGTCGGCTCTGGCCACAGCTTCACGGCCGCGGCGGTCGCCGACGACGTGTTGATCGATCTTCGACATCTCGACGGCGTCGGGCGGGTCGATGAGGCAACGTGTGAGGTCGAGGTGGATGGTGGCGTCACCATCGCCGCGCTGAACGAAGCCCTTGCCGCGCAAGGCTGGGCTCTCGCCAACCTCGGAGACATCGCGTACCAGTCGATTGCCGGGGCGATTTCGACGTCGACGCACGGCACGGGTGTGGGTCTCACGGGGATTGCCGGTCAAGTGGTCGCCATCTCTTTGGTCGATGGCTGCGGGATCGAGCGACGGCTGACCACTGCCGATGGAGACGTTTTCAGGGCGGCAGTCGTCGGTGTCGGCGCGCTGGGGGTTATCACTTCGGTGCGGTTGCGTGTGGAGCCGTCTTTCGTCTTGGCGGCTGTCGAGAAGCCGATGAGGCTCGACGCGGTCATCGCGAACCTCGAAGAATTCGTGGCGACCAATGATCACTTCGAGTTTTTCTGGATTCCTCACACGGATTGGGCGATCACCAAACGGAACAACAGATTCGATGGTCCCGCCTCACCGATGCCGAGGGCGCGTGAGTGGTGGCAGAAATCGTTTCTCGAGAACACCGCCTTTGGTGCAGTGTGCCGGCTGGGACGCGCGGTGCCGTCGCTCATCCCTCGGCTGGCAACTGCCCTACCCGGGTCGGGAGAGGTGTCGTATTCGAACGTCAGCTACAAGGTGTTCGCGAGTCCACGTCGGGTGCGGTTCGTAGAGATGGAATACGCATTGCCGCGCGAGGCGTGCGCCGACGCGTTGACCGAGGTTCGTCGCATGATCGACGCAAAAGGTCTGCGCATCAGCTTCCCTGTGGAGGTGCGGTTCACCGCGCCCGACGACCTTCTCTTGTCGACCGCACAGGGCCGTGATTCGGCCTACATCGCGGTGCACATGTACAAGGGCACACCGTTCGACGATTACTTCCGCTCGGTCGAAGCAATAATGCGTGCTCACGGCGGGCGACCTCACTGGGGGAAGATGCACTACCTCGGCGCCGCGGATCTCGCTCCGCTGTACCCCGACTGGGAGACGTTCCTCGGGGTTCGGAAGAGTTTCGACCCGACCGGAACCTTCGTGAACGACTACGTGAGGCGCATTTTCGACGTTCACGACTAATGTCGCATCATGTCCAACGTTGCCATTCCCTCCGACATTTCCGAAGTAACGGCCAAGTGGCTCGAAGAAGCGCTGCGAACCGGCGGAAAGACACCCACCGGCAGTATCAGTTCCATCGATCTGTCGCAGATCGGCGAAGGAATCGGCGTGATGGGCGAGATCTACCGCGCGAACATCACTTACGCCGACGGTTCGGGTCCGTCGTCGGTCGTCGTCAAGTTGCCGTCGCGCGCCGAGGCGAACCGCGAGCAGGGAATCTCGCTCGGGATGTACGAGGCCGAAGTCAACTTCTACACGAAGTGTGCCGACCGAACCGTCGCCTTCGTTCCGGAGGCGTACTTCGCCGCCATCGAGTCCGGTACGGCCAACTTCGTGATCGTGATGGAGGACATGGCCGGCCTGACGATGGTCTCGCAGATCGAGGGGATGTCCGACGCTCAGACGATCGCGGCGATCGATTCGCTCGCCGCGGTTCACGCCAGTTGGTGGGGTAAAGCCGACGATCCCGCGATTGCGTGGGCACCCAGCACGGTGCACGAGCGCATCCAGGCGTTTGCCCAGATGTGGCCCGCTTTGTGGCAGATGTTCCAGCCCAATTTCGGTCACATGCTTTCCTCCGAGGGGCTTGCGCTCGGTGAGTGGATCACGACGAACTACTGGCGTGCCTGTGAAGAGTTCTCCAAGGCGCCATGGACCATGCTGCACCTCGACTATCGCGTCGACAATCTGATGTTCGACCGCGATCGCGTCGCCGTGATCGACTGGCAAAGTTTGGGTCGTGGGCCTGCTGCTTATGACCTGGCTTATTTGTTGGGCGGCAGCGTGACGGTCGAAGCTCGTCGTCAGAACGAAGAGCGGTGGGTGAGTCACTACCTCGGAGCCCTGCGTAAGGGAGGTGTCGAATACCCCGCCGACTCGTTCTGGAGGGACTACCGGCTTGCTCACGTGATCGGCGGCACCTCGACCGCGGTTCTCACCGGTGCTACCTTCGACCTCGGCAATGAGCGAGGCAAACAACTGATCGCGTCGATGGCCGAGCGACACTTTGCTGCGGCCGTCGACCTCAAAGGTCGCGACCTATTCGATTAATCGTTCGAACTGATCGCTAGAGCTGTTTGCGGTTCTCAGGCAGGAAGACAGATGTCCTGTGGTCGAACCGGTGTACGCATGATGTCACGGCCCGTCGCGTTTCGGATTGCCGCGACGATTGCGGGCGTGACCGAGATGCACGGCGGTTCGCCAACGCCCTTGGCGCCGAGGGGTGCCAAGGGCTCGTATTCCTCGATGGTGACGGCGACGACATCTGGTGCGTCGAGAGCGGTTGGCAGTAGATAGTCGGTGAAGCTGGGATTCCGAACGATCCCATTGTCGACGACGATCTCTTCCATGACGGCCAGGCCGAGGCCCTGCGCGATACCGCCCTCGATCTGACCGAGCAATGCCAGCGGATTCAACACCTGGCCCACGTCCTGGGCCGTCGCGATCTGGACAACCTTCACGAGGCCCAACTCGGTATCGACGTCGACCACCGCGCGGTGTGCCACGAATGCGAAAGCCACGTGGCAGTTTCCCTGGCCGTTCTCATCGAGCTCTTCGGTTGGCCGGTGGCGGTGCAAAAACGTCTGTTCAATGCGAAGACCGGCGCTGGCATCCGCGACCGGCACGCGCAGCGGACCGAGGGTGTCGACAATCTCGGTTCCTTCGATGACCAATTGCAACGGGTCGAGGTTGTGAACGTGCGCCACGTGCTCGAAGAGTCGTTCGCGAACGAGACGGCACGCGCCATCGACTGCGCCACCGCTCATCCACGTCTGTCGTGAAGCCGAGGTGGAACCGGCGGAGCCGACCTGGGTGTCGATGGTGTCGAGCACGACGGTGTCGACTCCGAGAATCGTCCGCGCGATCTGTTGGGCGAGAACGACGAAACCCTGACCAACCTCGGCGGTTGCGAATTTCAAGGTTGCGACACCATCGGCCAATGTGCATCGAGCCTCGGCCGAATCATCGAAACCCTCGGAGTACATGAGGTTCTTGATGGATACGCCCCAGCCGATTCCCCGCCGAATGTGATGGGGGTCGGACGTGCGACCAGAACCACCGGGCAATTCCAATGATCCGGTGTCGTGGTGTGGGTCGTCGGGCAGGGGTATTGCAGCCGTCTCGCGGATGCATCGAGCGACGGGCGCGACACTGTCGACAACCTGGCCCGTGAACAGTTTGTCGCCGGTCTTCATGGCATTGCGCAAACGGATCTCGATGGGAGAGATGCCGAGCGCAGCAGCCAGTTTGTCCATCTGGCCCTCGTGAGCGAAGCACGCTTGTACGACGCCGAATCCTCTCATCGCACCGCACGGAGGGTTGTTTGTTCGCGTGGCCCAAGCGTCGAGGCGCGAATTGTCACAGGCATAGGGGCCCTGAAGATGTGTGATGCCGTTGATGAGGACGGCCGACGATGTTGATGCATATGCGCCACCGTCGAGCTTCATCCAGCCTTCGACCTTCACGAGCTTTCCCGTGCTGTCGGCGTGGTGGCGAAGGTGGATTCGTCCGGGATGCCGGTGTACGTGGCCGAAGAAACTCTCTTCCCGGCTGTATTGAACCTTCACGGGACGCCCCGTTCTCAATGCGAGCAGACACGTGTGAACCTGCAGCGAGATGTCTTCGCGGGCACCGAATGCGCCGCCGACTCCACCGAGAACGAGGCGAACCTTTTCCTCTTCGAGTCCGAGGCAGTCTGCGATCTGTTTGCGATCCTCGTGGAGCCACTGCGTGGCAACGACGAGCTCGACGCCGGCGCCGCCCGGGTCGGGGTAGGCGAGTGCGGCCTCGAGACCCAAGAAGGCCTGATCCTGCATACCGATGTCGTAAGTACCTTCGACGATCACATCGCCGACGATGTCGGGATCGCCCGAGACGATTCGCTGATGACGAAACACGTTCCCGTCGGGGTGTATCGGCGGCGTTGCGGGGTCGATGGCTGCGTCCATGTCGGAGAGCACCGGCAGCAATTCGTACTCAACCTTGATGGCCGCGAGTGCGCGTCGACAGGTTTCCGGATGGTCGGCTGCAACCGCGGCGACCGGTTCACCCATGTAGCGAACTACATCGCGTGCGAACACGGGCTGGTCGGATGCGATCAGACCGTACGTGGCCTTACCCGGAACATCCTCGGCAAGAATGATCGTCTCGACGCCCGATATTTTCCAAGCGGCGCTCGTGTCGATGGAGACGATTCGAGCGTGGGCATGGGGTGACCGCAGCGTTGCGCCCCACAACATGTTCTCCGCCTGAAAGTCGGACGAGAAGGCGAAATTTCCCTGGGTCTTTGCGACACCGTCGGGGCGGAGCGCGGAGGTTCCGAGGACGTCACGGCTTTTCGTGCGTGTCGTTGTCTGAGAGTTCTTCACTTGGCGACCCCCTTGCGAACGGCAACGACCGTCTCCACGGCCGCGAAGATTCGCCCATAGCCGGTGCATCGGCAGATGTTGCCCGAAAGTGCTTCCTTGACTTCGATGGGCGACGGGTCGGGATTGTGGTCGAGCAAGTGATGCACGGCAACTATCAAACCCGGTGTGCAGAACCCGCATTGCACTGCTCCATGGTCGACGAATGCGCGTTGAACGTCGGTGGGCGAGCCATCGGCCGAAAGACCCTCGACGGTCACGACTTCACTACCGACCGCGGAGGCGGAGAGAACGAGACAAGAACAAACGGCATCGCCGTCGACAAGGACGGTGCAGCTACCGCATTCACCTTGCTCACAGGCACCCTTGCTGCCCATCAGCCCGAGTCTTTCTCGCAGGACATAGAGAAGGCTTTCGCCGACCCAGGAATCGCGAACCTCTCGACGCTGCCCGTTGACGACGAGCTCGTAGAAACCGGTGGTGTCGCTCATTTCGTGCTCCGAAGGTAGAGGCGGCGGGTGAGTGTTTCGATGGCGTGCCGTCGGTAGGC
>JBEAPO010000053.1:0-10122 GCA_041164425.1 Actinomycetota bacterium
CCCACCGGTGGCAAGGTCGGCGTTCCGTGGGCCAAGTCGGCGCCGGGCATCTTCTGCTACAACGACCTCGAGGCAAAGCCGCTCGACGTGCTCGCCGGCAAGACCCTCTCGGGTGCCAAGGTCAAGTCGACCGCCAAGCTGAAGGGCACGATGCCGAAGCTGACCTACGTCGGCGTTCCGGTCATCACGGGCAAGGCCGACGTGTCGGCTGAAGTCGCCCAGATCCTGAACTTCAAGCCCGATGTGATGATCTACTCGAACCAGGGTTCGGAATGCTGGACCTGGATGAACGAAATGATCAAGCAGGGTTGGACGCCTAAGTCGTTCCCCGTCGTGTTGTCGGGCGCTTGCATCGACCTCGTGACGATGGCCAAGTTGGGCAAGTCGATCAACGGCGTCTACACCATCGGTGGTCTGTCGATCCTCGACCCGGATGCTCTCACCGGCTTCCAGAAGACCGCAGCGAAGAACTACGCCGCCAAGATGGCGACGTACTCGAGCGACAAGAAGCTGAACGGCACGGGTTTCGCGACTCAGGGCTACTCGGGCATCATGAACATCTGGATGATGATGAACCTGGCAGGCGGTGCGAAGACCACCGGCGTCAAGGTTCAGCAGGCGTTCAAGAAGACCAACCAACACGTCGCGTTCGGTGCGACCGGCATGAACTGCGCGAAGGCCATCAAGCCGTACATCGCCGTCTGTGCAACCGAGGTCAGCGCCAGCCAGTGGAACGGCACGAAGTTGAAGGCCGTCAAGGGCGCCCAGGACTTCTCGGGCCTCGTGGTGGTCGGCAAGGGTGACGAACTTCGTCTCGACGAAGTGAAGTAACCACTCTTCCCACACGTTCGTCGTTAGACGACGTTGTGTCGTGAGAAGGGGGGATGACCCTCGGGTCATCCCCCCTTCGACATAAATACGACACCGGCTGCGGGACGTCACGCCGTGGTCAACGCGTTAACTCATCGTTCGATTCAGGGGGAAAATGAAGGAAGCACTTCTCTACTCGATCATGGGCTTGGGGGCAGGAGGATTCTTCGCTCTCATGGCCATGGGAATCGTGACGGCATACAAAGGCTCGGGCGTCATCAACTTCGCCCACGGTGCCATTGCGATGTACGTCGCGTTCCAGTTTTTTTATCTTCGCAACGAAGGCATCTTCCACTTGCCGTGGTTCGACATCCTTCCCACGAAGACACTCAATCTGCCGGTTCGCTTTTCCCTGAACAATGGAGTCGGGGTAAACGTGTGGATTGCGGGAATTCTTGCGATGGCAACTGCCTTGCTGTTGGGGGCCGGCATCCACTACCTCGTCTTCAAACCGCTGCGTAACGCCGCACCGCTTGGAAAGGTCATCGGCGCCATCGGCGTGATGACCTACTTCCTCGGTCTTGCGTCCCTGCAGTTCGGTTCCCAGATCCCGAACCCCGAGGCCGTTCTCTTCAAGGGAAAGACCTTCAAGAACTTTCTGGGTCTGGGCGGTCAGGTGTCGTACGAGTCACTCGCATTTGCCGCGCTGTCGATCATCATCGGTGCAGCCGTGTGGTGGTTCTACACCTACACGCGTGCCGGTCTTGCGACACGCGCCGCCGCAGGCAACGAAAAAGGTGCGGTGCTCTTGGGGTACTCCCCCGATCGCCTCGCGCTGTACAACTGGATGCTCGCCGCTGCTCTTGCGGGGGTCGTCGGTATCTTCTCGGGCACCATCACCGGTTCGCTCAGCACCGGCAAGTTCACCGGTCTCATCGTGCCGGCCCTCGGCGCGGCGCTGATCGGTGGCATGTCGTCGATTCCGCTGGCCGTGGCCGGCGGTCTCATCATCGGCCTGCTGCAGAACTTCACCGGTACTTGGATGGTCAGTCAGCGTTGGTTCCCCGAGTGGGGCCAGTCGGGTATCCGCGAAGCGGTTCCGCTGATCATCATCGTCGTGGTGTTGTTCACCCGAGGCAAGAGCCTTCCGGTCCGCGGGAATATCGAGGAAAAGCGCCTGCCGCTCGCGCCGTATCCGCAGCGAGTCGGCAAGTACGTCGCGGTATTCGTGCCGCTCGGCTTCATCTTCTCCGCAGGTCTTCCCGGCGACTGGGGTTGGGGCGGACTCACCGGCCCATGGGGCTTTGCCTTCACGACCAGCCTCGTTGCAGCGATGCTCGGCCTGTCGATGGTGCTGCTGTCCGGTTACGTCGGTCAGATTTCGCTCGTCCAAATCACATTGGCGGGTATCGCAGCATTCGTCACGGCACGACTCATCGCAAAGGGCGGCGCGCGTACAGCCGAATTCGACCCGTTCGCCGTCAGTGGACCGGGATGGCCGTGGCCGCTCGCATCCGTCATCGGTATTGCGGTTGCGGTCATCGTTGGCTTGCTGCTGGCAATTCCGGCCCTCCGCATCCGCGGTGTGCAGCTTGCGGTCGTCACCATCGCGGCGTCGATCTCGATCTACACGTTCTACTTCGAGAATTCGAAGCTGACCGCCCTGCAGGGCGGCTCGGCCTACACGTTCCCGAAGCCGACGTTCTTCGGAGTCGACATCGGATCCACCAGCACCTCGGGCTTCACCGACTCGCCGAAGTTCGCGCTCTTCGCGCTCATCGTCCTTGCCGGACTGTGCGTGTTCGTCGCGAACATTCGACGCGGTAGCTCAGGTCGCCGCTTCCTTGCGGTTCGCGCCAACGAGCGTGCGGCTGCGTCGGCGGGCATCGACGTTCCGAAGACGAAGTTCCTCGCCTTCGGTCTTGCGTCGGCCGTTGCCGGTGTCGCGGGCATCATGACCGCATACCAGACCAGCCAAACGGCTGCCACGTCGTGGGAGTACGGCATCGGCCTCTCCGCGCTGGCCTTCTGCTACCTCGGTGGAATCACGTCGATCAATGGCGCGATCCTCGGCGGTTTGATCGCAGGCGGTGGCATCGTGGCGTTCTTCGGCACGTGGAACTCGCCGGGACTCTTCAATTACACCTCCATCATGGGTGGAATGGGAATGATCCTGACCGCGATCATTCACCCCGCAGGTCAGGCATCGATCTTCCAGCCACTGATGCGACACCTCGGTGGATGGCTATTGAAGGCCCGTGGCAAGGAATGGCTGACATCGCTTCGTCGATACGGCCCGTTCCTCGCAGGCGGCGCGGTGTGGGGCGTCATCGGTATCAACCCGTGGCGCACCGACGATTACTCGCGCTTCTGGATGGCAATGACCGGAATGTTCCTGGTCATCTTCATCCGCAACATCGTCGTGCAGGTTCGCGCCGCCAACGCAGCGAAGACCGCTCGTGAAGCAGAACTGAAGAAGTTCCTCGCCGAAATGGAGGCAGCGAAGTGAGTGCTCTGCTCGAAACACACGACCTCACCGTTTCTTACGGCGGTCTGCATGCAAACTCCAACGTCAACATCAAGGTGGAGAAGGGCAAACTGACGGGTCTCATCGGCCCAAACGGTGCCGGCAAAACCACCTTCATTGACGCCATCACGGGCTTCACGAACATCTCTTCGGGCAAGGCCGAGTTCCGCGGCCAAGACATGGTGGGCACCACGCCGGCACAGCGTTCGCGCAACGGCCTCGTGCGTACCTTCCAGTCACTCGAATTGTTCGAAGATCTCACGGTGTGGGACAACCTCATCGTGATGGCCGAAGAGACCAAGTGGTGGTCGTTCCTTGCCGACATCGTCCAGCCACGCCGCAAGGTTGGCGTCGAAGAGCAGGCCCAATGGGCACTCGACCTACTCGGTCTGGGTGATCTGAAGGACCGTCTCACGCTCGACCTCTCCCACGGCCAGCGCAAACTGGTGAGTGTGGCGCGTGGTCTGGCTGCAAAGCCCGACCTGTTGCTGCTCGACGAACCCGCCGCAGGACTCGACACCGTCGAGTCGCAGCAATTGGGTTCGCACCTCCGCGAGATCCTTACTCGAGACATCTCGTTGTTCCTGATCGACCACGACATGGGCCTCGTGCTGAGCGTGTGCGACTACATCTACGTGCTCGACTTCGGAAAGATCATCGCCGAGGGAACCCCGGACGAAGTCCGCAAGCACCCCGAAGTCATTCGGGCCTACCTGGGTGAATCGGCCGGAGAAATTCAGGCTCAAGAGGGCGCCGCTGTGCGTCAGCAGGGAGGACACTGATCATGAGTCAGCTAGTCATCGAAGTGCAGGACCTGAACGCGGGCTACGGCGGCATTCCCGTCGTGCGCGGGCTCAACCTTCACGTCAACCCGGGCGAAGTGGTGGCACTTCTCGGACCCAACGGTGCGGGAAAGACCACGACGCTTCTCACGATCAGCGGAATCCTGAAGCCGGTGTCGGGCAACATCAACGTGCTCGGATCATCGACGTCCGGTGAACGTGCCGACAAGATTGCGCGTCGCGGGATGTCCCACGTGGCCGAAGACCGCTCACTCTTCTTCGACCTCACCGTCCAGGAGAACCTGCGTCTCGGCCTGACACCCGACCGTACGAAGCGTGCCGCCGCCATGGAGAATGCCCTCAACATGTTCCCCGCGCTGCGGCCGCTCGTCGACCGTCGCGCGGGCTTGTTGTCAGGTGGCGAGCAGCAGATGCTCGCCATGGCACGCGGTCTCGCATCGGAACCGAAGGTGCTGTTGGTCGACGAAATGAGCCTCGGTCTCGCACCGATCATCGTCGAGCGCATGCTCCCGATCGTCCGCGAAATCGCCGACAAAACCGGTGCGGGCGTTCTCATGGTCGAACAGCACGTGGGCCTCGCGCTCAGCGTCGCCGACCGCGGCTACGTCATGGCACACGGCGAACTCACGATGGAAGGCACGGCCAAGGAACTCCAGGCCAACCGCGCCCTCCTCGAGGCGAGCTATTTGGGTGGCGGTCACTAGACCGACGCTCGCGAGAACAAACGAAAGAGCCCCGGCCGCGAGGCCGGGGCTCTTTTCATGTGCCCACCACAGTCACACGATCATCAACGCGTATTGCGCGCAAGGTTTTTCATGGGTGCCACGGCGGCGACCGTCTGCACGATCACGGTGCGGACGATGTCGGCACGACCTGCGCGTGACACACGCAGCCTGACACGACACTCACCCACTCGCGTGGCTCGCACTGCCGCACCCAATACGGGCGTCAACACATTGCGGCAGTTGCGCGGATGGCTCACCTTCATTTCGACGCGCAGACGGTTGAACGGATGAGCACTCACGCTGCGCACACGACTCAGCGAACCGGCGATCAGGGTTCCCGGCAGGCGCACACCCGCGGCGCGGCCGATGCGCAAGAGGGTCGCCTCACGACCAAGGCGCAGTTCCAGCACACCACGTTTTGCAACCGGCGCCGGGACGAGCGTCGGTGCGGGCGGCGCCACGTTCGGGGTCGCAACCGACGGAGTATCACTCGCGACCTGCTTCTCGACCGGCTGGGCCTCGACGGGCTGAGGGCGGGCGGGCGCTTCGATGGGGGCCTCGATGCCCGGTTCGGGCTGCATCGGTGCCGGTGTCGGCTCGGGTTCGAAGGGGGCGGGCTCGGCCGGAATTGGTTCAGAGGGTATGGGTTCGGTCGGGGCCGGCGTCTCGGGCTGCGCGGGCGGGGTGGGCACTCCGGCGATCAGGTTCACGGGAGTCGTCGCAAGGGTCAGCGAATGATCTCCAGCCTGGCCCATCACACTGTCGCCCCAGCACCACACCGACGCATCGTCGAGAAGCGCGCACGTATGGCGAGCCCCGGCCGTGGTGTCGACGACACCGAGCCCTTCGACGACGACGTTCGACACACCGAGTTGTCCGGCGCTGCCGTCGCCCCAGCAGCGAACCGTTCCGGCTTCGGTTGTGACACAGGTGTGTGCGCCACCGGTAGCGACGCGGACGATGTCGCCGTCGATGTTGTTCGGCGTCAGCTGACCGAAGGTGTTGGAACCCCAGCAGCGCAACGCACCGACGGTTGTGCGCATGCAGGTGTGGGCGCCACCCGCGCTCACCTGTGCAACGTCGGCGAACGTCGCGTCACCCGTGCGATCGTCGCCCGCGCGGCCCCAGCACTGTGCGCGACCCACGCTGCGCAGCGCACACACGTGGTTGACGCCCGCGTCGAGGTCGATCGCGTCGGCGATGCCGACGACCGGGGTCGGCGTGTTGCGCATCGTGCGGGTGGAATCTCCCACCTCGCCGTACTGGTTGCGACCCCAGCACTGCGCGGTGCCGTTCGACAGCGACACGCAGGTGGTGAACCCACCGGCGGTGATGCCGCTGGCTACGGCCGCAGTTGGGGCGAGCGTCACAAGGGTTGGAACGACTTGGTCGGACGAGAGCCCGATTCCCAACGAACCCCATGTATTCGACCCCCAGCAGTAGACGTGGTGGTCGCGCGTCAGGGCACACGTGTGGAACGCACCCGCGTCGATCGCAACGGCGTGCGCGTCGCCGGGCAGGTGCGCCGGCACGGGCCGCGCCGAAGATTCAACCTCGGGGTTGCCCAATTGCCCGAAGTCGTTGCCGCCCCAGCACTGCACCGCGCCGTCGGCGTGGAGGGCACAGGTGTGTTCGTCGCCGGCCGCCAGTGCGACGACGGGACTGGTGGTCGCCGCGGCGACGGGTTGGGCGACGCACAAGCCCCCGGCGATCCCGGCTATTGCAACGGTGGTGATGAATACCTTTGTGAACCTCATGCCCCACAGAGCCGCAAACCCCGCCGGGGCGGACACTTTTTCCCGGGCTGATCCCGTGGCGGTTCAGGGGCTGGTCAAGGGCAGGTTGTGGCGTACACAGCGATCTGAGCCGTCGTCACACCACCCGCCTTGTCGGTGGCCTCGATGACGACGGTGGCCTTGGTGGCCGCCGTGTCGAGTTTGTCGATCGACGTGAACCAGATGCCATTGCCGAAGCTGCCCGCCGCGTGCCACACCGACGCCCCCTTCAACTGCATGCGCACCGAGGCGATGCCCTGTGGGTCGCTCACCTTCACCGAATAGCCGAAGTTCTTCTGTGTTGTCGTGCCGAACTTCAGGCACGAGTTGAACGTGATTTTCGACGGCGAGTTCGACCCCACCGTCGTCGTGGTGGTGGTCGCCTGTGCGAGCGTCGTGGTTGGTAGAACCGTCGAGGAGGCAGGTGCTTCAGCTCCAGCGGCTGGCTGAATTGTCGGCGTTGGTGCCGCGGTGGATGAGACAGTTGCTGAAGCGTCAGCGGAACCAGTCGAAGCCACCGTGGACACCGGCGCCGGATCAACCGTCGACGTGGGCGAAATTTTGGACGCGGGCGCCGGACGGACCGTCGACGCTGGCGCCTGTGGAACTGTCGTCGGAGGGACCGTCGATGAGACAGTTGCTGAAGCGTCAACGGAAGCAGTCGAGTCGACGGGTCCCGCAGACGCGGGCGGAGGGGTCGTCGGAGGGACCGTCGACGAGACAGTTGCTGGAGCGTCAGCGGAGGCAGTCGAGTCGACGGGTCCCGCAGACGACGAAGATGGCGTCTCGACGAACTGCGGTGCCTGCGTTCCGTTGTTTGCCACGACGCCGACAACGGCCAAGAAGACGACCCCCGCAACCGACGACAGCAGCGCCGGCCGTCGCAGGAACGGCGGCTTCGGAACAACGCTGAGGCCAATGTCGACACCTGCCGCGACGGAGTCGAAGATGCGCGAACGCAGCGACGCGGGTGCCGCGAAGTACGGCGCGGCCATGACGGCGCCGCCGGGCTGCAGCAGCACGGCGCGCTTGCGTTCACACGCGGCGCATTCATCGACATGGCGGGCGATGCGCTTGCGCCACAACGGCGAGAACGTGCCGTCCCAGTCGACGAGGAGAACGTTCAGGTCGCTGCAGTCCTTGCGGCCCCGGCGTGCGACCAGCAGCGCACCGGCCGATCGCGCGATGCGATCGCGCACCCGCTGCACCAACTTCTGTGCGTTGGCGAACGTGAGCTCGAGGCTGGCCGCGATTTCATCGTTCGACAGCCCCTGACGGGCAAAGAGATGAAACACCTCTTGTTCGCGTTCGGTGAGGCCTGCGACGGCCTCGTCGATCAACGAGGCTAGTTCGCGGCGGTCGTGGTCGCCCGCAAAATCGGGTTCGACCGACCGTTCGGGTGCGTACTCCTCGCGCACGTGACGCGAACGCGCACGGGCCTTCGCGCGCACTTCGTTGCGCACGATCGCGTACACCCACGCGCGGAATTTCGACTCGTCGCGCAACTGGCCGATGCGGCTTCTCACGATGAGCACCGTGTCGTGAACGACATCGGCGGCCAACGACGCGTCGCGCAGCTGGCGCCGGGCAAAGTCGTAGAGCTTGTCGGCGTACAGGTCGTAGAACGCGGCAAGACCCTCGTTCGTACCCGCGCGCAGACCCTCGACGATCGCGCTGTGCTCGTTGTGTTCCACCATCTCGCTCCGTCGACCCCCTTGTCGCCCCGCGGCTCTCTTCGACCCATGCCGAACAGAGCCGCGAGAGTGCGTTTGGCGGACACATTCCTGTCGGAAGGCGGCCCCACCCCGCACCGAGGGCGTCTGCAATAGTGACAGTACATGGGTCGACGAGCGGTGGGTTGTGTGGCGATCGGCCTCGTGGTTCTCGGATCGGTTCCGGTCGGTGCACGCGCCGCGGGAAGGGATGACGGTTTCGTCATCGACCATGTGGCGACGAACGAGCCTGTCGTGTTTCTCACGGTGGACGACGGTTCGCACCTGTCACGCGAGACGAATCAGTACATCCGCAACTTTCGGATACCGATCACCACGTTCGCTCTGCCCGAACAGATCAACCGGCACCGGCGGCGGTTCGTCAACCTGTTGCGCCAAACCGGCATGACCTTCGAGAACCATTCCCAGACCCACCGCATCGTCAGTGCGATGGATTACGAGGACCAACGCAACGAGATCTGTGCGGGGAACCGCGAGGTCGAGCGTGTCATTCGTCGTCGCCCCGTGTTCTTCCGCCCACCGGGTGGCGGCTGGAACGCCGATACGGTGAAGGCGGCCAAAGAATGAGACCTGTCACGAATCGTGTTGTGGAACGTGATGGCCGATGGCGGCCGCATCATCCGTGCCGACGGAGGGTCGGGTCTGCAACGCGGCGACATCGTGTTGCTCCACTATCTCGATTCCCTTCCTGCGAGCCTCGCGGTTCTCCAGCGTGTGGCGTCGCGTGCCGGCCTGCGATTCGCCCTGTTGCGAGACCACTTGCCGGTGCGGCAACGAGCCAGTTGAAGACTTGCACTGATACCCCTGGGGGTATATGATGAGGTCATGGAAATCCCACAGGACACCATTGCCGACCTGCAAAAGCGACTCCGCCGCATCGAAGGCCAAGTCCGTGGAATCCAGCAGATGCTCGAAGAAGACCGCGACTGCCGCGAGATCGTGAACCAGATCTCGGCGGCGGGCAAGGCGCTCGAGCAGGTCGGGTTCAACCTCGTGGCTGCCGGGCTCACCTGGTGCGTCGGCAACCCCGAACGCTCACGCCGCGAGGGTTACTCGATCGACGACGTCCAGAAAATGTTCCTGAAGCTCGCCTGAGCCACCGGAACACTTCTCCCACCCGACACGAAAGCGACAACACCTTGGCTTCGCATACCCAAAACCACGCTCTTGGCCTTCTTCCCACCATCGCGCGCTTCTCCGTTCGCCATCGCAAGGCGATGATCGCGTTCTGGGCGGTGCTCACGGTCGGTGCGGCGCCGCTTGCCCTCACTCTGACAAGTGCGCTCTCGGGTGCTGGATGGGAAGCGCAAGGCTCGACCGCGGTCGACGTGCGCGACGAATTGCGCCGCGACTTCCCGCAGGCCGGAGCCGAAGCCGCGATGGTTGTCGTCGTACAGGACACGCAGATCGCCGATGCACCCGATGCGGTGAAGTCGTTGGCAGCAGCGTTGATGGATGCACCCGGGTCGGCCGGTGCCATCGACCCGACGTCGATGCCCGCCGAGGCGGGTCTCATCTCTCCCGACGGCAAGACAGCCCTCATTCCGGTCGCGCTCGAAGCCGAGGCCGACGCCGATCGACCCGAGTCAGCGGGTGAACTGATGCACTTCGTCGCCGATCAGCAATTGCCCGAAGGCGTGAGCGCAAACGTCACCGGCGAGTGGGCAGTGTGGCACGACTTCAACAAGTCGAACGAGAAGGCCCTCCACAAGGCCGAACTGTTGTCGGGTCTGCCGACGTTGATTCTCC
>JBEAPO010000054.1:0-20642 GCA_041164425.1 Actinomycetota bacterium
TGCTTGTATTCTGTCAGAAAGGCGAGACGTAGCGAGGATCAATGGCCCATTCCGAGGCCACCGTCGACGGGAATCACCGCACCCGTGATGTAGGCCGCGTCTTTCGACGCAAGAAACGAAACGACACCTGCGATTTCGTCGACCGTGGCCATACGCCCGAGCGGCACCGCCGTCGTGAGTTCCCTGAGTCGTTCCTCGCCGAGTGCGGCGGTCATGTCGGTGGCGACCGGGCCGGGAGCAACGACGTTCACGGTGATGCCGCGCGAGCCGAGTTCTCTCGCGAGCGAACGCGCGAGACCGACGAGGCCCGCCTTAGAGGCTGCGTAGTTCGTTTGACCCGCGGAGCCGAGCAAGCCGACCACCGATGACACGAGGATGAGTCGCCCCGCGCGTGCGCGGAGCATCTGCTGCGAGGCCCGTTTGCACACCCGATAAGCAGCGGTCAGGTTGGCGTCGATCACCGACGTAAAGTCGGCCTCGCTCATCCGCACGAACAGGCCGTCCTTGGTGATGCCGGCGTTCGACACGAGAACCTCGACTTTGCCCAACTTCTCTTCGACCTCGGCGAAAGCCGCTTCGACGGACACGGACGAGGTCACGTCACACTTGACGGCGACGATGCCCGCGTCGGTCAACTCCGCCGGCGGTGTCGTGGAGTTGTAGGTGATTGCGACCTTGTCGCCCGACTCGATGAAGGTCTTCGCACAAGCCGCACCGATGCCGCGTGAACCGCCTGTGATGAGCACGACGCGTGACATTTCACGCCCCCCAACGAATGATTGCACTTGCCGCGGTCATGCCGGCGCCGAATCCGACCAAGAGGACGAGGTCGCCCGGTGCGAGTCGTCCGTGATCCGCGGCATCGAAGAGCGCGAGAGGAATGGATGCCGAGGATGTGTTGCCCGTCTCGTGGATGCACACCGCGGCGCGATCCATCGGCACACCGAGACGATCGCAAGCTGCGGAGATGATACGGATGTTCGCCTGGTGGGGAACCACGAGCGAAAGATCGTCTGCGGTGACGCCCGCGATGTCCATCGATTTGCGTGCGGAGTCGACCATGATGCGTACCGCCCGGCGAAAAACTTCTTTGCCATCCATGTGGATGGTTCCGCCGATCTCGCAATACAGCAATTCCTCCGCCGATCCGTCGGAGTCGATGTCCCAGCCCATTAACTGGCCAGGGCCTTCGGTCGCCTCGAGGATGGCCGCACCGCTGCCGTCGGCAAAGAGCACCGCGGTGTTGCGATCATCCCAATCGGTGATTCGAGAGAGCGTGTCCGTTCCGATGAGGAGGACCTTGCGTGCACCCATCGCAATCAAGCCGTGGGCGACAACCGTTGCGTAGACGAAGCCACTGCAAGCGGCATTCACATCGAAGGCCCCGCACTTCAATCCGAGAGCGTTCTGGACAGTTGCCGATGTGGCCGGCACCGTGCGGTCGGGTGTCGTCGTGGAGAGCACCAGTGCATCGATGTCGAGCGGATCGACACCGGCCATCTGAAGAGCGATACGTCCGCTTTCGACGGACAACCCCGCCGTGCTTCCACCGACGTGACGACGCTCGATGCCCGTTCTTTCTCGAATCCACTGGTCGGACGTCTCGACCATCGCTTCGAGGTCTTGGTTCGTCAGCACTTTCGACGGAAGCGCGCGTCCCCATCCCGTGAAACGGGCACCCACCGCGTTGTTCGGGATGCGAGGCATCGTCAGTGCGTCCGCAACCAGGCGATGGGTTGACGGTGGGTGACGCGTTCACCGTCGACAGCGATGTAACTCTGGAGAATGCCGGCGAATGCGCTGCGGACTTCGATGTCTCCGACGCGACCGAGGAGATCACCGACGTCGATGCGGGTCCCCGCCGGATGCAGGTTGTCAGGAGAAAAGACTCCCGCGCATGGGCTCACGACGAGGCGTTCGGTGGCGAAGAGGTGTTCGCCCTCGAGCGGCGCAGGACCCGCGGGTGCCGCCTTGTTCACCCAGTCGATGAGCTTGTCGAGTTCATCGGGTGTGGCGACACTGATCGTGCGGGCTCCTTCGACGGACCGCTTTGCCATGCCCGTGAGAACGCCGCCCGGACCAAGTTCGACGAAACCGATGACGCCGGCCTCGGCCATCGTCAGAAGGCAGTGCTTCCAGCGCACGGGGCTCGAGAGTTGGGCGGAAAGCAGCGAGACCCACTCATCGGCTGCGTCGTGCGGAAGGGCATCGACGTTCGACACGACCGCTACCTCGGCGTCGCGGATGTTCGCGCTTGCGATGGCTTGTCGTAGGCGGTCGCGAGCCGCGGCCATGAAGGGAGTATGGAACGCGCCCGACACCTGGAGAGGCATCACTTTCTTTGCGCCGAGTTCCTTTGCGTGGATTGCGGCGGCCTCGACGCCGGCAGGCGAACCGGCGATGACCACCTGCCCGGGGGCATTGAAGTTGGCGACCCACACGTCGGCGTCGGCACGACGGCATGCAATTTCGACGTCATCGTCGTCGAGACCGAGAACCGCCGACATCGTTCCAGGCGAGGCGGTGCCTGCTTCGTGCATGGCCGAGGCACGTTCCGCAACGAGGGCGACCCCTTCCTCGAAGGAGAGGGCGCCCGTGGCGGTGAGGGCGGTGTACTCACCGAGCGAGTGACCGGCACAGAAGCTGGGCTCGATTCCGAGGCGCTCGACGGCATCGAGCACCATGAGCGACGACACGTAAGTCGTCAACTGGGCATTGCGGGTGTCCTTCAGTTCGTCCGCATCGGCGTCGAGAAGGAGCCGTCCTACGTCGCGTCCGGCGATCTCCGAGGCCTCACCGACCAGTTCCCAGCTTTCGTGGTCGACCCAGGGACGACCCATCCCGGGACGCTGGGACCCTTGACCGGGAAAGGTGAAAGCGAGCACGGGTCGAGGTTAGACCCTGCGCAGATTCGAAAACCGTTTTCGCTACCAGCCAGTAGCCTTGCAGTTCCCATCGCGAGGGTTTTGTCGCGGCGGCCCGAGTGGCGGAACGGCAGACGCGGCGGACTCAAAATCCGCTGTCCGAAAGGGCGTGTGGGTTCGAATCCCACCTTGGGCACGGATGTGCGGAAGATGAAGCGGAACGGAGGTTGGCTGATGAATCGTCGTCTCGAACAGAACGCGGCGCGATTGCGAGCTGCGCGGGCCAAACTCGCCCTCGCCGATGAGCAGTTGTCCGCGCTCGAGGACGAGGCATCGAGTCACGAACTGCGCGCGATCGTTTCCGAGACGCCTGATTCGGCCTTCGAATACCGCCAAGCCGCCGCACACGCGGCCGCGATGCGCCGCCATCGTGATGATCTGCGCAGCGAGGTGGCCGATCTGGAAGCGCGACAGGACCAGTTGCTCGACCGCCTGTCCGCGGTTCGTGGCAACGGCGGAGTGTGATGGGTACGCGCGTCGTCATCGCAGAAGACGAAGCGATCATTCGTCTCGATCTTCGCGAGACCCTCGAAGAAGAGGGCTACGAGGTCGTCGCCGAGGCTGGTAGAGGTGACACGGCCGTCGAACTGGTGCGCGAGCATCGCCCAGACCTTGCGATTCTCGACATCAAGATGCCGGGCCTCGACGGGCTCGAAGCATCGAGGGCAATTGCTGCGGAGAAATTGTGTCCCGTCGTGTTGTTGACCGCATTCAGCCAGCGAGAGATCGTGGAACAGGCGCGCGATGCGGGTGCACTTGCCTACATAGTGAAACCGTTCCAGAAATCCGATCTCATTCCAGCAATCGAGGTGGCGATCGGTCGCTTCCGAGAAATACAGCTCCTCGCAAACGAAGTCGGTGCGTTGGAAGAGCAACTCGAAACGCGAAAGGTCATCGACCGCGCGAAGGGTGTGCTCATCGATAGGGCGGGTCTCTCGGAGTCCGACGCCTATGCGTTCATTCAGCGCGCTGCAATGTCGGAGCGATCAAAGATGCGCGACGTCGCCGAGAGAATTCTCGGCGGCACACTCATGCCCTAGATTGTCGCCATGGAGTGCGCTGACAAATGAAATGTCTGGCGCTCGACGGAAACTCCCTCGCGTATCGCGCGTTCTTCGCGTTGCCGAGTGACATGGCCACCTCCACCGGACAGGTGACGAATGCAATCGTCGGTTTCGCGTCGATGCTCGCGAACCTCGTCAAAGATCAGCAGCCCGACTCGATCATCGTCGTGTTCGACCGACCCGAGAAGACGTTCCGTCACGAAGCAGTTCCCGAATACAAGGCGCAACGTGAGGCGACACCCGAAACGTTGCGCAGCCAGATGGGGATCATCCGCGAATTCCTCGATGCGCTCGGCGTCGTATCGCTCGACCTGGCTGGTTACGAAGGTGACGACATCATCGCGACGCTTGCCCGAATGTGCCGCGCCGCCGGTGACGACATCGTGATCGTCACGGGGGACCGTGACAGCTACCAGTTGGTGAGCGATCCCCACGTGCGGGTGCTCTACAACAAACGTGGGGTCAGTGACTACGCGCTCTACGACGAGGCCGGGATACTCGAGCGAACCGGTGTGCATCCGTCGCGTTACGTCGATTATGCGGCCTTGCGTGGCGATCCAAGTGACAATCTCGTCGGCGCCAACGGAGTCGGAGAGAAAACGGCGGCGAAGTTGGTCAACGAATACGCCGACCTCGAGTCGATCCTCGATTCGGCGGAAAAGCAGACGCCGAAACTGAAGGCAGCCCTGGAGGAGGGTCGTGATCGCGTGTTGCGTAACGCGTCCGTGATGGTGTTGCGCGATGATCTGGCCCTCGGGATCACACCTTCCGAGTGCCAACCTCGACCGAACTGGGCCGCAACCCAACGTCTTCTCGATTTTCTCGAGATGAAGTCGATGTCCAAGCGCCTCCGCGATGCGTTTTCGCGATGGGGTGAACCTGTTGACGGGGAAGCAGCCGTTACAACAACGAAGCGGGCTGAGCTTTCCTTTTCGTCGCAGTTCGCCCGGTGGAAGAAAGAGGACGGCGAAGCACTTCTCAAGGCCAGCGCTGATGCTGAATCGGTGTCCCTCTGGGACTGCGGAGCGGCGGGAGCGGTGCTCGCGCTGGGTCACCTCGACGGTGCGTCATGCGTCGCATTCACTCCGATGCAATTCGCGGAACTGTCGAAGTGTCTTTCTGTTTCACGTGGCGTGATCGCCCACGACGTGAAGCCGCTGTGGCGTCGATTCCTCGAAGATGGTCTCGACATCGGGCCGCTTCGGTTCGACACTGCGATCGCCGCCTACCTTCTCGACCCGGTTGATGGAGGACATCAACTCGACCGTCTGGCCGAAACACACCTTGCCAGGTCAATTCCCGTCGGCGGGGCGGAATCGACAGGGGAACTCGACTTCGGTGGATCGGACTCGCAGGGTGACGCGGAATTCTCGAATGCCGCCGCCCGGGCACGCGCGGTTGCGGCACTCGAGGAGCCTCTTCGCGCAGCGCTCGAGGCCGCAGGCATGTCTGAGTTGTTCCTCGACGTTGAGATGCCCCTCGTCGGAGTGCTCGCCCGGATGGAGGTTCGTGGCGTCGGTGTCGATTCCTCGACGCTCGACGAGATCACGCGGGGACTCACCACGCGGTCGACGACCCTGGGTAAGACGCTCCACGACCTGGTGGGGCGTGAATTCAATCTCAATTCACCGACACAGCTGCAGAAGATCCTTTTCGAGGAAAAGGGACTCTCAAAGGGCAAGAAGACGAAGACCGGTTACAGCACCGACGCAGCGACGCTCGAGAAGTTGCGCGACGAGTGGCCTGAGTTCATTGACACTCTCCTCGAGTACCGGGAGGTGGAGAAGTTGCGAGGTACGTACGGCGAAGGGTTGCGGGCCGTCGTGGCTCGTGACGGAAGAATTCATGCGGTCTTCAATCAGACCGTCGCGCGCACGGGTCGATTGAGCAGCGAGAGCCCGAATCTCCACAACATTCCGGTGAGAAGCGACATGGGCAAGGTCTTTCGTACGGCATTCGTTGCTGCCGCTGGCTGTGAACTGTTGGTCGCCGACTACAACCAGATTGAACTGCGGTGCATCGCACACCTGGCCGATGATCCTGGACTCATCTCGGCCTTCGCGGCAGGTGTCGACATCCACAACGCGACTGCGGCGCGGGTCTTCAACGTCGACCCGAAGACGGTGACGGCGGATCAACGTTCGAAGGCGAAGATGGTTTCGTACGGGCTTGCTTACGGCATGGAGGCGTACGGGCTGTCGCAGCGACTTGCGATCGAGGTGTCCGAAGCGACGGAGATACTGGATGCCTACTTCGCGGCATTTCCCGCGGTGCGCGCGTACATGGATCGAACGGTCACAGAAGCACGCAACAGGGGCTACACCGAGACGCTCTTCGGTCGTCGCCGACCGATTCCCGAGCTGACCAGTGACAACTTCAGGGTTCGGCAAGCAGGCGAGCGCCAGGCAATGAATGCGGGCATTCAAGGTTTGGCCGCCGACATTTTCAAGATCGCGTTGGTGCGAATCGACAATGACTTGGAAGCCGCCGGACTGACCGCACGTCTCGTGTTGCAGGTGCACGACGAAGTCATCGTCGAGGCTCCGGTTGTCGAGAAAGCCGACGTCGAGCGAATCGTTCTCGAGGTGATGCGTGGCGCTGCGCAACTTGAGGTTCCGCTCGAGGTCAATGCCGCATGGGGTCGAACATGGGCGGATGCCAAATGAACACGTCGGATGCCAAATGAACACGTCGGATGCCAAATGAACCCGTCGGACGCGGAATGAGCGCTGATGTCGCGAGGTGAGGTCGGTGCCGACGGCCACTGGTTCGAGCGCTTGGCCGACCACATGGGAGAGACGTATCTCCGGTATGCCTTCACGAAGGGCACCGAACAAGAAGTCGGGTTCCTGGTCGACGCGCTCGGCCTCGGGCCGGGTGATCGCGTTCTCGACGTCGGTTGCGGGCCGGGTCGTCACGCGCTTTCCTTGGCCCGACGGGGTATCCGAGTGCACGGAATCGACATCTCGGCGACTTTCGTCGATCTTGCGAACGCCACGGCGCAGCGCGAGGGCTTGGCAGACGTTGCATCCTTCGAGCGGGCCGACGCCCGCACCGTGAACCTGCCGCCGGTCTTTGACGCGGCTGTGTGCTTGTGCCAGGGGGCGTTCGGTCTCATGGACCACCTCGCGCACGACATCGAGATCCTGGGAGGACTGGCAGCAGCCTTGCGTCCGGGAGGGGCCTTTGCGCTCAGTGCGTTCAACGCCTACTACGCGGTGAAATACCACACGGAAGCGTCCTTCGATGCTGCGACGGGAGTCTCGACCGAACAGACCGTGGTTCACGATGCCGCTGGTGCCGCACTGGAGGCCGAGCTCCGGACGGGTTGTTTCACGCCACGCGAATTGCGGCTCTTGTGTCGACAGGCGGGTCTGACGGTCGATGCGCTCCACTCGGTCGAGCCGGGGGCCTACGGCGCCCAACATCCGACCCCGGAGACACCGGAGTTTCTGGTTTTGGGCCATCGCTGGTAGGTTTTCGGGGTCCTATCCACCGATTTCCGTCCCTTCGAAAGCGAATTCCCCGTTGTCCGACACCACCTACACCCCTCGTCAAATCACTGATCGCGACACTTCGTTCGCCGACGCAATCGCCGGCACGATGGTCGAACTGAAAGACGGGCAACTCGTCTCCGGCACCGTGGTGAAGATCGACCGCGACGAAGTCCTCTTGGAAATCGGTTACAAGACCGAGGGCGTCATTCCTTCGCGAGAGCTGTCGATACGCAACGACGTCGACCCCGGCGAGATCGTCAAGATGGGCGAGCGCGTCGAGGCCCTCATCCTCACGCTCGAAGACAAAGAAGGACGACTCGTTTTGTCGAAGAAGCGCGCTCAATACGAGCGCGCATGGGGCGACATCGAGAAAATCAAGGACGCCGACGGCATGGTCGAGGGTCCGGTCATTGAGGTCGTCAAGGGCGGCCTCATCGTCGACATCGGCCTTCGCGGCTTCTTGCCGGCGTCGCTCGTCGAATTGCGTCGTGTTCGTGACCTGCAGCCGTACATCGGCAAGGTGCTCCAGGCGAAGATCATCGAACTCGACAAGAACCGCAACAACGTCGTTCTTTCGCGGCGCGGATTCCTCGAAGAGACACAACGCGAGCAGCGCGACGAGTTCCTGACGCTCCTGAAGCCGGGCGAGGTCCGCAAGGGCGTCGTCTCCAGCGTCGTGCCGTTCGGTGCGTTCGTCGACCTCGGCGGCATGGACGGTCTCATCCACGTCTCTGAACTGTCCTGGAAACACGTCGACCACCCCGGTTCGGTTGTCGCGGTCGGCGACGAGGTCACCGTGCAGGTCCTCGATGTCGACATGAGCCGCGAGCGCATCAGCCTGTCGTTGAAGGCGACGCAGCAGGACCCTTGGCAAGAATTTGCTGGTTCGCACGAAGTTGGCCAGTTGGTTTACGGACGCGTCACCAAGCTCGTGCCGTTCGGTGCCTTCGTCCAGGTCGGCGACGGCATCGAGGGTCTCGTCCACATCTCCGAAATGTCGGCGCACCATGTCGAGGCCCCCGAGCAGGTTGTCACCCCGGGTGAAGAACTGTGGGTCAAGATCATCGACCTCGACCTCGACCGTCGCCGCATCAGCCTGTCGATCAAGCAAGCCGCAGAGGGCGGTGAACTGGCCGAAGAATACCGCAGCCATTTCGAGGTCGACGAGCACGGCAACTGGGTCGGTGGCGATGACGCCGAGCGCGAAGCCGCTTGGGCTGACTACTACAAGGAGTACGGCCAGGAAGGCGCCACCGAAGCCGAGGGCGGCGCGGCGCCCGAGCAGCCCGCCCAGTAGGCAACGGTCAGCGGCATGATCCTCGTCGGTCTCACCGGCGGCATCGGGTCGGGAAAATCGACTGTTTCTGCCTTGCTGGTCGAGCGTGGCGCGATCGTCATCGACGCCGATCGGATCACGCGGGAACTTCAAGCCCCGGGCTCACCGGTTCTCGCCGAGATTGCCGATGCTTTCGGTGCGACCGTCATCGATTCCAAAGGTGAACTCGATCGTCCTGCCCTTGCCGCACTCGTCTTCGGCAATCCCGAAGCGCTCGCGCGTTTGAACAAGATCGTCCATCCGGCGGTCGGGAGAGAGATGGCGGCACGGCTCGAGGCGCAACGCGAGACGGACAACGTGGTCGTTCTCGACATTCCGTTGCTCGTCGAGAATCCCCGCGAAGGGCTGTGTGGAACCGTCGTCATTGACCTTCCCGTCGAGATCGCTGTCGAACGGTTGGTTACCCACCGCAACATGGACCGAGCGGATGCCGAGGCGAGGATCGCGCGCCAGGCCACTCGCGAAGCACGAATGGCGATCGCCGACCGAATCATCGACAATTCGGGGGACCTCGCCTCGCTCGAGACCCAGGTCGATGAGGCGTGGCAGTGGATGCGGTCGCTGCCGCCCGCGGCGGCCGACGCGGGTCGAACGACAAAGTCGTAGCCCCACACGTTGCCGTAGCCTCGCTGTATGGTCGAGGCGCGCCACAAATTTCGGGTGGTGTCCGAGTACAGCCCGGCGGGAGACCAGCCGAAGGCGATTGCACAGCTGTCCGAAGGGATCGACTCGGGAGTTCGCTTCCAAACGTTGCTCGGAATCACCGGCTCGGGGAAATCAGCAACGATCGCATGGACTATCGAGAAAGTTCAGAAGCCGACCTTGATCCTCGCGCCCAACAAGAGTCTCGCCGCTCAATTGGCGCAAGAGATGCGCGAGTTCTTCCCCGAGAACCGCGTCGAATATTTCGTCAGTTACTACGACTACTACCAGCCCGAGGCCTACATCGCGTCAAGCGACACTTTCATCGAGAAGGACTCGTCGATCAACGACGAGATCGATCGTCTCCGCCATTCGGCGACTGCCGCGCTGTTGACGAGGCGCGACACCATCGTCGTTGCGAGCGTCAGCTGCATTTACGGAATGGGTGATCCCGACGAGTACCGAGGCCAACTCTTGGAACTGCATGTCGGCGTTGACTACGACCAACGCAGCATCCTGAAGCGTCTCGTGGAGTTGCAGTACGACCGAAACGACATGACACTTGGTCGTGGGAACTTCCGCGTTCGCGGCGACACGATCGAGGTTCATCCCGCCTACGACGAGAATGTCCTTCGCATCGAGATGTTCGGTGAGACCGTCGACCGCATCTCCGTCATCGACCCCTTGACGGGCGAGAATCTCACCGAGCTCACCGAGGTGATCGTCTTTCCGGCGACCCATTACGTCGCGGGCGATGAAAGGATGAGGCGGGCGGTGGTCGGTATCGAGGCCGAACTGCAGGAACGTCTGGCTCTCTTCGAGAAGCAGGGCAAGCTGTTGGAGGCGCAGCGTTTGCGTATGCGCACGCAGTACGACCTCGAGATGATCCAGGAAATGGGGTATTGCAACGGTATCGAGAACTACTCGATGCACATCGATGGGCGTAGCCCGGGTGAGCCTCCTTTCACGCTCCTCGATTATTTCCCCGACGATTATCTGCTCGTCATCGACGAGAGTCACGTCACCGTTCCTCAATTGCACGGGCAGTTCGAGGGCGACCGCAGTCGCAAGGACGCGCTCGTCGAACACGGGTTCCGGCTTCCGTCCGCGCGCGACAACCGTCCGCTGCGCTTTGAGGAGACGATCGAGAGGGTGAGTCAATGTGTCTTTCTTTCGGCCACACCCGGAAAGTACGAATTGGCCCATTCACAGAAAATTGTCGAGCAGATTGTCCGCCCAACGGGTCTCGTTGACCCGGAAGTGATCGTGAGGCCAACGAAGGGTCAGATAGACGACCTCATAGAGATGGTGAGTGGGCGTGTTGAGCGCGGCGACCGGGTTCTTGTCACCACTCTGACGAAGAAAATGGCAGAGGATCTGAGTGAATATCTCCTGGAGCAGGGCCTACGGGTGCGCTATCTGCACTCGAACATCGACAC
Source organism: Actinomycetota bacterium (assembly GCA_041164425.1). Taxonomy (GTDB): domain Bacteria; phylum Actinomycetota; class Acidimicrobiia; order Acidimicrobiales; family Ilumatobacteraceae; genus F1-20-MAGs119. Next base: position 10,903 of record JBEAPO010000054.1, read on the forward strand.
GATCCAACGAATCGAAATCCTGCGTGCACTTCGTCTCGGCGAGTTCGACGTTCTCGTGGGTATCAACTTGTTGCGCGAGGGTCTCGACCTGCCGGAGGTTTCGTTGGTGGCGATTCTCGACGCAGACAAAGAGGGTTTCCTACGCAGTGAGACGTCGCTGATCCAGATGATCGGCCGCGCCGCGCGCAACGTCGATGGGCAAGTTGTGATGTATGCCGACAAGACGACGGCGGCGATGGAGGCCGCCATCGGCGAAACCCGTCGCAGACGGGAACGTCAAGTCGCGTACAACGCCGAGCACGGCATCAATCCGCAAACGATTCGCAAGGCGGTCGGCGACATTCTCTCGTTGTTGCGTCCCGATGATTCGGCGCCGGTACCCGGCAAGGATCGTCGCAGGAGCCGCGAGCGCGACAAGGTACAGCGCGAACTGAAGTCGCTCCCCGAACAAGAGATCCAACGGCTGATCCAGACGCTCGAGGAAGAGATGCACGAAGCCGCGGCCGAGATGCGGTTCGAATACGCGGCGAGGCTGCGTGACGAAGTGAAGGAGCTTCGTAGGGAACTGCGCGACGCCGGTTAGCGGCGAGTGGTCACCGTCGGTAGTCTCGGCACGTGGCAGAGAAGATCGTCGTTCGTGGTGCCCGCGAGCACAACCTGAAGAACGTGAGCGTCGAACTGCCCCGCGACCAGCTGATCGTTTTCACGGGTCTCAGTGGCTCGGGAAAATCCAGCCTCGCATTCGACACGATCTATGCCGAAGGTCAACGCCGATATGTCGAGAGTCTGTCGGCCTACGCCCGACAATTCCTCGGACAGATGGACAAGCCCGACGTCGACCACATCGATGGGTTGTCTCCGGCGATCTCCATCGACCAGAAGTCGGCTTCGCGTAATCCGCGAAGCACGGTTGGCACCATCACCGAGGTGTACGACTACCTGCGCCTTCTCTGGGCGCGAATCGGCGTCCAGCATTGTCCGAACGACGGAACCCCTCTCGCGAGGCAAACCCCCCAACAGATCGTCGATCGCATTATGGGGCTCGAAGAGGGCACCCGATTCCAGGTGCTCGCGCCGGTCGTTCGTGGCCGCAAGGGTGAATACGACACCCTGTTGGGCGATCTTTCCGGTCAAGGTTTCGTGCGGGCTCGGGTCGACGGGGAAGTCGTCGACATCGCCGAGTTCCTGCGTGAGGGTCGCAAACTTGCCCGGTACGAGCAGCACGACATCGAAATAGTCGTTGACCGATTGGTCAAACGTGACAACATCGGCCGTCGCCTCACCGACAGTCTCGAAACCGCACTGAAATTGGCTGACGGAATCGCCGGAATCGAGCTCATGGGTAACGGCGATGCCGATGGCGAGGTGATGACGTTCAGTCAACATCTCGCCTGTCCGAAGTGCGGATCTTCCTTTGATGAGCCGGCACCGCGCAATTTCTCCTTCAACTCTCCTTACGGGGCGTGCGAGAACTGCGACGGTCTGGGCACCAAGTTCGAGGTCGATCCCGACCTGGCCGTGCCGAACACCGACATGTCCATCTCCGATGGAGCGATAGCGCCATGGCGGAGTGCCCATACCCAGTACTTCACGCGACTTCTCGAGAGCGTCGCGGAAAAATACAAGATTCCTCTCGACAAGCCCTTCGCGAAATTGACGGACAAGCAGCGCAACATCGTGTTGAACGGTGTCGAAGAGGGTCTCGTCGTCAAGTATCGGAACAGATACGGTCGTCAACGCACCTTCAACACCCACTACGAAGGTGTGATCCCGTGGATCAAACGTCGTCACGAGGGAGCCGAAAGCGACTGGGCACGCGAGCAATACGAATCGTTCATGCGTGAGGTGCCCTGTGGCGCGTGCGCTGGGGCACGGCTGAAGCCGTCCTCGCTCGCCGTCAAGGTCGGCGGCAAGAGCATCTCCGAGGTTTGCGACATGCCGATCGGCGAATCGGCGAAGTATCTCGTCGGATTGTCGCTGAGCGACCGCGATCAGTTGATCGCCGAACGAGTCACGAAGGAGATCAACGCCCGTCTGGGTTTTCTTCTCGACGTCGGCCTCGACTACCTGACACTCTCGCGGAGCGCGGGCACGCTTGCGGGAGGCGAAGCGCAGCGCATCAGGCTCGCGAGCCAGATCGGCTCGGGCCTGGTCGGGACGCTGTACGTGCTGGATGAGCCGTCCATCGGGCTGCACCAACGTGACAACAGGCGTCTCATCGACACTCTGCATCGTCTGCGAGACCTCGGTAACACCGTCATTGTCGTCGAACACGACGAAGACACGATCAAGGAGAGCGACTGGATCGTCGACATCGGTCCGGGAGCGGGCGAACATGGTGGTGAGGTCGTCTACAGCGGCAAGGTGTCCGGAATCGGCAAGGTCACCGAGTCCGTGACGGGCCAATACATCACGGGGAAGAAGGCGATCCCGGTACCTTCGCAACGTCGCAGGCCTGGGTCCGAGAGGCTGCTCGTGCGGGGTGCACGTGAGCACAATCTGCAGAACATCGACGTCGAGATACCTCTCGGCTGCTTCGTGGCAGTCACGGGTGTATCGGGCAGCGGCAAGAGCACCCTCGTGCGCGACATCCTGCTGCCCGCACTCATGCAGAAGATCTACAAGTCGAAGGATGCACCGGGTCGGCACAAGTCTGTCGATGGCATTTCACACCTCGACAAGGTGATCGACATGGATCAGTCGCCGATCGGTCGAACGCCGCGGTCCAACCCCGCGACCTACACGGGCGTGTTCGACGCCATACGAAAGCTCTTCGCTGCGACCCCCGAGGCAAAGGTTCGTGGGTATCAACCCGGCAGATTCAGTTTCAACGTCTCCGGCGGTCGTTGTGAGGCATGTTCTGGTGACGGAACGATCAAGATCGAGATGCACTTCCTTCCTGATGTGTACGTTCCGTGCGAAGTTTGCAAGGGCGAGCGGTACAACCGTGACACCCTCGAGATCCAGTTCAAGGGCAAGAGCATCGCCGACGTTCTGAACATGCCGATCGCCGAAGCCGTAGATTTCTTTGCGAACCAACCTTCGATCGCTAGGCACATGCAGACCTTGGTTGATGTCGGGCTGGGATACGTACGTCTCGGTCAGTCCGCTCCGACGTTGTCAGGTGGCGAGGCGCAGCGCGTGAAGCTGGCTGCTGAACTCGCGAAGCGGAGCACGGGCCACACGATCTATCTCCTCGACGAACCGACGACGGGACTCCACTTCGAGGACGTGCGACGTCTCCTCACCGTCTTGTCGAGGCTGGTCGACCAGGGAAATTCCGTGCTCGTCATCGAGCACAACCTCGACGTCATCAAAACTGCTGATTGGCTGATCGACCTCGGTCCCGAGGGCGGCTCCGGTGGAGGCAGGGTCATCGCAGAGGGTCCACCCGAAGTCGTCGCAAAAGTGAAGGCGAGCCACACCGGGCGCTTTCTGGCCGAACTGCTCGCACCCGCGAAGAAGGCGACAACGTCGAAGCCTCCGCCGAAGCAGTCGAAGAAGCAGCCCGAGAAAAAAGTGTCGCGACGATGATCCAGCGCCCCGCCGCCGGATCAATTCCCGACGCACCCGGGTCGTATCAGTTCAAGGACGCGCACGGGCGCGTCATATACGTCGGCAAAGCATCAAGCCTGAGATCGCGCCTGTCGAATTACTTCCAGGACAAGCGAAATTTGCACCCACGCACCGCCGCAATGGTGAGCGCGGCCGAATCGGTCGAGTGGATCGAGGTCCGCAACGAGGTCGAGGCGTTGATGCTCGAGTACAACCTCATCAAACAACACCGCCCGCGATTCAACGTTCGGCTTCGGGACGACAAGAGTTACCCGTTCCTTGCCATCACCATGGATGAAGAGTGGCCGCGCGCAACGGTGATGCGAGGCCGGAAGCGCAGGGGAACCCGCTATTTTGGCCCGTACGCCCACGCGTACGCGATCCGCGAGACCCTCGATTCTCTCCTCCGTACTTTTCCTGTTCGCACGTGTCCGGCTTCCAAGTTCAACGAGCACAAGCGACTCGGGCGTCCCTGTCTTTTGTTCCACATCGAGAAGTGTTCGGGGCCTTGCGTCGATGCGATTTCGTCTGAGGACTACAAGGCCCACGTCGGTGGTCTCACCAATTTCCTTGACGGCCGCACCGATGACGTCGAGCGCGACATCGAGGCCCAGATGGTGGCCGCATCGGCTGCTCTCGAGTACGAGAGCGCGGCGCGGCTCCGAGACCGTCTCGCAGCGGTTCGTCGGGCGATGGAGCGGCAACAGATCGTTGCCGACCGCAGCGAAGACATCGATGTCGTCGGAATCGCGCAGGACGATCTCGAGGCCTCCGTGCAGGTGTTCTTCGTTCGACACGGTCGAGTCGTAGGTAGAAGAGGCTTCATCATCGACAAGGTCGAGGAACTGGCGGAGCCAGAGTTGGTGGATCGAATAATCGAAGAGCTCTACGGTGATGAGCCCGCGATGGGGTATCCGAAGTCAGTTCTCGTGCCTGTTCTCGGGCGCGACCATTCAGTACAAGTTTCGTGGCTCACAGGTCTGCGTGGATCGAACGTCGACATTCGTATTCCGCAACGGGGGGACAAACGGTCGTTGCACGAGACCGTCACCTTGAACGCGCGCGAGGAATTCGCCCGACATCGTATGCGCCGGGCTTCGGACCACAATTCGCGCAGCAGGGCCTTGATCGAGCTCCAGCACCATTTGGATCTTCCCGAAGCACCGCTGCGTATCGAGTGCTACGACATGGCACATCTCCAGGGAACCGACTACGTGGGCTCCATGGTCGTCCTCGAAGACGGTCTGCCGGCGAAGCGCGAGTATCGCCGCTTCAAGGTGAAAGACGTGCCCGGAAACGACGATTACGCAGCCATGCGGGAAGTGCTGACTCGACGTCTCCGGGCTTACGTCGAGGGTCAGCAATCGGGTGAAGGTGACGCAGCGATCGATGAAGCCGCTCGGAGGCCGGGAAAGTTCTCCTATCCACCCCAGCTGCTTCTTGTCGACGGTGGAAAGGGTCAACTCGCCGTTGCCGTCGAAGTCGTGCGTGAGATGGGCCTCGAGCACGAGATACCCGTTGCGGCGCTTGCAAAACGCTTCGAAGAAGTGTTCGTGCCGGGTCGGGTGGCGCCCGTCGTCGTGCCACGCGGGAGTGAGGCGATGTTCATGTTGCAGCGCATCCGCGATGAGGCCCACCGATTCGCCAACACTTTCCACCGTGAACTGCGCGGGAAGCGAATGAAGCGCGGCTTGCTCGACGGAGTGGCGGGCCTCGGTGAGGTTCGCAAGGCGCGTCTGATCAAAGAATTCGGCGGTGTGAAGGGTGTCAAGGCCGCAACCCTCGAGTCACTCCTCGAGGTCTCGTGGCTTCCGGAAGCAGTTGCGCGCGCCGTGCACGAAAGGGTGACGAACGGTGACTGACGACGCAGGGCCCGTGCCATCATGGGACGAACACGCGGACTGGTGGATCGATGGCTTCACCGACGGGGTCGACCCCGAATACGAAGAGCAGATCATCCCCTTGATTGTCGGCGAGCTCGCTGACGCCCTCAGAATTCTCGATGTCGGGTGCGGCGAAGGGCAGGTCAGCCGTCGACTCGCCACTGCGAAGAGTGAGCGCCGGGTCGTGGGTGTCGACCCAACCGCCAGGCACATCGAGGTTGCTACGGCACGAGGCGGTGATGTCGAGTACCACGTCGGCTTTGTCGACGAGCTTCCCTTCGAAGATGAATCCTTCGACGCAGTCGTCGCATGCCTCGTGTTCGAACACGTCGATGACCTCGATTCGGCGATCGCAGAGGTGTCGCGTGTGCTCGTGCCCGGTGGAACCTTTCTCTTCCTCTTGAACCACCCGCTCTTGCAAACACCCAACAGCGGATGGATCGATGACCAGATTCTCGATCCGCCCGAACAGTATTGGCGGATCGGGGAGTACCTCACCGAAGCGGTGAACATCGAAGAAGTTGAGCCGGGCGTGCGGGTGCGATTCGTGCACCGCCCACTGGGTCGCTACCTGAATGCTCTCGCTTCATGTGGTCTCCTGCTTGAGTACATGCACGAGCCGGCGCCGCCCGGTGGGTTTCTGGCGCGTTGCGACGAGTACGCCCTCGCCTCGACGATTCCTCGTCTCCTGGGGTTACGCCTTCGCAAACTCGCCACGCACACCCTCGGGTGTGGGTAGCCTTTCGTTGTGACCGACGTTCTCGTGATCACCGGACTGTCGGGTGCGGGACGTTCCCAAGCAGCCGACGATCTCGAGGACCTTGGCTGGTTCGTCATCGACAATCTGCCGACGGCCCTCATCGAGCAGGTGGTCGACCTCGCCAGTCAACCTTCCGATCCGCATCAGCAGTTGTGCCTCGTGGTGGGCAACGCCAGTCAGCAAGCCGACATGGTGGGTGTCTTGCGCAATTTGCGCACCTCGGGTCATCGGGTTCGCGTGCTTTTCCTGGATGCTTCGATTGCGTCTCTCGTGAAGCGGTACGGCGCAACGCGTCGTCGCCATCCCCTCGACCTCGAACGCAAGGACGGCTCATCGGAGTCGGGGATCGCAGCAGTGATCCAACGCGAACGCGAGATGCTCCAGCCCGTGAAGGCGGAAGCAGATCTTGTCATCGATACCTCCGATCTGACCGTTCATCAGCTGAAGGCACGGCTCGTCGAACTGTTCGGGCCCGCGTCGCCATCGGACACTCTCCAGATCGGAATCGTGTCGTTCGGTTTCAAACACGGTCTTCCGCTCGACGTCGATCTCGTATTCGACGTGCGGTTCCTTCCAAATCCGTACTGGGACGAGGGCCTTCGGCCTCTGTCGGGTCTCGACGAGCCCGTCCGGGATTATGTCATCGACAACCCGATTGCCAAGCGCTTCCTCGGGCATCTCGAGGAAATGTTGTCGACGCTCTTGCCTGCGTACGTCACGGAGGGAAAGAGTTATTTGTCGATCGCGATCGGCTGCACCGGGGGCCAGCACCGTTCTGTGGCGATCGCCGAGCGACTCGGGTTGTGGTTCGGATTGCGGGACATGCATCCTCGGATGACCCATCGCGACCTCGTGCGGGACTAGCCGATAAGGGGCGTTGCACCTTGCGCCACTAATCTCGGATCCCGTCGGGTCAGCAGGACTTCAAGGAGTAGGTCAATGACGGTTCGTGTGGGTATCAACGGTTTCGGGCGTATCGGGCGCAATTTCTTTCGTGCGGTTCAGTCGAGTGGGGCCGACATCGAGATCGTTGCAGTAAACGACCTCGGTTCGCTGAAGACGATGGCCCACCTGCTGAAGTACGACTCAGTGCTGGGCGTCCTACCGAATTCGATCTCCGCTACCGACGACGGCATCAGCATCGACGGAAAGGTGTTGAAGGTTCTGCAGGTGCGAGATCCGAAGGAACTGCCCTGGAAGTCCCTCGGCGTTGACCTTGTCATCGAGTCGACTGGAATTTTCACCGACCGCGACAAGGCGGCGATGCACCTCGACGCGGGTGCCCCATTGGTGATCGTCTCCGCACCGTCGAACGGCGCCGACGCGACCTTCGTGTACGGCGTCAACCACATGGACTTCGACCCGGCCACCCACAAAGTTGTCTCCAATGCGAGTTGTACGACCAACTGCTTCGTGCCGCTCGTCAAGGTTCTCGACGATGCCTTCGGTGTCGAGAACGGCCTCATGACGACGGTGCACGCCTACACGGGTGACCAGCAATTGGTTGACGGTCCGCACAGTGATCTGCGGCGCGCCCGCGGGGCAGCGATCAACATCACGCCCACCAGCACCGGTGCGGCGCGCGCGACAAGCCTCGTCATGGCCGCGATGAAGGGGAAGCTTGACGGTACGGCCCTGCGCGTTCCCGTTCCCACCGGATCGATCACCGACTTCGTAGCGAACCTGAAGAAACCGGCGTCCGTTGACGAGATCAATGCGGCGTTCAAGGCCGCTGCCGCTGGGCCCTTGAAGGGTGTTCTCGAATACACGGATGCGCCCATCGTTTCAAGCGACATCGTCACGAACCCTCATTCGTGCGTCTTCGACAGTGATCTCACGATGTCAATGGGCAACCTCGTGAAGGTGCTCGGGTGGTACGACAACGAATGGGGCTACTCGAATCGCCTCGTCGACCTCACCAAACACATCGGCGCCAAGTTGAAGGCCTGATCGTGACGCGACTCCCCACGCTTGAAGACTTGGGTGACGTTTCGGGCAAGCGTGTTCTCGTTAGGACCGATTTCAACGTACCCATGGAGGGCCCAGACGATGCGCGCATGATCACGGATGATTTCCGAATCCGTGCCGCACTTCCGACGATCGAATGGCTTACATCTCGTGGGGCGACCGTTGTGTGCGCAAGCCATCTGGGCCGTCCGAAGGGCAAGCCGACGCCGAAATACGCGATGGAACCTGTGCGCCGCCGACTCGCCGAGTTGGCGCCCGGAGTCGAACTGCTCGAAAACCTTCGCTTCAATCCGGGTGAAGAAGCGAACAACGCAGACTTTGTTGCCCAACTGGTTGCCGGCTTCGACGCGTACGTCGATGATGCCTTCGGTGCCGCGCATCGCGCACATGCATCCGTCGTTGGTCCGCCGAGGACGCTGCGATCTGCGGCTGGCCGGTTGTTGCAAAAGGAGGTCGAAGTTCTCGGCGGCCTTCGAGACCAGCCGAAGCGTCCTTTTGTCGCGGTGCTGGGTGGCGCGAAGGTCAGCGACAAATTGGGAGTCATCGAGGCGCTGTTGCAGGTGGTCGATGCTTTGGTGATCGGTGGCGGTATGTGCTTCACGTTCCTCGCCGCTCGGGGGATGCCCGTGGGCGATTCGATCTGCGAACTCGATCAGGTCGCCTTCTGCCGCAGATTGCTCGAAGGTTCCAAACCAATTCATCTTCCCGAGGACATCGTCGGTCTCGACGCGAACGGCAATTACGCGACGTTCGGCGTCCGCCTGCCCGAGGGCGCCAGAGGTCTGGACATCGGGCCGGGGACCGCGGCCGCGTTCAGTGACGTGGTCATGGAAGCGAGAACGGTCTTCTGGAACGGTCCGATGGGGATGTTCGAAGATCCGCGGTTTGCGAACGGCACCAAGACGCTTGCCCAGGCGGTTGCGGACACGAAGGCGTTCACGGTCGTTGGTGGGGGTGACAGCGCAGCGGCTCTCGCACAATTCCGACTCGACGATGACGTCGACCACGTTTCCACGGGCGGTGGGGCCTCTCTCGAGTTCCTCGAGTTCGGTGATCTTCCGGGTCTTGCTGCACTGAGGGGAGCACCAAATGCCAAGTGACATCCGAAAGCCGCTGATCAGCGGGAATTGGAAAATGCACCTGAACCACTTTGAGGCGATTCAGCTCGTGCAGAAACTGAACTATCTCGTGGTGAAGGAGGATTTCGAAGCGACCGACGTGTCGATCCATCCACCGTTCACCGACATCCGTAGCGTTCAAACACTCATAGAGGCCGATGAATTGCGGTTTATCCTCGGTGCTCAACATTGCCACCACGAAGAAAAGGGAGCGTTCACCGGAGAAGTCTCCGCTGCGATGCTCGGCAAATTGTCCGTGAGGTACGTGATCGTCGGTCACAGCGAACGACGCGAGTTGTTCGGCGAGACCGATGAGGTCGTCGCGAACAAAGTGACTGCGGTCCTGAAGGCTGGAATGACGCCGATCGTGTGCGTCGGCGAAACCCTCGCCGAACGCGAGGCCGCCGAGACCGAAACCAAGGTGCTCGGGCAAGTGCGCGCGGCTCTCGCCAAGCG
>JBEAPO010000055.1:0-2870 GCA_041164425.1 Actinomycetota bacterium
TCGCGAACCTCTCGACGCTGCCCGTTGACGACGAGCTCGTAGAAACCGGTGGTGTCGCTCATTTCGTGCTCCGAAGGTAGAGGCGGCGGGTGAGTGTTTCGATGGCGTGCCGTCGGTAGGCAGCAGTCGAACGATGGTCATCTATCGGTCGCGCCTCGGCGGCGACCCTGCGGGCGAATTCGCTGGCGATCGCATCGTCGGCGGGGAGTTCGGCCGATGCGTCGACACGTTGGGCCAGCCATGCCTCGGCATCCCGCGGGCGAATGATGGTGGGCCCGACCGCACCAAGAGCCACCCGAACGCTCGATGACTTCCGGTCGTGGACGAAACAGACACTCGCCACCGAAATCACCATTGCGTTGCGTACGCCAACCTTGGCGTAGTCCTGGAAACCGCTGGTGGGAACAATCGTGACGGATTCGATTATTTCATCGGCTGATCGGGCGTTGCGTTTGACGCCGACCATGAAGTCGGCGAAGGGAACGATCCGACGGCCCTTGGGAGAACGCAAATTGATCGATGCGTCGAGGGCGGCGAGTACGGGGAGCCCGTCGCCGGCCGGGGAGCACGTCCCGAGGTTTCCGCCGAGGGTTCCCGCCGCTCGGATCTGCGGAGACCCGACGGTTCGTGCGGCAGCTGCCAATGCCGGGAGTGCCTCGGCGAGGGGTCCGCTCTCCATGCGCGCGTACGGCACACCTGCGCCGATCTCGATGATTTCGGACGAGATCGAGAATTCGCGCAGGGCGGCGATCTTGCGCAGTCCGATCACAGTGGTGGGTTTCAGGCGATTGAAGTTGACTTCGACCATGGTGTCGGTGCCACCGGTGAGAAGACGCGCACCGGGATTGGCAACGAGAAGATCGACTGCCTCGTCGAGCGACACGGGCATATGGACGGTCATTCCGGGCTCCAGCCGCTGAAGGCGTCGATCATCGCTTTTACGTCGCCGAGTGGGTAGAGAATCGGGCACGTGCAACCGTTGCGCATGTAGTGAGCGACCTGACGGCGCGCATCGTCAGGAGTTCCGCTTGCGGTCAGCATCTGCACGATCTCGTCGGGGACGAGCTTCGAGGCCGCAACAACCTGCTCATGGGTTGCGGGCCATGTGAGCACCTCGCCGACCTTGTCGAGGAGACTCTGGGGCACCCCGGAGGCCTTCATGATGTGTGGTTGCTGGCCCAAATATTGCGTGACCATCAGGCGAGCCATGTCGAGGGCCGTCTTGCGGTCCTCATGAACACTGCACACCACGAGTTGTGGACGATCGATGTCGGCGAGCGTGCGTCCCGACTTGGCCGCGCCACGCTCGAGAGCCTCGATCGCCTGTTGGTTGTAGTCGGGTGACACCAGATAATTGAGAACCGCGCCGTCGGCGATCTCGCCGGTCAACTCCATCATCTGCAATCCCGTGGCCCCGATGTAGATCGGAACATCCTTGGGTCGGCGCTCTTGATAGACGTAGTCGAGTTCCACGCCGTCGAGATGCACGAAATCGCCGTGAAATGTCACGCGCTCGTTGGCAAGAAGTCCGCGTACGGCCGTGACGATCTCGCGCATCGCACGCAAGGGTTTTTCACGGGAGATCCCGACTTTCTGGGCGAGGGGGTCCCACCACGCACCGATTCCCAGGATGACCCGACCAGGCGCAAGGTCATCGAGAGTCGAGAACGTGGCAGCGAGACGCGCGGGATTGCGGCTCCAGCAGTCGACGACACCACTTCCGACTTTTATGCGGTCGGTTACCGACGCGAACGCGGCCATCGGGACGGTTGCCTCGCGCACGAGGCGGCTCTCTGCCTGCCACACCGCCGCGAAGCCTTTTTGTTCGGCGTACTTGACGAACTCCATGCCTTCGCGAATGCGGTGCGCGTCTTGTAGGTACAACGCGACCGGTGCGGGTGTCGATGTGCTCATGCAGCAAGCCTTTCATGGAGACGTCGAGATTGTTCGGCCGCCTTGCGACGGATTTCTTCGAGATCAAATGTGACGGGGCGCGAATTCTCTATGACCGTTTCGCCGTCGATCGTCACCTCGACGGGACGTGTCCCCGTGGTGAAGGCGAGGTGCCATGGGCTGTCCATGTGGTCGTAGTTCCAAACCACGGAGTCGTTGTGCGACTCGGGTGCGAGGGCCGAACCATTCGACAGCCAGTTCCACGCCGTGTCCGGTGAGAAATCGATGTGGTGGTTGCGTCCTGCGACGTAGGCAAGACGGAACTCTTCGGTCATGTCGGCCCCGATTCCGTCGGTGCCGAGTGCGATCCTGTTGGAGAAGCGACTGGGATTCGCGTAGCCGACCGAATTGTTCATGTTGGACCGTGGGTTGTGCACGATCGTTCCCGGTAGGAACTCGCGCAGGCCGACACAGTGGACGAGGAGCCAGTTGTCTCGTGCGAGTTTTCCCAGACGCGCGGCGGCATCGGAATCATCGGGTCCTTCGGCCACGTGAACGTGGACACCGACGCCGAGTCGGTGGGCCAGGTCGGCTGCCGCGGCCAAGGTTTCGTCGCTGCACGTGAACGACGCATGGATACCGACCATTCCCGGCCGTCCGGACCCGATGAAGCGCTCGCATTCATCGAGACCACGGCGGGCTCCATCGGACATCTTGTCGCTCCGGGCAACTTCGACGAGACGACCGTTGTCGGACCAGCGATCCGTGACCCCGTAGCTGGGAATGACGCGGACTCCGACGAGTGCGCAACCGTTGGCGATCGCGTCGAGCGAGCCTTCGATGGACATTGGAGATTCGTGATGGTCGATGATCGTTGTTGTTCCTGCCATCACCGCCTCGGCAGCGCCGAGGGCTGCCGACCAGTAAACGATTTCGTTGTCGAGGGCAGCATCGAGTCGCCACCACACCTGCTGCAG
>JBEAPO010000056.1:0-4417 GCA_041164425.1 Actinomycetota bacterium
AGATCTACGTCGAGCGCTACCTCACCTGGCCACGACACATCGAAGTACAGCTCGTCGGCGACAAGCACGGCAACGTCGTGTGGGTCTCTACCCGCGACTGCTCTGCACAGCGTCGTCACCAAAAGCTGATCGAGGAAGCTCCCGCTCCGGGACTGCCGAAGGGCCTCGAGGACAAGATGGGCGAGGCGGCGGTCAAAGCAGCCAAGGCTGTCGGCTACTACAACGCCGGCACGGTCGAGTTCATCTATCAGGACAACGACTTCTTCTTCCTCGAGATGAACACTCGCCTGCAGGTCGAGCACCCCGTCACCGAGGTGATCACCGGCATCGACTTGGTCGAGTGGCAGATTCGCGTCGCCTCGGGCGAAGAATTGCCGATGACACAGAAGGAAGTCGCTGCGCGACGTGACGGTCACGGCATCGAGGTGCGCATCAACGCGGAGAATCCCGCGGGTGGTAAGTTCCTCCCCTCGCCTGGCACCATCATGAAGCTCACCACTCCCGATGGTTTCGGCACGCGCTTCGACGGTGGTTACGAAGCCGGCGACACGGTGAGTCAGTACTACGACAACCTCGTCGGCAAGTTGATCGTGTGGGGCAAGGATCGCGAAACCGCGATCGCGCGCACGATCCGTGCACTCGATGAGATGGTGGTCGAGGGTGTGCACACGACGATTCCTGCAGACCGCGCGATCCTCGCGCATCCCGACTTCGCCGCCGTCACGCACTCGACGAAGTGGGTCGAAGAGACCCTCGACCTGTCGAACTTGACGTCGAGCGCAGGATCGGGTGAGGCGCCTGAAGACGGTTTGGTCGAGCGTTCGACGACGGTCGAGGTCAACGGCAAGCGCTTCGACGTGAAGATGTGGGTCCCAGAGACGACCGGCGTGGTGGCAAAGAAGTCCAAGAAGCCGGCCCGCGCTGGTGGATCCTCGGGTTCAGGTGGCGGTTCGGGCGAGGTCGCCGCGCCGATGCAGGGCACGATTGTCAAGGTCAACGTCGAGGTCGGCCAGACTGTGGCGGTCGGCGACTCGGTCGTCGTGCTCGAGGCGATGAAGATGGAAAATCAGATCGCCGCCGACAAGGCCGGCAAGGTCGCCAAGGTGAACGTCAAGCAGGGCGACACCGTCGGCTCCGGCGACGTCCTCGTCGTTATCGAGTAAGCCCCTACGGGCGCTCGCGACTAGTTTGTCTGCGTGAACGAAGTGCCCGTCGACCCCAATTCTGAGGACCACTCCTCAGGGGGCCTCGAGGCCGAGCGCCAGCGCCGCATCGCCGCAATTGAGTCCATGCGGGAATCGGGCGTCAACCCCTATCCGTACCGCTTCGATCGCACCCACCAACTCGGCGAGATCCGCGCCAGCCACGGCGCACTCGAACCCGGCACCGAGACCACCGACGAGGTGACCGTCGCGGGCCGCATCATGCTCAAGCGCGACCAGGGCAAGCTCATCTTCTGCACGCTGCGCGACCGCTCGGATGACATCCAGCTGTTCGTCTCCAAGTCCGTCGTCGGCGACGACGTCTTCGACGCGATCAACGCCTTCAACCTAGGTGACTGGGTCGGCGTGACCGGCACCGTGATGACGACCCGCAAGGGAGAGTTGTCGGTGAAGGTGTCGAGCGCACAACTGCTCGCCAAGGCCGTGCGCCCGCTCCCCGACAAATGGCACGGCATCACCGATGTCGACACGCGCTATCGCCAGCGGTATGCGGACCTCATCATCAACGAAGAGGCGCGCCGCACCTTCGAGATTCGCCACGCCACCATCTCGAGCTTCCGCCGGACGCTCGCTGGTCAAGGCTTCATCGAAGTCGAGACCCCGGTGCTGCACATGGAGGCCGGTGGCGCACACGCGCGACCCTTCATCACCCACCACAACGCTCTCGACATGCAGCTGTATCTCCGCATCGCTCTCGAGTTGCACTTGAAGCGACTCATCGTCGGTGGCATGGAGCGCGTGTACGAGATCGGTCGCGTGTTCCGCAACGAGGGCATCTCGACTCGACACAACCCCGAGTTCACGATGATGGAGAGCTACCAGGCCTTCGGTGACTACACCGAGACCATGGCCCTCACCGAGACGTTGATCACGAACTCGGCACGAGATGCACTCGGCACGAGCGTGGTGGTGATCAACGGCGAAGAGTTCGACCTCGCCACCCCGTGGAAGCGCGTGCGCATGATCGATCTCGCAAGCGAGGCCACCGGCGTGACGCTGCACCCCTCGCAACCCGTTGACGACGTTCGCAAGGTCGCCGATAAGCACTCGGTGAAGTGGGAGAAGCACTGGGGATCCGGTCGCATCATCGAGGAGATCTTCGCCGAACTTGCCGAGAAGAACCTCCACCACCCGACCTTCGTCACACACCACCCGGTCGAGATCTCCCCGCTCGCGCGCACCGACCGCAACGATCCGCACCTCACCGAGCGCTTCGAGCTCTACATCGGGGCCCGCGAACTCGCCAACGGTTACACCGAGTTGAACGATCCGATTGAGCAGCGCAAACGCTTCGAAGACGAACAGAAAGCCAAGGAAGCCGGCGATCTCGGCGCAGGTACCGTGGACGAGGACTATCTGCGCGCCATGGAATATGGAATGCCGCCAACCGCTGGTCTCGGCATCGGCATCGACCGCCTCGTGATGTTGCTGAGCCAGTCGGGATCGATCAAGGACGTCATCTTGTTCCCCACCCTTCGACCGGAGGCCAACTAGTCATGGCACGACACGCATGGGGCGTGGGTCTTGCGACCATCGCCGCAGACGGCACCACGCTCGACACCTTCTATCGCCACCTCGGTTGGGGCGACGCAGTCCCTGCGGGCACACCGGTCGAATCAAAGAGCGTCACCGACGAGCGTCGTGGCGTCGTGATCACGCCGGTGTCGATCGTGGTCGACACCGAGGCTGCTCCGACCTCTGCAACGGATGTGTACCTGCGCCTGCACCTGCTCTCACACCGCCTCGCCGTGCCCCGCAGCGTGAATCTCGACGGCGCCTTCGGCCTTCTCGCCAACGTCGCGTGGACCTCACTCGGCCCGGTCGCGCTCAACCAGCTCGATGACGTGCGCTACAACCAACTGCGCCAGGGCGAGCACCTCGTCGTGCATGGCGTCGACAAGTTCCCGCGCATGACCGATTACGTCGTGCCGAGTGGCGTGCGCATCGCAGATGCGAGCCGCGTGCGCCTCGGTGCACATCTCGCAAGCGGCACGACCGTGATGCACGAGGGCTTCTGCAACTTCAACGCCGGCACCCTCGGCACCTCAATGGTTGAGGGCCGCATCTCTGCAGGCGTTGTCGTCGGCAACGGCTCCGACATCGGCGGTGGCGCGAGCATCATGGGCACGCTCTCTGGTGGTGGAAAGGAAGTCGTCTCCGTCGGCGAACGCTGCCTGCTCGGTGCCAACAGCGGACTCGGTATCTCACTCGGCAACGACTGCATCATCGAAGCAGGTTTGTACGTCACCGCGGGCACGCAAGTAAAACTCCCCGACGGAACGATCGTCAAGGCGCGTGAACTCTCGGGCGCGAACGGTCTGCTCTTCCGCCGCAACAGCCAGACCGGCGCGGTCGAGGTCGTGCAACGCGAAGGCTCGTGGGGCGGCCTCAACGCCGCACTGCACAAGAACTAGTCATGACCTTCGACGACTTCCTCTCCCTCGTCATCTCACGACGCACGCAACTCGTGATGGACCAGACGCGCGAAGTCGAACCAACGTTGGTCGAGAAACTGTGCGAGGCAGCTGCCTGGGCACCGAATCACCAACAGACCTGGCCGTGGCGATTCGGCGTCTTCACCGGCGAGTCCCGTCGCGGGCTTGGCGAGGTCGCGGCCGAAGCGATGAAGCGTCGTGGGGATGCAGAGAACAAGGTCGAAAAGACGCGCACCAAATATCTGCGCGCACCGGTGATCATCGTGGTCGGCACTGCTCCTGGCGAAAGCGAATTACAAACCGAGGAAAACCGCGATGCAGTTGCCGCCGGCATCCAAAACCTCTTGCTCGGAGCAACTGCCATGGGACTCGGAAGCTTCTGGTCGAGCTGCCCGAAGGGTGCGAACGACGACGTCGCGCGCCACTGCGGGTGGGAGTCGGGCACGCACGTGACGGCGATCATCTACCTTGGCTGGCCGACGCGCACGCTCCCCGATCGCGAGCGCCCGGCTCCTGCGATCACGTATTTCTCCTGATCAGACCTCGTCGAACGACACGACGAGCACCGGACATTCATACACCCACGCGTCACGGGTGAGTCCGATTTCTTCGTCACCCGACCAGTCGTACTTCGCTCCCATCACGTCCCCGATGCGACGACGCTCCTCGGGATCGGTGACGAGCCGTGCACGACCGCGACGAGCGACCTCACCGAATTTCACCGTGACCATAGGGTTGGCCAGCATGTTTGCTCGCCAA
>JBEAPO010000057.1:0-7652 GCA_041164425.1 Actinomycetota bacterium
GGTCGGCAATTCTCAAGAGGCAGATATCAGATAAATACTTTTGGTATTTCATGTGATGAAGTGATGGGTGACGCGGGTCTTTTCAGTCAGTTCCTGGGACTTGAAGACGATGAAGCGCTACCTGATCCGTGGCGTTTCCTCGAAGGTGCGATAGGCGCACCGAAATTCGTTTCGGGACCTGCGGTTGGTTTTCGTGTGCAGAGAATTTCCGACTGATGCTCGACTTTTCTCTGAGCGCCCTCCAGTAACCTCTATCTAGGAGACGCGACGTGTGGTGGTGAATTCCGCACCACATCTCGCACCATCCCCGCCTCCGTAGCTCAGTGGATAGAGCAACGGTTTCCTAAACCGCAGGTCGCAGGTTCGATCCCTGCCGGGGGCGCTGCCGTCTCGACAAAACAGGCGGTCGGATCACCGCTCAGTTCGTGCGTAAGACGACAACCCACTTGCCGGAGGTCGCGCACTACGTTGAGTGCGTGGTGCGTTTCGACCCGAAACAAGTTGTGCGGGTGCTGTGCGGTCGGCGCGGCGACTGGCGGCTGAGGATGCCGGTTCGTCCAGACACGCCGCATCCGGGTGCGCATTGGGTCGGGCCGATTGTGATGATCGGTGCGAGTGTGGTGGGCTGGTACGCGTTCGACGACGCGATCGGCCGCGAGGGCAATGTGGTATTCGCGCTGTACATCGGGTCGGTGTCGATCCTTTTGATGGCGTTCAGCTTCGTCTTGGCCACCCGTGTGAGGTTGCTCGAACCGTTCTTCGGGGGCCTCGACCGCATGTACCGGTGGCACCGATGGTTCGGTGCGTTGGCGGTTGCGGCGATGTGGCTCCATATCCAGAACGTCGATGACGTGAAGGGAATCAGGGGAGCCTCGAAATCCGTGGCCGAGGCCGCGGAGGAACTCGCGGGAACCGGCGAGACGATTCTCTACGTTCTCGTTGCCGTCAGCCTCATACGGTGGGTGCCGTATCGCTGGTGGCGCCAGTTGCACAAGCTCCTGATCGTGCCGTACCTGTTCGCGTGTTGGCATTTTCACACTGCGACCAAGCCTTATGCGAATGACAGTGCGTGGGGGAGGTGGTTCCAGGCGGTCATGGTGCTGGGCATTGGTGCGTGGTTGTGGCGCGTCGTGTGGCGTGACGGCATCCGTCGTGGTCACAGGTACAGGATCGAATCGATCAGCCGATCCGGAACGATCACCACTTTCGACATGACGCCCGTCGGCGCCGCTCTGCGTCATTCGGCCGGTCAGTTCGCGTTCTTCAGGTTCGGTTCGCGTTCCGCGACCGAGCCGCACCCGTTCACCATCGCATCGGCACCGGACGATCCTTCGCTGCGCGTCCACGTGAAGAACCTCGGCGACTGGAGCGATCGCATCGGTGATCGGTTGGTGGTCGGTGATCCGGTGCGTGTCGAGGGTCCGTACGGCAAGTTGAGGCCGCTTCCGCCACGACCACGCACAACGGTGTGGGTTGCGGGTGGCGTCGGAATCACGCCTTTCCTCGGTGCCGTTCGATTGCTGCGCGACGGCGATGTCGTACCGCACCTCTTCTACGCGGTCAGATCGCGCGATGATACTGCAGGTCTATCCGAGTTGACGGCCGCCGCCAGTGCGGGCCGTGTCGTGCTTCATCTGCACGTGTCCAAGGAAGGTAATCGCCTGCGTTCCGAGGATCTGCTGGAAATCTTCGGTGCCGGCGGGTTGCGCGGTGCCCACGTCGTGATGTGCGGACCAGAGGCAATGGTGCGCGACATGTCGAACGCTGCACGCGAGCTCGGTGCGCGGCGAGTCCATGTCGAAGGGTTCGACATCCGCACGGGTATCGGCCCCGACCTCTCGCGCGAGATCGCTTCGTTGCGCGAGTACTCTCGCTGAATGGCCGGTTCCCAAGTTCCGCAGCGTCTCGTTTCCGACATGCGCGGCGTGCGATACGGAGAAGTGCTCGCCGTGTATTTGCGCGACGATGGTCTGCAGGCCGAGGTGTACGGAACGCAGATGCTGAACGACTGCCCGCAGGAACTCTGGCAGACGCTCGACCCGGCTGTGATTGCAGGCGAACTGGGTGCGGGGTTTGTGAAGTTGAACGGGCCGCGGTACTGGCTGCTTGACGGTTTGGGAACGAAGGTTGCCGTCGTCGATCCGGTGTTCCGCGACTTCGGTGGCATCACGATGCGGCGTATTGCGGTTGTCGACCTGGGCAACGACCCGGTGGCACGGCCATATACGGAACGTCACGTGAACAGAGGGGCGACGTTCTTCTGGGATGCGGGATCGAAGGTGTACGAATTGATCGATACGTCGGGCAGGGCATACGTGATGCAGGCGATGTGTGTGGGCGTCGACCCGAATCTGGGGATGGCCGACCTCGACAGTCTCGGCGCGCGACTCCAGTTGCCAGAAGGTTGGTCGTATCGGATGAGAATCCTCGACGAGGAACTGGTCGTCGATACAACCGATCGTGTTGCGGTGGTTCTGCAGGACGAACTCGAGAACTCTTACACGCTGCCGTGATCGAGCCACGTGAGATCGTCTTCGAGGCCGATGCGGTGTCGGCTTTGTTCGAGATTCTCGGAATCATGACCGACCAGTTGATGGAAGGGAACATGGTCAGTCGGTGGGATGCGGAGGCCATCGTCGATCTGCAGATGCGCCTGAGCGGGCTGGCTGAAGGTGAATCCGTGTTGATGGGTATCGATGACGCGGCGCTGTTGCTCGATGGAATGGCATTCACCGAAGTGATGTCCGTCGACTTTCCGTTCTTCGAGATGGTGCAGTGGACGAGCGATTTCGTGACCGCGGAGCTGCGTTCGCACTGGTCGGAAGACCTGTGGCTGGCCTACGTGGGGTCGCCAGGTCAGTGATTGTCGGCGATTGACCGCGCGGCTTCGGCACGTTTCGCAACGTTGAGCAACTGACGTCGCAGCATGATGCCGTCGCCCGGTGCGAGGAGAAGTTTCTCGATGATCGGGCCGCCGAATGCATCGATGCGCGCCCGCATGCGGGTGACGAGGCGCGTGCCCTCGGGGCAGTCGCGTAGTTCGTAGGCGAGCACGAAGTTCGTCGACTTGGTGGCACGGCCCTTCTGCGCGAGCCGCATCACGAGGGCCCGGGGTGGGTCGACGATCACGGCGTCGAAGTCGGCGGGCCCGCCGGGAAAAACTCCACCCGAGGCGAGCGTCTGCCAGTGCGGCTCTATGGCGGTTGCGCTTTTGCGGCCGAGGTTGTCGATCCAGTCGTAGCTGTACCAGCCCGCACGGCCAAAGCCCATCTGGCGCAACCAGGGGAACACGTCCTCGGGTGGTGCGGCGATTGTGACGCAGCGCGTCGCAACGATGCGAGCGCTCGGACACAGGTCGTCACCGACGACGGGTGAAGCGTGCTCTTCGGCCGTGGCTCCCCAGGTTTCGAGAATCATGACGCACCTCCAGGATTGGGTCGGTGCCAGAGTCGCACGAGAGTCCATATGGCGCAGGCACCAGACACCGTCCATGCGATCGTGCGCACGAGATCGGCGGCCATCAGGCGATCGAAGACGTCCTGGTCGAACCCTTTCATCAGATCGCCGTGGGCGGGTGCCGACCAGAGGCCGCTGATCGCCAGCACAACTCCCATAGCCGCTGCATTCACCAGGGTGGGCATGCGCAAGTCGCGACGCGTGCCGATGAAGGCGAGCCCGAGCAGTCCGAGCAGGGTGACACCTTCCGTCAGCCACGGTAACAACAACAGGTTGCCGATGCGGTCGACGTGAGCGTTCTCGAATGCGGCGAACTCGTCACCACCAACTTTCGGGAAAAGTGCGTAGTGAATGAAGTGGATCGTCCACATCAGCCCGACGAGGAACCACGTCGAGGCAAGGTGAGAAACGATGAGCACGCGTTGAGTGCGAGGGGATGCGAACACGCTCGAAAACTAGTTACCACGTCCATACGGTGCCATACCGTGCGGCTGGCGATTCCCGGCACGATCGTCACGGTGAATCAGGGCGGGTGACGCCGGAAAAGTGGTGTGTTCCGATGGGATAAGAATGGCGACAGGTACTGCGAGGTAATGGAGGATTACATGGCAACGTCGGCATTTCCGGTTCGTCCCGAGCAACTGACGAAGGACTGGCTCGAGGGTCTGATACGTGCGGGTGGTGACCTTGCGGACGGTGTGAGTGTCGTGTCGTTCGAGGTGAAGCCTGTGGGTGAGGTCCTTGGCGTATTGGGTGAAGTGGTACGCGTGTTTCTCAGTTACAGCTCGCCGAATGCGGGGCCGGCGACTTTGGTGATCAAGTTCGCGCACAAGAACGCGGAGAACCGCCAGATCGCGAACAACACGAAGATGTACGAGCGCGAGGTTCTGTTCTTCAACGAGGTCGCAAAAGAAGTGCGCATGCCGATGACAAAGTGCTACTTCGCGCAGATGGACCCGGTCACCGGGGGCAATGCGGTCGTGATCGAGGATCTTGTGGGCTACGACGTCGGCGACCAGGTTCGGGGTGTCACCCTCAACCAGGTGAAGATGGTCATCGACGCCATCGCGCCGCTGCACGCGCGCTTCTACGACAACTGGCAGAACGACTTCGGCCACATGATGACGATCGATTCCGACGAGTACGTCGAGGGCTTCACGCCCGGATTCTTCGGCACGTGGGAGCAGGCGATCAAGAACTTCCCGGATCGTTTTCCGCAGGAACTGCTCGAGGTCATGCCCCGGTACGTAGCCGGCCTGAAGAAGCTCATGAAGCAGATGGGGAATCGCAAGATGACCTTCATTCACGGCGACGTGAAGATGGACAACGCGATGTTCGGCAACGGCCGACCCGACTCGCTGCCAGTCATCATGATCGACTGGCAGAACATGATGATCTCGAATCCACTACAGGACTTGGCATGGTTGGCCGCATCGAGCCTTGACGTCGAGGTACGTCGGGCCATCGAGGACGACTACCTCGAGTACTACCGCGTCAAGATGGAGGAGAACGGCGTTCGTGGCTATTCGGCTGACCAGATCCGCGACGACTACGACGTCGGGCTGCTGTTCATTATGAATTTCAACATCCTGATTGCAGGGGCCTTCGTTCCGTCCAGTGAACGTGACCGTCAGATGGCGATTGTGGGCCTGGATCGCGCGATTGCAGCCGTTCTTGATCGTGGCCTGCTCGACAGAATCCCCGTCTGAGTCAGATCGGCATCAAATTGCCTGCAGACGCTGCCTGTGACGCAGGTGCAGAAAATTTGCACGCCGCCGGGCAGCCAAAGCTGGTGGGCGACGTCGCAACAGATCGTCCGAAGGAATCCGTGATTCGTATGACCGGGCAATGATCGCGCGTGCAACCTGCTCTGCTGTCAGCGAAAGTTGGTCGAGCGGTCGACGCCGGTGAGCAATTCGACCGATCTCTATCTCGACGACCGCCTCTGGTCCGTATCGATCGGCGATATCCAATACGACACCGACATCCACTCCGTAATCGCAGTCGAGCCAAAGTGCGCCGATCGACTCGGTTCTTGTCGCAAAAAGTCCCGACAGCGGATCACGTAGGGACGACATGTCGGGTCGCAAGAGCGACAGTAGAGGTTTGGCCGTCAAGGCAGTGACTCGCCCGGGGCCACTCGGTTGTCCGTCACGAACGCGCGTGAGGGTGCCCTTTGTCAGTTGAACGTCTGGATTGTCGCGCAAGTGGCGAAAAAGCTCCATGTACTTTTCCGGGTCCAACTCATCGAGATCGGCGTCGATGAAGCCGATCAGATTCGTATCGCACTGATGGACGGCTGCCCAAATGGCGTCTCCCTTTCCTGCACTGCCACTCGAAGTACTGCAGACGTCGTTGGTGCGCACGACACTGGCGCCTGCACTGATGGCGACGGCTGCGGTGTCGTCGGTGCTGCGGTCGTCGACCACCAAGATTTCAGCGACCCATTCGGAGGTCGACTCAAGATATGAGCGAAGTCGCTCGACGACCGAACCGATCGTCGACGCCTCATTGTGTGCAGGAATGGCGACTGTGATTCCATCTCGAAGTTTTGTCATGTACCCAGTGTGCAGATTGCATCGCGCGGCAACCATTGACGTCGAGTCACACTCTGTAACGGCTCGGTCACAAGAACTTGAAAATGATGGATTACACAGGGTGTAAGTGAGGACTCGGCAATACTTGACGGGTATGCAGATACTTTTCGTCGAAGATGACCACGACATTAGAACGGTCATCAAATCGGCGCTCGAGGATGGCGGCTTTGACGTTGTCGAAGCCGGAGTCGGCTCTGAGGCAATTCGAATTCTCGCCGACACGGCCGTCGACCTCGCAATTGTTGATCTTCGACTACCCGATTGCAATGGAATCGATCTGGTCCGCGAGCTACGCAAGTTGTCGTCGGTTCCGATCGTCATTCTGACCGCGTTCGGAGATTCGTACGATGTCGTTGCAGGTCTCGAGTCGGGCGCCGACGACTTTCTCTCGAAGCCGATTGCTCCGAAAGAGTTGGTCGCGAGAATCCGTGCGCTGATGAGACGTGTCGACCGCGCTCCAGATGCGCCCGCGACATCGTTTGTCGCGGGCAGAGTTACCGTGACGCCTTATCGTCATCTGTGTGAAGTTGATGGAACTGTGCTCGACCTCACACGTACGGAGTTCGCGATCCTGGCGGCACTGATGTCAAGTGCTCCCAACACAGTCTCTAAGATGGAACTGTTGGAGAGCGTCTGGGGTTACGACTACCTCGGGGACTCGCGGTTGGTGGACATGCAGATCTACCGGTTGAGACGCAAGCTCGCTGAACGTGGTGTTGCCGACTTCATTTCCACCGTGCGCGGTGTTGGGTTCCAGGTACAGGTCGGCTGATCTCGTTGCGCATGCAGCCATCACTTCGCGCAAAAGGGACCGTCGCCGGAGTGCTGGCTGCCTTCACCGTGTCTGTCGCAGCCTCATGTTTGACGTACTTCGTTGGACGTTCTTACCTGATCTCTCAACGTGAGTCGACGGCGGTTACCCAGGCAGTCGCCGCTGCGCGAACCGCTGGTACGGCTCTGTCCGGCGGTCTCACGGGGATCGAGGCGGTTGTCAAGGCGACGCGAACCCTGCCCGGTTCGTTGGCCCTTCTGACCGTAGACGGGGAGTCCTTTGCCTCCGGTGTCGGCATTTCTCAAGAGGACATTCCCCCGGGTTTCGTCGATTCGCTTGCCTCCGGGCAGGTCGTCCAACAGCGCATAGTTCTCCGCGATGAACCGCGGATCGTCGTCGGTGCGCAGTATGAGTCCGACGTAGATGCATGGTTCGTTGCCCTCCTCCCCATGACAGAGCTTCGCGACACTCTTGGAGTCCTACGCAATGCGCTCTCGTTGGGAGTTGTCGTCGCTTCAATCGCAGGCGGGGGATTGGGTCGCCGATTGTCACGCCGCGTCATGGAGCCACTCCGCGCAATCGGTGTCGCAGCATCAGACATCTCGGCGGGAGACCTGACGCGCCGTGTCACCGAGCCGCGCGAGCCCGATCTTGCCGTTATTGCAAGGGCCTTCAACGAGATGACCGCGGGTCTCAGTGATCGGATCATTCGTGAGATCCAGTTTGGAGCGATGGTGAGCCACGAGCTCAGGACACCTCTCACGGTCATCAGGGGCGCCGCGGAGATGATCTCGACGAGCACGATCGAATTCGATGAGAAATCGAAA
>JBEAPO010000058.1:0-62062 GCA_041164425.1 Actinomycetota bacterium
GTGTCGACCATGCGGACGATGGTGTTGACGGGGAACTTCTCGTTGGCCTCGGTCCAGCGTTGGCGCACGACGCGCCAGGCGACGGGGCCGAACTCGCGGTTGGCGATGAGTCGGTTGAGAAGGAACGGCGCGTTCTGCGTTTTCACTTCACCCGAGAAGGCAAAGGCGCACGCGCGTTCGATGAGGTCGGCAGATTGGAAGTCGGCGAGAGCGTAGAGCGCGCGCATCTGGTCCTGTGGTGACTCAGCGGTCTTGAACTTCTCAACGAAACGGTTGAACTCGGTCTCGCCACCGGTGGAGGCGACGACCGTGGTTGCTGCGGCGACGACCTCGGGGTGAACGTCCTGTCCGGCTTCGGCCGCGGCGTGGAACGTGCGTGCGGTTTGTTGTGCATCGTGGTCACCGGCATCGCAGGCGAGGAGGACGATGAGAAGGCCGCGCAGTTTTCCGGTGAGGTCGTCTTCGCCGGTCTTGGGATACCAGGTGAGATCGGCGAGTGCGGGTGCGACGAGTGCTGCGATGCGGCGCTGCAGCAAATGCTGTTGGTGACCGGGCAGAAGTCGTTCGCAGCCGCGCAGGCCGATTGCGACGGCCTGCCACACGGCGAGTTCGCGTTCGGCGGCAAAGCCGTTCAGGAAGTTCAGGAAATCGGGTGTGCCGAGGCGGCCCGCGACCACGGCGTTCCATGCGTCGTCGACGAGGTTGTAACGCTCGATCGTCGACATGGCGGCGATGGTGGTGGCGTTCAGACGCGCGAGCAATGCGGGTGAATACGCGACGCGGTAGTAGCCGTGGCCGCCAGCGTTCACGACGATCGGTGCATTGGGGTCGGCGAGGGTGATGCGAGCCGCGGGCTTGTCGAGCAGCACCTTGGTTTCGTTGTTGCCGTTGCGCAGGTGCACGGGCACCAGCCACACCGTGGGGTCGTTGGTTTCGTCGAAGGCGAAACGGCTCTGGCGCAGGACGAGTGCGCCGTTTTCGACGTCGGCGCTGACGAGCGGATAGCCGGGTTGCCAGATCCACGAATCCATGAGTGCGCGCACGGGCACGTTGCCGCGGCCGTCGGCGTTGACGGTTTCCTCGATGGCGTCCCACAGGTCGTTCGTTTCGGTGTTCGCGTACGAATGCTTGGTGAGGTAGTGACTGACGCCGGCGCGGAAGCGGTCTTGGTCGAGGAACATCTCGAGCATGCGCAGCAGTGAGCCGCCCTTTTGGTACGTGAGCACGTCGAACATGCCCTCGCAGTCGTCGGGGGAGTTCACGGGGAATTCGACGGGGCGCGTGCTGTGCAGCGAGTCGACCTCGAAAGCGGCCGAGCGTTCGAGGCCGAACGATGTCCAGCGCTTCCACTGCGGCGCGAATGCGTCGCAGGCGGCGACCTCCATGAAGGTGGCGAAGGCTTCGTTCAGCCAGATGCCGTTCCACCATTTCATGGTGACGAGGTCACCGAACCACATGTGGGCGTTTTCGTGCGACACCACGTCGGCGACGAGCTGCTGTTCCATCTGTGTGCTCTTGGCGGGGTCGACGAGAAGCAGCACTTCGCGGAAGGTGATGCAACCGAGGTTCTCCATCGCGCCGGCGGCGAAGTCGGGCAGTGCGACGAGGTCGACCTTCGTGCCCGGGTACTTGATGCCGTAGTAGTCCTCGAACCACTTCAGCGAAAAGGCACCAATACGCAGGCCGAACTCGGTGAGGTGCGCCTTGCCGGGCACGTGGACGAGGCGCATCGGGGTGCCGTTCACGTCGACGGGGGCCGTGGCTTCGAGACGGCCGACGATGAAGGCGACGAGGTACGTCGACATGGGGATCGTGTCGGCGAAGCGGACGCTGACCTTGTTGGCGATGGCGGCGGGTGTGCGCGAGACCTCGGGGCCGTTCGAGATGGCCATCAAGTTGTTGTCGACGACGAGAGTGGTGCCGAAGATGGCCTTGAAGTCTGGCTCGTCCCAACAGGGGAACGCGCGGCGGCAGTCGGTGGACTGCATCTGCGTGGTGGCGATGACCTGTTCGACACCCGCGTCGTCGACGTAAGTCGAGCGATAGAAGCCGCGCAGTTTGTCATTCAGGATTCCCGTGAAGCTGATGCTGAGCGACGCTGTGCCCGGTTGCAACGTGTTGGGTGTCGTGACGACGAGGCGTTCGGATTCGGTGTGCAGTTCGAACGATGCGGGGGCGCCGTCGACGCGTACCGACTTGATGCCGAGCTCCTTCGCGTTCAGCACGATGACGTTGTCGGGCGCGTGCACCTGCAGTGTGACCACCACTTCCCCCGTGAACGTGGCCGCGGCGAGATCGGGAGTGAGTTCGAGGTCGTAGCGCTTGGGCGTGATATGGCGCGGCAGGCGATAGGGGCTGGCGA
The DNA here is from genome assembly GCA_041164425.1 of Actinomycetota bacterium. Taxonomy (GTDB): domain Bacteria; phylum Actinomycetota; class Acidimicrobiia; order Acidimicrobiales; family Ilumatobacteraceae; genus F1-20-MAGs119. Next base: position 2,363 of record JBEAPO010000058.1, read on the forward strand.
GGTGGGCGGCGGCGTCGGTGTGCACAGTGAGACGTTAGTTGGCTACGTCATGCCCCAACTACGGTGGTGCCGTGTCAAACTCCTCCTTCTCTCCGAGAGATTTGCGCCATGACGACGGCGTGACGTTCGACGTGATTGGCATTGGTAATGCCATGGTTGATGTCATTGCTTCGCGGGACGATGCCTTCGTCGCCTCCATGCAAATGGAGAAGGGTGCAATGAACTTGATCAATGCCGAGCGGGCGCTGCATCTCTACGGTGCTCTCGAAGGTGCGATACAGATGAGCGGTGGGTCGGCGGCCAACACCATGGCCGGTTTCGCGAGTTTTGGTGGCCGCGCCGCCTACATCGGCAAGGTTGCCGACGACGGCTTGGGTGACGTTTTCGATCACGACCTGCGCGCAATCGGAGTGAAGTTTGTAAGGCCATTCGGTGGAGATTCGTTGCCTACGGGTCGATGCATGGTTGTGGTAACGCCGGATGCGCAGCGGACGATGAATACGTTTCTCGGGATCTCAAGTTTGTTGTTGCCGAGCGACATTGATGTGGATGCGATCAAAGCATCGGCAGTTGTCTATCTGGAGGGGTATCTCTTCGACCTGGATGAAGCCAAACATGCGTTTCGAATAGCGGCACATCATGCGCACGAATCAGGACGACAGGTATCGTTGACTCTGAGTGATTCTTTTTGCGTCGACCGGCACCGTCAAGATTTTCGCAGTCTGATCGCCGACGAGATCGACGTCTTGTTCGGTAACGAAGCAGAACTTCTGTCGCTCTACGAGACTGACACTTTGGAGTTCGCCGTCGCCCGAGCGCGACGTGATTGCGCGGTTCTCGCAATCACGCGGAGCGAAAATGGTTCGATTGTGGTCACTTCTGATCAAGTCATCACGGTGCCCGCGAAACCGGTTGAACGAGTGATTGACACCACCGGTGCCGGAGACCTGTATGCCGCAGGCTTCTTGTTCGGTTACACGCGCGGGCTATCGCTGGAAACGTGCGCCGACCTCGGCCACATTGCAGCGGCAGAGGTGATTTCACACGTCGGTCCGCGGCCACTGGTGTCGCTGGCGTCGCTGATACCCGCGCTGTAACGCCGTTAGCCTGAAGTGCATGGCAAGCAACAAACCTGAACTCACGGTTCTCGGCCAGACAGTTCGCAACCCCATCGACCATGTTGAGGTGTTCCCCGCGCCCCAGCACGTGACGAAGGTGCGGTTCACCACCGACGAGTTGTGTTCGGTGTGCCCGGTCACGCAGCAGCCCGATGTGGCGAACGTGGTCATCGAGTACGCACCGAATCAGTGGTGCATCGAGTCGAAGTCGCTGAAGCTCTACCTGTGGCGGTTCCGCGACGTGCCGGTGTTTGCCGAGGCGCTGGCCGCCGAGATCGCCAACGAAGTGATGGTGACGGTCAAGCCGCACCACGTGAAGGTGTCACTCACCCAACGCCCGCGCGGCGGCATCGAGGTGTATGCCGAAGCCGAGCGCAGCGCAGGCTAAAGACACAGCCGAGCGCAGCGGAAAGTAAAGCCGAGCGCAGCGCCTAGAGCACCCGAACCGACCCGCTTGCGGGGTCGACTTCGATCGTTGCGCCGTCGGGGATGTCGAGCATCGCGCGCGGAGCACCGATCACGGCGGGTAGCCCGAGTTCTCGGGCGATGACCGCGGCGTGGCTCAGGGGACCACCCTCGGCCGTGACCAGTGCTCCGGCGAATCCGACGACCAAGTTGTAGGCGGGTGTCGTGCAGGGAACGACCAGGATTTCTCCTGGGGCGAGTTGTTCGACGGCCCCTTCGGGCGTGGTGGCGATGCGCGCGATGCCCGTGTACGGGTCGGCGCCGACGCCGTATCCGTTCAGACCCTTGGTCTTCTGCGTGCCGTCGAGACCCGCCTCGGAAATGACCATTTGCACGTAGCCCGCGATGTAGGCGAGGGCCTTCGGAAGAATGTCGAGCGGTGGAACCGGCTCGGGGGTGCCGAGCTTGCGTGGTGCATCTTCGACGTCGACCGTGTTGCGCCACAGTTGCCGACCCGCGAGTTCGTCGGCGTCGGGTGGGTTCGTAAGTGCCGTCTTCACCTCGTCGGGGGTGAGTTCGAGGGCGTGTTCGGGTTTGTGCGCGCGGCCACGTTGTTGCATGCGACGACCGACTTCGAGAAGAGCGCGGCGCACCAAGCCGAAGGGCCATTCGAGGGTGATGGGGCCGTTTTCGTCGCGCAAGTCCATTGCTTCACGTGCGCCGCCGAGAAGCTTGTCGAATTCGGCGAGGTGTTGTTCGGGTACGCGGGTACGGACGGCGGCGATGCGTTGCTGCACCGCTGCGGCGCGTTTGGTTTCGTCGACGTTGTCGAGTGGCGCCCCCATGATGCGCGTGAAGAGAACGTCGGGTGACTCGCCAAGCGTGAGACCGTCGATGTCGTAGCGCGAGATGATGGTATTGCCGCGGCGTTCGAGGAATGCATCGATTGCGTGTGCGGCTTCGGACGAGACGTTGCGAATGTCGGCGAGGTTGTTCGGTTGCTTGCCCGACGCGATGACCAACTTTCGGATGGCGCCGAGTTCGTGCGATGCGGCAGTGGTGGACGGAGACGCGCCTTCGAGAAGCGGGAAGATGTCGGCCGTCGGAATGCCCCACTGGTTGGTGGCGTAGAGCAGCAGGCCGATGGGGCCGAGGTCGAAGTTGTGGAGATAGAGATGGTCTTCGTACAACTGGGTGGCGTGGTCAATGGCCTTGGTCGCGTGTGCGATGAGTGCGGCGTCGTCGATCGACGACAGGTCGACGCCCTGCAGTTTCAGGTTCTGGTTGATGTAGGTGTCGCGCAGGCCGCCGGGGCGGTGCCACTCGTGCAACTTCGCGGTCCACGGTGGGTTGTCGATGGTTTGTTGCGCGGTCTTTGCGCGGCGGCGCATTTCCGGGTGCAACTTCGTCGCGAGTTTGAGTAGCGGTAGCGGTGGCAGTTTCTTCGGCGGCTTGTTTGCGCCGATGAGGGGGAAGACGCGTGAGTAGATGAGGCCGTTCACCGTGCGGAATTCGAGCGAGCCGACCGGTGCGCCGAGTTCCTTCATGCCGCGCCCCGTGCCGCGACCACAACCGCGTGTTTGGATCATGTCGCAGATCGGTGTCGCGGGCCGGTTGACGTGCGAACGGTCGAGCGACCACTCGCCGGGTCCGGGTGCGGTCCAGGTGAGCTTTTCCTTCGGATTTCGTGCCACGGCACCACCTTAGTTGCCATCTGACAACTAAAATTTCCGTGATGGAAGCACCCGTGGTGGAAACAGAGGTGGTGATCGCCGGCGCGGGGCCCGTGGGGATGGCGCTGTCGATCGTGCTGTCGAACCTGGGCATCACGAACGTGGTCGTCGAGCGCGGGGCGGGCGTGCACCCCTTGCCGCGCGCGGCCGTGATCGACGCCGAGGTGCAGCAGGCGTTCATCACGCACGGACTCGGCGAAGAGTTGGCACCACTGCTTACACCGATGAAGGCAGCCGACTATGTGGATGCGAATGGCAACGTCCTGGTGGGTGGCGACGTGTCGTGGATCAGCCTGTTCGGTGGGCTCCCCGCAGCGAGCTTCCACTTCCAGCCAGAGATCGACGCGCTGTTCCTTCGCGAACTGCAGGCGCGTGGCGCAGGCTTCATGCCCGAGACGCCGTTCACCGGAGTCGAACAAAGCGCGGACGGCGTGCGGTTGTTGCTCGAGGACGGTCGTGCGGTGTCGGGGCGGTGGCTGGTGGGATGCGACGGAGCGTCGAGCACGATTCGCCGTGCGGTCGGTATCGATCGCGAGGACCTTGGTTTCGAGCAGGACTGGCTGGTTGTCGACATGCGGATACGTGACCGCACGGGGTCGGGCCTGCCCGACGTGGCACGCCAGATCTGCGACCCGGTGAGGCCAGTCACGATGATCAGCTGCCATCGCGACGTGTACCGCTGGGAGTTCCAGTTGCAGCCGGGCGAAGACCCGAAGGAGATGAACCAGCCCGAACACGTGTGGCGCTTGTTGTCGCCGTGGGTGAACCCGTCGACGGCCGACATCATTCGTTCGGCTTCGTACCGTTTCCATGGTCTGGTTGCGATGACGTTCCGAGCGGGCAACGTGTTTCTTGCCGGTGATGCCGCGCACCAAATGCCGCCGTTCATGGGCCAGGGTCTCAACTCGGGCTGGCGTGATGCGTTCAATTTGGCGTGGAAGATGCGCTGGGTTCGCGATGGTCTCGCCGACGACCGTCTACTCGACACCTACGACTCCGAGCGCATTCATCATTCGCGCGTGACGGTCGAACGATCCATCGAAGCGGGACAGTTGATCGACCAGTTCGCCGGGCGTGTGAGCCACGGCATCAAGCCGGGCACGAGTTACGGCAGCGGTACAGCGCGTCCGCGCTACGAGGCCGGCGCGGTGGGGGGTGACCATCCGCGCACGGGCACGGTCTTCGACATGTGGCATCTGATCGGTGGTGACGCCGCGGCGTTGACGCACATGACGGTGGTGTCGTCGAACGGTCGCACGCCCGCGTTGCCCACACGTGGGTTGTGGCGTTCGGTGGCGCTGTCGCCGATGGAGACAATGGGGGCCGACCACGTGGTGGTGCGTCCCGACGGATTCATGGCCGCAATCTGTGATGACGCATCGATTGATGTAACGCTGCGTGATCTGTGCGCCCGGATGGGCTGCTGATCAACGGCGCATGCCGTTGACTGTGATGTTGCTCAACGGCGCATGCCGTTGACGATCAGCCAGGCGGCGTCGTCGGCAAGTGCGTCGACATCGAAGGGGCCGTCGGCAGAATTGAACTTCGCCGACAGTGCGTGCAGCGTGTAGATGGCCGCCGCGCCGTGCGCGACGAGGAAGAACGGTGTGCGCACCGCGGTGGGCTTGATGACACCTTTCTTCGCGAGGTCGTCCATCAACTTGCGGATCGGGGCGAGCGATGGCTGCACGTACTTCTTGTAGATGTGGTCGAGGTGCCACGAGTCTTCGAGGCCCTCGTTGTTCATGAGGCGATTGAGGTAGGGGTGCTTGCTCGACACGATGAGGAACGCCTTGAACTGCGATTGAAGTTCGGCGAGCGGCGTGTCGGGGCGGGGGAGCGCACGCAGGTGGTTGCGGATCTCGCTGAACATCGCCCCAAACTCGTGGTCGATGACGGCCTTGTAGAGATCTTCCTTCGTGCCGAAGCGTTGGTGGATGGCGCTGTGGCTGAGGCCGAGTTCGCGGTTCAACGAGCGCAGTGACATCCCGTCGTAGCCGTGCGTTGCGAACATGCGCAGCGCGGCCTCGAGGATTTGTTCATCGGAGTGAAGCTTCGGCCGTCCACGACCCGTGGGTGCACTCACGGCAGCCCGAGCCGTTCCCGCGCGGCGGCGATCTCTTCCATGTCGGGGATGGCCATGAAGGCCTCGTTCGGGCCGGGGCCCCACGACTCGACGGGTGCGGGAGCTTCAGGTACGCCCCAATCGGTGCGGCGCACGTTGGTCGCCCACTGATCGTCGTCGTCGATGTGGTCCATGTCGGCGAAGAACTCAAACATGTTGCCTGACGGGTCGCGCATGTACCAATAGATGTTCGACCCGAGAAGGTGGCGGCCGATGCCGATGATGTGCGAGTCGGGGTTTTCCTTCATCACTGCCGTGCCGCGTTCGCCAACTGCATCGAAGTCGTCGACCTCGAGCGCGTAGTGGTTGAGATACCCGACGCGGGCACGGTGGATGAGCAGATTGTGGTGGTCGGTCTCGACGCGGCCGAACGTCGCGTTGGCGCCGACGAACTGGTCGCTGATGCGATAGCCGAGACCGTCGAAGTAGAACGCCGTCGACTTCTCGATCTGTGGTGAACCCAGAACCACGTGGCCGAGTCGACGTACCGGTCGCCGCTTTGCGGGGTCGATCGACGCGGCGCGCGAGTTCCAGCGCGAGCGGGTGCCGGGCTGGTTGCCGGGCCGCGGCGCGGGAGCCGCGAGCGGTGTCGGAGCGCCGACTTCGATCCGGATCGAGTGACCGAGCACAGGGTCGGTGCAGTGGAGTGTCGTCGATGTGGTTTGGACGGTGACGCCGAGACCCTCGAGGCGCTTGGCGATGTCGGCGATGTCGCGTTCCTCGGCGCAAGAGAAGTGCATGGCCGAGAGGTGGCGATGGTCTCCTTCGCGGATGGTGAGAACGGTCGGTCGTTCGGTGGTGCCGAACACGCCGTCGGCCGTGCGCACGAAACCGTGACGTTCCCAGAATGCGCCGAGTTCGGACGGGTTCTTGACGCTCAGTTCGATGTCGAGAAAGCCGTTCAGCGCCATCGTCAGCCTTTCGTCTTCAGCGGCAGGTTGTGGTCGGCGATGCGCTTGCAGGCATTGACCATGGTGCCGACGCCCTCGACGATGGTGGTCACGGTGTCGCCGTCGCGCAGCAATTTCTTCTGCATCATGCCGACACCGGCGGGTGTGCCGGTGAAGATGACGTCGCCCGTTTTCAATGTGGTGATGTGCGAGAGGTACTCGATGAGGAACGGGATGTCGAAGATGAGATTCGCCGACGAATCGTTCTGGCGCTCTTCGCCGTTGATCAGGCACTTCACACCGATGGCGTCACGGTTGGCGAACGAGTCAACCGACACGGCGACGGGTCCGATGGGGCCGAAGGTGTCGAACGACTTGCCGAGGTCGAAGTGTGGGGGCTTGCTGGCCATCTGCACCGCACGATCGGAAACGTCCTGGCCGGCGGTGATTGCAAAGACGTGATTCCAGGCATCGGCCTTCGCGATGTCCTTGCCCGACTTGCCAATGATGACAACGATCTCGGCCTCGTAGTCGACGATCTCGCTGCGCAGTTCGATGGTCGCGTTCGGCGCGGTGATGCACGACGAGAACTTGGCGAACACGACGGGGTTGTCGGGAACGTCCATGCCCGACTCGGCGGCGTGCGTGCGGTAGTTCAACCCGATGCCGAACACCTTCTCGGGTGACGGTGACGGGGGGCCGAGCTTTGCCGAGTCGACCTTGCCCTCGGGAGTGCGACCCGCCGTCTTCTTCTGGAGATCGTGCAGCGAGTCTTGAAGTGCGAGGGCGGCAACCGGATCCGACGGCACCGCGCCGCCGCTGAGAGCTTCGAGGTCGTGGTAGTTGTCGCCGTCAACGAGGACAGCACGACCGGCGTGATTTGCGAACGTGAATGTCATGGTTGGTTGTTGCCCTTTCGTGCGGCTTCTTCGTTGTCCATCGTCTCCCACACTTCGGCGAGTCATTTACTAGACAACTGACAATGTAACAGAGTGCGACAACTCCGTCGACGGGCGTTTGGGGGCTGCTGTAGGGCTATTGGGCGCGGCCGCGCTGCATGATTTTGTCGCGGCGTTCGGCGACGGCATCGGCGCTGAAGGAGCGCTTGCGCCACGCCTTGGCCTCGGCGGCCTCGGTGGCCCACGCGTCGACGTCGGTCGTCGTGAGTGAATACGTGTTGCGGATCGTCTGGACCCCCGCCTGGTCGTTGCCGATGATGTCGAGGGCGATCTTGCGGGTGAAGGGGATGAGCTCGGCGTGGGGCACGACGTGGTTGACGAGGCCGAGTTCCTTCGCCTCGTGCGCGTCGATGAAGTTGCCGGTGAAGCTCATCTCGCGGGCGCGCCGGATTCCGATCGCCTGGGGCAGGAGTACAGAGAGACCCCATCCGGGCATCACACCGACGCGGGCGTGGGTGTCGCCGAACTTCGCATTTTCCGACGCGATGAGGAAGTCGCAGTTGAGCGCGAGCTCGAATCCACCGGTGACGGCCACGCCATTGATCGCGCCGATGAGTGGTTTCTTCAGTTTTGGAAACGGACCACGTACGCCGTCGGAGTTCGGTGTGCCGTCGGCACCGGTGCCGCCGAGCAGGTTGCTCGACGGGTCACCGAGTTCCTTCAGATCGAGACCCGCGGTGAACGCTGGGTCGGCACCCGTCAAGATGACGACGTCGACGCTGTCGTTCGCGTCGGCGGCCTTCATGTGTTCGGCCAGGAGGCGCAGAACCTCGCTGCTGAGCGCGTTTCGCGCGCCAGGACGGTTGATCGTGATGGTCGCGATGCGTTCTGAGATGTCGAGAAGTACGACCGATTCGGAGGACTGCGTCATGCAGTCATGCTTGCAGGTCGGGTGTCTCGGGTGGAAAGTAGGAGAATGCGAGGTCGCCCAATTTTACGAGAGTCGAGGCGATCCAACCGCCCAAAGTGCCGAAGTGGTCGTCGAGGATCGTGCTCGATCCATCGGCAAGGGTGTCCTCGGACAGGTCATAGAGACCCTCGTAGGTGACTTCGAGGGCGTATTCGGTGCGGCCCGCCCCGTCGAGTGGATGGCTGATTTCGGTGGCAAGACTGGCACGCACCATTGCGGCGTTGCCGATGGAGGGGCTGGTGGCAGGCGCGATCTTGAGAACGCCCACGTGGTCGGGCACCGACGATAAGCGCTGGGCGCGGAAGACGATCTCGATCTCGATGGCGGGGAGGTCGACGAGCGTTTCCTCGAGGTACCAGCGGCGATACATCGCCTGGCTCCACGACGGCCAGTCGAGGGTGATGTGGGCAACGACACGCGGGGGTGAGCCCTCGCCCGGCAGGCCGTAACTGGTCTCCCAGGTCAGATCGCCGAGGAGAACGTCGGACTGGAAGTGTTCTTCGAAGGCCTGCCGCTCGAGAAAGGCACCTTCGAAGGCCTCACGCAGTGCTCCGATGGCATCGGTAAAGACATGGTCCAACATTCCAACCGAAGCGTAGCGAGATCGTGCTGGCAGACTGTCTGACATGAGTTTGGTACTCCTCGACAAGTCCGACGGCGTTGCGACCATCACACTGAACAACCCGGGCGAGCGCAACACGCTCACTGCTCCGATGGTTGCCGAGATCATCGCCGCAATGGACGACATCGAGTCCGACGAGAAAATCGGCGCGGTCGTCGTGACGGGTGCGGCGCCCGCGTTCTGTGCCGGCGCAAACCTCGGCAATCTTGCCGAGGCGACCGGCGAGAGCCTGAAGAACATCTACGAGGGATTTCTGCGCATCGCGTACAGCCCGCTGCCGACGTTGGCCGCGGTGAACGGTGCGGCTGTCGGCGCGGGAATGAACCTCGCGCTCGGCTGTGATGTGCGAGTGGCCGCGCGTCGCGCGAAGTTCGATACGCGATTCCTGCAGATCGGCATCCACCCCGGTGGCGGCCACACGTGGATGCTGCGTCGGATCGCCGGTCCTCAGGCAGCGATGGCGTCGGTGATCTTCGGTGAGATCCTCGACGGAGCCGAGGCCGAACGCATTGGACTCGCGTGGAAGTGCGTCGACGACGACCAGTTGATGACCTATGCCCACGAGATGGCGGCGCGCGCCGCGTCACGTCCGCGCGAACTGTTGAAGGTCACCAAGCGCACCATCCAGGACATGGCCCACGTGTCCGAGCACCCGGCAGCAGTCGAACGCGAACTCGATCCGCAGGTGTGGAGCACGCGCCAGCCGTGGTTCGCCGAAATGCTTGCGGCGTTGCAGGCGAAGATCACGAAGAAGTAGTCACCCGTGAAGCGTGCGTCCGCGGCATTGGTCTGCGGTCTGGTTCTTTTGCTGGTCGCGCCGGTCTCGACTGCTGTGGCGTCGGGGCGGCCCGCTGCGAGGCCGATGGCGTCGTACATCGTGGTGGTCGACTCACGCGACGACATCGATGCAGTGACATCCGATGTGGTGCGCGCCGGTGGTTCGGTCACCGCGGTGTACCGATGGGCGGTTGGCGGATTCTCGGCGCGCCTGAACCGCTCGCAGGTCGCGTCTCTGCTCGCCGACCCGCGCATCGACAGCGTGTCGCGCAACAAGCGGGTGCGCAAGCGCGTGTCAAGCACGGCCGTGCCCGCGCCACAAGCCGATGTGCAGTACCAACTCGACCGCATCGACCAGCGCGCCCTGCCTCTCGATGGTGTGTACTCGGCGCCGGGAACCGGTGAGGGTGTGCAGATCTACATGATCGACACGGGCGTTCGTGCGTCGCACGTCGACCTTGCGGGTCGTGTCATCCATGGCGCCGACGTGGTGGGTGTCGACGAACGCGGCGTTCCCGCGATTCCGGCCGATGACTGCGACGGTCACGGCACGCACACCGCGGCGCTGGCCGCCGGAACGGAATACGGCGTGGCAAAGAAGGCGACGGTCGTGGCGGTCCGTGTCCTCGACTGTTACGGCGAGGGCGACGTCGACAGCGTCATCCGCGGCATCGACTGGGTGATCAGGCATCACCGCTCGGGAAGCCTCGCGGTGGCCAACCTCAGCTTGGGTGTCGACGCCGACGAAGATTCTGTGCCGATGGACCTCGCCGTCGCCGACTTGATGCGCGATGGCATCGTGCCGGTAACCGCATCAGGCAACAAGGGGCAAGATGCCTGCGAAGTGTCGCCGGGTCACACGGCCGAGGCCTTGAATGTTGGTGCGACGAACCAAACAGACGAGCGTCTGGCGATGTCGCTCGGCACGTCGAGCTATGGAAGATGCATTGACGTGTTCGCGCCGGGTGTGCGCGTCCTCTCTGCCGGCATAGCAACTGACACAGCCGAACAAACACTCACGGGCACGTCGATGGCGTCGCCGTTGGTGGCGGGATACGTGGCCTTGATCGGTGAAGCCAACCCGACCGCGTGCCCCGAAGCGGTACACGACGCCGTCGTCGCGCGCGCAACGAAGGATGTCGTGAAGAACGCGGGTCTGGGTTCGCCGAACCTGTTGCTGAATGTGAGCGACGTTTCCGCCCCGATGGCCGCTGCACCCGGGACGCCGAGTGCGCTCGTGTCGAGTCCGATCGGTGACGGGATCGTGGTGTCGTGGGACCCGGGATGCGACGGTGGCGCGACCGATGGCGTGACGACGGTTCGCGTGTACCGCGACAAGGAGACGACTCCGACGCGCACGATGAAAGTGCGCAACTCGGTGCGTGTCGTGGTTCGCGGACTCGACCCCGACTCCCCGTATCGGGTGAGCGTGCGTCGGAGCACGGCGACGGGCGTCAGTGACTGGTCGGAGAAGTCGGTCGCCGTTCGTCCGTCCGGGTTCAAAGCGGGCGGGAAGGTTCGCACGTCGTCTCTCGCGTATTCGACCGAGGCGAAGGTGCGAGGCAAATGGACGGTCGATGGTGCCCGGAAGTGGAATTGCCGTCTGCTCGCGGGTGGGGCGCGCCTCTGGTTCACGCGGAGCGCGCGGTGTGGTCTGTCGATCGTGCCCTCGTACACAAATGTCCCCGTCGGCCGTGTTTTCACGCCCGCCGAGGCGGTGGCTCCCGCGGGCAGCGGCTCGGGATCTCGAATGGTCTACGACCGCAGCTCGCGACGACTCTTTGCGATCGATGCAAGGAACAAAGTTGTGCGCAGTACCACTGTTGTCGGCACAGTGTCCCCACCGGTAACGGGGCGTTACAAAGCCGCGCGTGATGCGGTGGGTTTTACTGCGCAAAAAGCTGGTGTCACGGTTGAATTTCGCGAGATTGTCGACGAGTTCTCGCCCGAATCATTGGGGGCTGCAGCCTCCGTCGGTGCGATCTACTTGCCACCACCCGACGGGAAGTGGTTTCGGTCCTATGTGACGCGAACGAAACTGCTCGTCATCATTCCGTGACTTTTTCAAGCATGCGATTGAACGCGACAAACGTGCGTGCACGCGAGGTGTAAGTTGTAATGCGAGGAGCTTTTACTCCGGTTCATCTCTGAAAGGAGACCCGATGAGCAAGCGTCATCGCAGTCAAGAGACTGCTCCGCCTCCGCGTGTCGAACTGCGCGCCCACGCTCACAACGAGCGGCACCGAATGCACTCCGAATTGCACACGGTCGCCGGTCTTGTCAGCAACGGCATCGAACCAGACGACGTCCACGAGCCCGGTCAGGCTTGGCGGGTCGAGGCTCACCACGACAAAGAGCGTGCGCTGAGGAAGATGGGTCGCGCGCCCAAGCGACACTGGAAGACAAAAGATTGGAAACGCCGCAACGTTCTGCGCAGACAGCGCGCATTGGCGTTTCGACGACTCGCAGACTGATCAGACGGGTCAGGCTTTTTCCGCCGTCAACCACGCGGCGGTGAATTCGGCACGTCGGCACGCCCATTCTTCCGCGGTGATCGCAAAGCGGTAGTGGTCTTCCCACAGTCCGTTGATCTCGAGGAAGCGTTCGGCGAGACCTTCGTTGCGCAGTTCGAGTTTCTCGACCACACGCAGGCTGTTGGTGTTGCGCGGGATGATGCACACCTCGATTCGGTGCAGGTGCAGTTCGTCAAAAGCGAACTTCAGCAGCACCGCAACCGCTTCGGCAACGTATGCGTTGCCGGCCCGTCGTTGATCGATCCAGTAGCCGATCGTCGCGCATTGCATGGCGCCACGCACCACGTTGTTCAGGTTCACTTCGCCGCAGAACCCATTGTCGACGAACAACCCGAACGCGTACGAGGTGCCGGTTTGGCGTTCGCGCTCGCGGATGTTGCAGCGTGCCGCGAAAATGTCACGGTCGTTGGCGGGATCGGGTTGTGTGATGGGCCGTATCGGCTCCCATTTCAGCAACCAGTCGGCGTTGCGCTTGCGACATTCCGCCCACGCCGCGAAGTCCTGTGCGTTGAGCGGCCTCAGCACGACCCTCTTGCCGTACAACCGAAGGCCCGCAGCGCCGACGGCACCTGTGTTCGCGGGATGATGTGCGGCATTCATGGGCGGACGAAGTCTCGCAGAAGGTCGGAGAGGGGATCGCCCGCGGCCAGGCTTGCGGCGCCACGGCGTGCCACCACCGCAACACCGTCGGCGAGGGCCGTCGTCGAGACCGTGATCGACGGCAGTTGCAGTTTCCGCAGGATGGCCACGAGCACACAGCAGCCGCCGACGATGATGTCGGCACGGTCCGCGGGGAGGCCCGGATTGTGGACGCGGTCGGCCAATTTTTCGGTAGCCAACGTTCGGAACACATCCTCGGCGGCGTCCTTCGTGAGTTCCATCCCGTGGAGTGCGGTTGCATCGAAGGCGTGGAGGCCGAGCTCGACCATTGCGATTGTGACGATGGTTCCCGCAACGCCCACGATGCGGTCGCATCCCTCGAGTTCGGTGATCTCACGCACGACGTCATCGATTTCGTCGACGACCGCGCCGATGGCGTTCGTGAGTTCTTCGGGTCTCGGCGGGTCGTGCTCGAGAATTCTCTCGGTGATGTTGCGCGCACCGAAGGGAATGCTGGCAACCCGCGGTGTGGATTCGGGTGCGCCGACACTGAATTCCGTCGACCCACCGCCGATGTCGACGACGGTGATCGTGCCGTTGCCGATTCGCGATTCCAGGTTGCGCTGCGCGCCGATGAAGGCAAGCGAACCTTCGGTGACACCGTCGATAACCGTGACTTCGCAGCCCAGTGTGTCGGCAGCCGCCGCGACGAAGGGAGCAGTGTTGTTCGCAGACCGAACAGCGGCAGTCGCTACTGCGTGAACGTTCGCTACGTCGTGTGCATCGAGAATCGCGCGAATTTCGCTGAGGCGTTCGATGGTGGCTGCGACGGAGGCGTCGGCGAGGCTGCCGGTTTCGGTGATGCCGGTGCCCAGCCGCGTGACGACGCTGTCGCGGTGCAGAGTTTCTTCGCCGTCCAGGACGAGCAGTTTGACCGAGTTGCTGCCGATGTCGATGACGCCGATGCGGTCGTTGTCAGACATGGCGCAACTCCGGTGCGTAGTCGATGCGTTGCGCAACCCATTCACCGACGGGGTCGTTGCCGCCGGCAAGCCACCAGGCGAAATGCGCGTGAAGACACTTTACGCCACGACGAGTGCCTGCGACGCCGGCTGACGGCGCGGGGCCGGTGTGGAGTGCAGGAAGTTCCGCGTTGCGCAGGGTGGCGTATTCGTTGTGCGCGGCCTCGACCAACGCAGGATCGACCTCGGCTTCGGCCTGGTCGACGCCGCCCGCGGCCTCGAGGCGCGAGACGGCGGCATATTCACTGCGTCCGACCAGCCAGAAGAGCGTAGGCATCGGCGTGCCGTCGTCGAGAAGCGGGGAGTTGCGCACGACAACCGGGTCGCCGTCGGCGCGACGCACGACGATCTCGAAGTTTCCTTGAGGCGTCCGACCCAGCAATTCGGTGACGCGAGCGACGTCGGCTTCGGTCGCCATGTGACTCCGGTGGCGATCAGAGAATCGCGATGAGCAGGAGTACCAACACCGCGACGCCCGCAACCACGGGAAGAGCGCGCTTGACGATGGTGCCGCCAGCAGCCTCGATGAGGTTGATCGGCGCGGCCTCGGGCGCATCGATTTTGCGGACCGTGGGCTGAGTAGATTCGGCGACAGACTCAGCAGCGGGCGCAGGTGCTGCTACGGCGGGTTCGGAAGCGATCAAGTTGTTGAGGTTGTCAGAGAACTGCGCGAGCAGCTTGTCGCTGACGTCGGCAAGAGCGCCGCGACCGAACTGCGCGACCTTGCCGGTGATCGAAAGGTCGGTGTTGACATTGACCTGAGTAGAGGATGCATCGATGGCGGTGAGCTGTGCGGTGATGATGGCGGACGCATTGCCCTTGCCGCCGGTGTCACGGCCTTCGCCCTTCAGCACGGCCTTGTAGTTGGAGTCGTCCTTTTCAACGAACGATGCCTGGCCCTTGAACTGTGCCTGAATGGGGCCGACCTTGACCTTCACTACGCCGCGGTAGGTTTCGCCCTCGACTTCTTGCAACTGCGCGCCGGGAAGACATGGAGCAATGCGCTCGACGTTGGTGAGCACGTTCCAGGCCTCCGCGATCGGGACCGCGACGGAAAAAGTGTGGTTCAGGGGTTCCATGATTCGAGATCCTCGAGGGTGTCAATGTCGGCGGGGGTACCCGAGCAGGGTACTTCCTCGACCAGTTCGGGGCGACTGGAGATGAGGTGACGTGCGCCAAAGTCACCCGTTTTGGGCAGGTATTGCCAGGCTTCACGGCGAAGGAGAGCGGGCGTGTGGGTGGCCGACCCCTGATACGTCGCCACCGCGATGGCGGCCGGGGACGAGGCAACTGCACGCCACGCGGAGGCATCGATGAAGGGTTGATCGCCAAGGCCGACGACAACGGCGTCGGCACCGAGCGATGAGGCGTGCTCGATGCCCGCGGTGAGCGACGTGGCCTGTCCATCAGCCCACCGCGGGTTCTCGACGAGGGTGACGTCGTCGGGCACCGGTTCCAGGGAAACGGCGCCCGACACGACGATGATCCGATCGATGGGCGCGCCGCCAGCGATCGCCGCTCGCACCGCAGCGATGCTGTGGTCGATGACCCTTGTGCCGTGCAACAGCGAGAGGAGTTTGTGCCGATCTGCGTGAAAACGCGAGCCTGCACCGGCGGCAAGGATGAGGGCCACGATCACGGCTCAAGCCTGCCCCGAAAGTGCCGTGACCACCACTTTGGATCGGTAGTTTTGTACTGATGGAACGGGGGGTCGTGCGCCGTCGAAAGACTCGGAACGGACTCGTAGCGGCCGCTCTCGCATGCGTCTCGACCCTCGCAATGGGCGCGCTGCCGGCAGAGGCGGGCCGCGGTGCGGTGATCGTTCCGCCGTCGGTCGTACACACGTCGTGGCGATCACCCGAGATGTTGACCAAGGACGCCCTGCCCCGACACGATGTGTTGCGGGACCTCGCGGTCGAGGCACTCGCGGCATACAAAAATTCGATCGCCTCGAGCGACCCGAAGATGGTGAGCCGCTATCAACGTTCACTTGCGGCCGTCGTGTCCATTGTTGCCGCGCGAACGTTCGTCTCACGCAGCGAAATGCTCAATGCCTGGTTGTCGACGTCGTCGCGACACCAGAAAGCGTTGCTCGTCGGAATGACGACACTCGGTACGGGCTATCTCTTCGGTTCCGACAATCCGCGCAAAGGGCTCGACTGTTCGGGACTCGTCGCATACGCGTGGGCGAAATCAGGCGTGAAGCTTCCGATGAAATCCGACAGGCAGATCGACCACTCGCGTGAAGTGTCGCGAGAACAGGCTCGTGCCGGCGACATCGTCGGATATCCCGGACACACCATGATCTACCTCGGGGTCGGTGACATCGTGTTGCACTCGGCGCGGCCGAACCTCGGCGTGCGTGTTGGGCCGATCAACTGGAAGGAATCACCGAACGTGAAGTTCGCGGACCCTTCGCCCGTCGATTAGTTCGTGTGAATCGGGCCATTCGAATCGCGTAGTGACGGCGCATTGCGTCCGGTGCGCCGGGCGATGATTTCTGCGCAGATCGAAATGGCGGTTTCCTCGGGCGTGCGGGCACCGAGGTCGAGGCCGATCGGCGACATCAAACGGGCAAGGTCGGCGGCGCCGGTGACGCCGGCTTCGGCAAGCCGTTCGAGTCGCTTGGTGTGGGTTTTGCGCGAGCCCATGACACCGATGTAGCCGACGCGTGTGGCAAGTGCCCCCCGAACCGCGGGTACGTCGAATTTTGCATCGTGGGTGAGGATGCACACTGCATCGCGCGGGCCGAGGATTTTGCCCTCGGCAGTAAACAGATCACCGGGCCACGAGACGACCACGTTGTCGGCCATCGGGAATCGGCGACGCGTCGCGAAGATTTCACGAGCGTCACACACGGTGACGCGGTATCCGAGAATCTTGGCGACGCGGGCGAGCGCAGCCGTGAAGTCGACCGCGCCGAAGATCCACATCTGCGGTGCGGGGGCGAAACTCTCGACGAACACCTTGACAGTGGGCGCATCTGCGAGGTCTTCGGGTGTTGTCTGGCCCTCGGGTCCGTAGTGGCGGATGCCCGTCGTGCCGGCTTCGAGTTCACCCAATGCATCACGCACGACGATGCGATCGAGTTCGGTGTTTCCGAGTGAACCGTTCGGTGTTTCACCCGGCGCGATGAGCAGCGTGGCCCCTGTGTGCGGACCGTCGATGACGGTGGCGAGTCCAACGGGTTCGTGCGACCGAATGCGTGCATCGAGGGTGTCGAATAGTGCGAGAAGTTCGTCGGCGGGCTGGATGAAGAGGTGGATTGTGCCACCGCATGTGAGGCCGACCGCGAAGGCTTCGTCGTCGGAGTAGCCGAAAGTCACAACGCGAGCGGGGGCGTCACCGGCGAGGATCGCGAGTGCCTCGGAGACGACGGCACCTTCGACGCATCCGCCGCTGACCGACCCAATGACCTGCCCTGACGCACTGACAGCCATGGCAGCGCCGGGTTCGCGCGGCCCCGAGCCCTCGATGTCGACGACGCGGGCGATCGCGAAGCGTTCACCGCTGCGGCGCCAAGCCGCGAATTCGGGGAGCAGATCGCGCATGGTCTGAAGTGTACGGGCGTCAGTCGAGACGTGAGATGGCGCGGCAGAGACGGTCGAGCGCATCGATCGAGTGACCCTCGACGAAGTCGTCGACGTGCGGCAACGCTGCCGCCATTCCCTTGGCCAGCGGGGCGTAGCCCTTCGTCACCTTCAGTGGGTTGACCCAGATGGTGCGAAACGCCGCGCGGTGCAGGCGTTGCATTTCCGCTCCGAGTAGTTCGGGGTTTCCTCGGTCCCAGCCGTCGGAGAGAATGACGACGATCGAGCCGCGGGCGAGTCCGCGCACGCCCCATTCGTCGTTGAACGCACGCAGGCAGTCTCCGAGACGCGTTCCACCACTCCAGTCGGAAACGTTGCGAGCTGCGCGCGTGATCGCCTCGTCGGGGTTTCGCGTGGAGAGTTCCTTCGTGAGCCGGGTCAGGCGTGTTCCGAACGTGAACGCCTCGACGCGCTGGCGGCCGGCCACTGCCGCGTGGACGAAGCGCAGGAATGCCCGCGAGTACGGCTCCATCGAACCCGAGATGTCGAGCAGCAGGACGAGTCGACGTAGTTTGTCGTCGGGTCGACGCCAGTGTCGTCGCACGGGTTCGCCCCCTGACCGCAGCGAAGCACGAACGGTTCGGCGCAGGTCGGGAACGTTGTGGGTGTTGCTTGCCGCGCGCAGGCGCAGCGAACGGCGACGTGGACCCGCGAGACGAAGGCGGGACATCAGTTCGCGGGCGAGATGAAGCTCGTCGTCCGAGTACTCGGCGAAGTCCTTCTCGCGCAATGCTTCCATCGCCGACCAACGAAGCGTGAGGGTGATGTCGGCTTCGCTCTGGGTCGTCGAACCGTTGTCGGGTGCTTCTTCACCTTCGTCGGTGGCGAGTGCGATGCGGATCGTTTCGGTGATCGTGTCGGCGACGTTCGCGGTGCGCGCATCCCAGAACACCGCGAACGCTCGGTCGAAGTCGGCGAACTCTTCGGGGCGGCGCACGAGCGTGGTTCGGCCGGCCCAGTAGACGTTCTTGCGGTCGCCGACGCCGAGACGATGGAGCGAATCGACGAATGCAACGACACTGTCGACGGGAGCGACGATTCCGACGCCGCGCAACACACGGGCAAAGGCAACGGCCATCGACTCGGCCTCGTTGTGTGGGGCCGTGTTGTGCGGCGCCTTGTCGTCAGCCGTGGAAAGCGCCACGTTCGAGGGCCTGCTTGACGAGGGCGGCGACGCCAGTCTCGCGCACGCGCTCGTGGTCTTCGCGGTACTTCAACACCGTGCCGAGCGTGACTTCTACGGCTTCATCGTTCAACTCCGTCGTGCCGAGACGGCCGAGCGCACTCGCCCAGTCGATGGTCTCGGCGATGCCCGGCGGCTTGTACAACTGGAGGGCGCGCAATGCTTCGACGGCGCCCGCAACTTGGCGCGCGAGGTTGACGCCCACACCGGGCACGCGCAGTTTGACGATCGCCACTTCGCGGTCGAAGGTGGGATGTTCGACCCAGTGGTACAGACAGCGTCGCTTCAGGGCGTCGTGCACGTCGCGCGTTCGGTTCGACGTGAGGATGACGACGGGCGGATTGGCGGCACGGAACGTGCCGAGTTCGGGCACCGTGATCTGGAAATCGGAGAGAACCTCAAGGAGGTATGCCTCAAATTCGTCGTCGGCGCGGTCGATTTCGTCGATGAGCAACACGGGCGATGCGCCGTTCGTCGGCTCGATGGCGCGCAGGAGGGCTCGCTTCAACAAGAACTGTTCGCTGTAGAGCTGCGATTCGAGCACCTTGGTTCCGGCGCCTGCGGCTTCGCCCGAGGCCTCGGCGGCGCGGAGGTGCAACAACTGGCGCGCGTAGTCCCAGTCGTACACGGCCTGCGCGGCGTCGATGCCCTCGTAGCACTGAAGGCGGATGAGTTCGCTGCCGCGCGCCTCGGCCAATACCTTGGCGAGCTCGGTCTTGCCGACGCCGGCTTCGCCCTCGAGTAGCAACGGACGTTGCAGTGTGAGCGCCAAGAACACCGCGGTCGTGAGACCTTCGTCGACCAGGTAATCGTGGGCGATCAGCGCATCACGAACGACGTCGGTCGACTCGGGTGCCCCACTGAGATAGGCCATGCCCGAATCCTACGAGTCGAACCTGTGTTACCCGACTCTCACGAGTCGAAACTGTGCTCCCCGACTCTTACGAGTCGAAACCGAGTCCTAGTCGATCGAGGGAGCGCAACCAGAGGTTCCGCTTGCCGGTCTTGTCTTCGCGGCGCATCGACCAACGTGTGGCCTGGATGCCCGCAAAGCGGAACGGCTCGGGTGGGAAGGGGAGTGGCTTGTCCTGCACGAACTTTGTCGAGGTCGCCTTTGTGCGACGGCCGTCGAGGAGGTCGAGGAGTACTTCGCCACCGAATCGCGATGAACCCGTACCGAGTCCCGTGTAGCCGAGTGCATAGGCGACACGGCCGCCCATGGCCCGACCCCAGAAGACGGTGAAGCGCGTGCAGGTGTCGATTGCGCCGCCCCACATGTGGCTGAAGCGCACGTCCTCGAGTTGCGGGAACGTTTCGAAGAAGTGACGCGAGAGCAGGGCCCACGATTCGGGACGTGACTCGAGTTCGGCATTCACCCTGCCACGGAAGTAATACACCGCGTCGTACCCGCCCCACAGGATGCGGTTGTCGGCTGTGAGTCGGTAGTAGTGGAATTGGTTCGGAATGTCGGACAGGCCCTGACGGTTTTCCCAGCCGATCGAATCGAGCTGGTCACCGGTCAGCGGTTCTGTGACCATGCAATAGTCGTACACGGGAACGATGTAGTGACCGAGACGCTTGAGCAACGGTTTGAATGCGTTTGTGCACAGCGCGACCTTGCCGGCGCGCACACGTCCGAGCGATGTCTCGACCAGCACGCCGACTCCGTCGCGTTCGATGGAAGTAGCTTTCGTGTCTTCGAAGATGCGCACGCCGAGTGACTCAGCGACACGCTTGAGCCCCCATGCAAGACGCGCGGGGTCGACGAGCGCGGCGCGGTCCTTGCGCCACAGACCGCCCGTGTAGGACGGCGAATGGATCTGTGCCTGCATGGCTTCGCGGTCGAGCCATTCGACGTTCTGGCCGAGCGATCGAAGTTGTTGGAAGTCTTCGCGCATCTCGTCGCCGTATGACGAGGGGTGGAAGGTCGTTGCAACATCGATGACACCCGTGCGTTCGAAGTCGCAGTCGATGTTGTAACGGCGAATCGCAGCCTCTATCTCGTTGAGGTTCTCTAGACCCAACTCCTCGAGCACCGGTACTTCGTCGGGGAAGCGCTGCTGGGCATTGGCGATGCCGTGCGTGAGGGAGGCCTCCATGAAGCCGCCGTTGCGACCGCTCGCCGCCGAACCCACTTGCTGGGCGTCGATGAGAATGATGTCGCGCGAGGGGTCACGTTCCTTCGCGATGATGGCCGTCCACAGGCCCGTATAGCCACCGCCGACGATGCAGAGATCACAACTCTCGGTGCGCACCAGCGTCGGGTTCGCATCGGGTTCGTCCGCGTCGTCGTACCAGTACGGATACGGGTCCGCATCGGCGATCGCGTCGAGATGACGCGGATCGATCGCCGGGTTTTCCATTGTTTCACCCCACCGGGAATCGTTTTCCCGATGACTGGAGCCTACCCAACCGCGACCGAATAAGGTCGACACATGGATCTCGGCATCTCCGAAAAGAGGGCAATTGTCGCGGCGGGAACCGCCGGATTGGGCCTGGCGACAGCTGTCAGCCTCGCGCGCAACGGTGCACAGGTCGTGATCTGCGGTCGCAACGAAGAACGTTTGCAGCACGCAATCGAGACCGTCGGTCACGGATGTATCGGCATTCGTCACGACGTGTCGACGCACGAAACTGCGATGGAATTCGTCGCCAAGGCAATCGATACGTTGGGTGGTGTCGACATCCTGGTGACAAATGGTGGTGGTCCGCCTCCCGGAACCGCACTCGACACGCCGATCGACAAATATCCCGCTGCGCTCGAACTCAGCCTCTTGTCGGTCATCGGTATGTGCCAGGTCGCATTGCCATACATGCGTGCACAGAAGTGGGGCCGCATCGTTGCCATCACCTCGGTGTCGGTGAAACAGCCGATCGCAACCCTCGCCTTGTCGAACACCGCACGTGCCGGAGTCACGGGCTATCTGAAGTCGCTCGCGCGTGACGTGGCGAGCGAAGGCGTGACGGTGAACTCAGTGCAACCCGGCATTCATCTCACCGACCGCATCAAGGACGTTTCGGGCAACACGCTCTCGCCGCAGGCCTTCGGGATTCCCGCGGGATTCATCGGCGACCCGGGTGACTTCGGGGAGATCTGCGCGTTCTTCGCGAGCGAGCAGGCCAAGTACATCACCGGGGCGCACCTGAACGTGGACGGCGGCCAATACGCCGGCCTCCAATAAGGGATTTCGGTGTGAAATTGCCCGCCTTTTGCAACATCATGCACCGAAAAGTGAGGAGATGAGCATCGTGTTTGTCCACAACGTTTTCTTCAAGTGGATTCCTGGAACGACGGCGTCAGAAGTTGACGTCATGGCAGCCGGATTGGCCACGCTGCCCGACAAAGTTCCGTCGATCAGGTCGTACATGTTTGGTAGGGACCTCGGTCTTGGACAATCCGGAGTGAGTTGGGATTTCGCGATCTTCGCCGAGTTTGATGATGAAGCGGGTTGGCGCGCGTATCTTTCCCATCCCGATCACGAAGCAGTTCGTGATGAACTGCTCGCCCCACGGATCGCCGAGCGTGCCACAGTTCAGTTCAACGTTTAGTGGTGTGAGAAGTGTTCACTTTCGGGTGTGTCCGGTAGCGAAACACGGGTAATTTCACACCGAAATCCCTCTGGGGTGTTCGTAACGGGACCAGAAGCGGAAGGCGATCAACACGTATGCGACGCCCAGAATGCCGTCGAAGACGAAGTGCTCACCAAAGTAGACGAGCGTCAGCATCATCGACGCGGGAAACACCACAACGATCGGCCGCAGCCACTTCGGCATCTGTTTGGCGAAGAACAATACGACGATCAGTGAGAAGGCAACATGCAGGCTCGGCACTGCGGCAACCGGGTTCACCACTTCACGACCACGTTCGATGACGCGTGACACCGTGTCGAGACCGAGGTGGGTCCAGCCGCGCACAGTGGGCCGCGCAATCGGATCCATGCCACCTTCTTTCGAAACCATCCACGGCGGCGCGGCAGGGAAGACGACGAACGTCGCGACACCGAGAAACAAAACCGTTGCAAGTCGTCGCACGTACTGCACCCATCGGTCGCGGTCGCGTGCCCACAGCGCGATGGCGATGCCCATCGGCACGCAAAAGTGCGTGAAGTAGATCAGCGATCCGGCGACGTCGTACCAGCGCACTGCGCCGGGCTCGTAGAACTTGTCCTGCAGCCACACGTTGGGGTCGGAACCGAAAAACAAGAGACGGTCGACGTCGCGGGGAAGCGTGTGGTTCACGGGGAAGCCGATTTGATCGGCAATTCCGCGGGAGTAGTCGTAGGCAAACCACATCACCACGAACAGAGAGAAGTCGCGCAACATGAAAAACCAGTCGCGCAGAGGTCTGCCCATGGCACCACACGCAAAGCCACCGAACACCCACGACAAAACCGCAATGCGATCCGTGGGGAGACCGAAGACAAAAGCCGCCCACACGAAGGCGATGAAGTAGGCGGAGAAAGCCGCCACCCTGAGGCGACTTGGGCTCATGCTGATTTTTTCGCCCTGCAATTCTTCGCGTGCGCGATGGTGCAGTTCACCGTGAAGCGGTGCAGATAGCGCGAGTTTTCGGGTGTGTCAGGTAGCGAAAGGCGGGTACTTTCACACCGAAAACCCTTGGGGGTTACTTGGAGGACTCTTCGAGCGCGCGGCGCACGAGGACCGACGCTAGGTGCTTGCGGTAGTCGCTCGTTGCATTCAGGTCGGACTGCGGCTCAGCCTCCGCGGATGCCTTTTGTGCCGCGTCGGAAACCGAGGCACCCGACGCGATGGCCGCGGCAACGCTGGTGGCGAGCACCGGAGTCGAACCCATGTTGACGAGGGCGACACCCGATTCGCTGCCACGACGCCACGCCGCGACACCAACGATGGCCCAGTCTTGGGCGCGGCGGTTGAACTTCTGGAAGCTCCAGCCCGCACCGTTCATCTTCGGCACGCGGATCTCGGTGAGCATTTCATCGGGGCGCAGTGCACTCTCGAGGAAGCCCTTGTAGAAGTCCTTCGCCGCGATCTCGCGGGTGCCCGAAGCGCCCTGCACGACGTACGTCGCGCCAAGGGCGAGAGTGGTGGCCGGAAGATCCGAGGCGGGGTCGGCGTGCGCGATCGACCCGCCGATGGTGCCACGGTGGCGAACCTGCGGGTCGCCGACGTGGCCTGCCGCGTGTGCGAGCAACGGCACGTGCTGTGCCAGGACGGGCGACTTCTCGACGTCCATGTGACGTGTGAGTGCGCCGATTGCGATGTGGTCACCGGCGTCGCGGATGTACGACAGATCGGTGAGACGGCCGATGTCGACGAGAACGCTGGGTGCTGCGAGGCGCAGTTTCATGAGCGGGAGCAGCGAGTGTCCGCCGGCGAGGAATTTGGCGTCATCGCCGTACTCGGACACGAGGCTGATTGCCTCGGCCGCCGAACCTGCACGCTTGTAGTCGAAGGCTGCGGGAAGCATCAGTTACCACCCTTTGCGCACGCGAGGACCGACTGGATGATGTTGTGGTAACCGGTGCAGCGGCACAGGTTGCCCTCAAGGCCGATACGAACTTCTTCCTCGGTGGGGTTGGGGTTTTCCTTCAGCAGCGAGATGGCGGCCATGACCATGCCGGGAGTGCAATAGCCGCACTGCAGTCCGTGGTTCTGCATGAACGCTTCTTGCATGGGGTGCATCTTGCCGCCCTTTGCGAGACCCTCGATCGTGGTGATGTCGCAGCCATCGGCTTGGACAGCAAGAACGGTGCAGCTCTTCACTGCTTCGCCGTTCATGTGCATCGAGCACGCGCCGCAGCTGGACGTGTCGCAGCCGACGTTTGTGCCGGTCAGTGCGAGGTTCTCACGGATGTATTGCACCAGCAGAGTGCGCGGTTCGACCTCGCTCTCGCGCTTTTCTCCGTTCACGGTGACGCTGATCTTCATGGTTCCCCTTCTTGTCCCCCGTCTCGAGGCGTCCCCTATCTTGCCCCATCGCGGGGGAGTCCCCGCCAGCCGACAGCGGGTTAATTAATCGCGTTCCAGGCCACGCAGGCCGTTAATCGCGTTCCAGGCCACGCAGGCCGCGGTAGGCGAAGGTGAGGGTGAGGATGGACCCCCCCACGAGGGCCAGAACGCCGCCCCAGACCCCGTTCCACGTCACGTCGCCGAGGAAGCCCTGACGGGCGAGGCGCAGGACGTTGGTGGCGGGGTTGACCCGGGCGACCGAATGCAGCCAGCCGGTCATGACGTAGAGGGGCGTCTGGGCGCTGGAGAGGAACATCACGAGGAAGAGGGTGAGCTGCATGATCGCCGCACCGCGCATGTCACGGAACCGGTAGGCAATGCCGAGGCCCCATCCGGCCGAAACGGTGGCGAGTCCTACAGATGCGAGGTAGAGGCACCCGAGGCCAACCACACCGCTCGTCAGGCGGGCACCGAACGCGAATCCCACGATGACCACCATGGTGACGACGATGATCGTGCGCACCCACGTCATGATGAGTGGCCCGACGATGAGCGCGGAACGCGGTGTGGGCGACATGCGCAGGCGGTCGAAGAAGCCAGTCTCGATGTCACGAATGGTTGTGAAACCGAGGCCAACGCCTGCGAATGCCGAGCCCATCACGACCGCAAGCGGCAGGTACCAGTTGACGCTGCGATCGGTGGGGAAACCGGGCAGTTTCGTGATCGCGAAGAACGTTCCCGAGAACGCGATGGCCTGGAAGATCGGCATCGCGAGGGTTGGGATGAACGTCGATGGCAGGCGGCGCATGTTGCGCATGCCGCGCGCCGACAACGCGCGCGATGATCGCGCGACCGAGATGTGTGAAGTGGAGACGGGTGACGTCGTGCTCATTGTGCGGCAACCCTTCGTGCAAGTGAGCGCAAAGCAAGTGCGAACGAAACGACCATGATGCCAAGAGGGACGAGCAATGCCTTCGCGCAGGCCGAGGCGGTGAAGCCCGTGATACACAAGTCGCGCAGGCCTTCGATGAGATACGAGATGGGGTTGGCGTTCGCGATGTGCCGGTACGCGCCGCTCATCGTTTGGCGCGGAAAGAACGCGCTCGAAAAGAAGAGCGCGATGAACACCAAAGGAAAGACTCCCTGCACGGCCTCGGACGAACCCGTACGCAGCGCCATCGCTGCCATGAAGCCGGCGACGGCGATCGCGGTGAGCCCGCCCGACAAGAGCATGACGATTGCGCCGGGAACGCCGCCTTTCACGTGCAGACCAAAGGGAATGAGCAACGCGGTGAAGAATGCTGTCTGTGCGGCACCGTACGCGGCCGCACCCATGAGGCGACCGAGCAGGATGCCGAGCCGGGACGTCGGTGATGCGAGCAGTCGGTAGAAGAAACCGTTCTCGATGTCGGTGGCGAGCGCCGAGCCGCTTTGCACCGAACCGAACAGCACGCCCTGCACGATTGTGCCCGCCAGGCTGAAGTCGAGAAATGAGTCGACCTTTGGGAAGCCCGGCAGACCGGTTGCGCGCCCGAACGACGACGTCCCGAGTGCGGCGAAGAAGAGTGGGAACGTGATCGACGGTATGACGAGTGCGGGTTGGCGCACGAGCGCCATGATCGAGCGCTTCGACATCGCCGCGGTCTGGCGCACCGACCCGACCGAGACGGCGGCGGTCACTTTTCGCCCTCCAGCCGATGACCGGTGGCCTCTGCGAACACGTCGTCGAGGCTGGGTTCGTTCAGCTCGAGGTGGTGGACCACGATGCCTTGTTCGTCGAGTCGCCGCACGACGTCGGTGACGGCGCGGGCGCCGGCTGTGAGGCCAACCCCCAGCGTGCCCTCGGCCGTCGGGCGCATGTCACCGAACTCGGCGAGAACGCGTCGCGCGGCGTCTTCGAGGCCGTGGTCGACGCTGATGAGAAGTGTCGGTGCGCCGACCAGTGCCTTCAGGTCGCGCGGTGCCCCCTCGCGCACGATCTTGCCGCCGTCGATGATGGCGATGCGGTCGGCCAACTGGTCGGCCTCTTCGAGGTACTGCGTGGTGAGGAGAACGGTCGTGCCTTCTTTGTTCAGGCGACGTACTTCTTCCCACAGCGTGACGCGGCTCATCGGGTCGAGGCCCGTCGTGGGTTCGTCGAGGAAGAGCACGCTCGGTTCGTGGATGAGCGACAGCGCGAGATCGAGTCGACGACGCATGCCGCCCGAATAGGTGCCGACGCGGCGGTCGGCGGCGGCGGTCAGGCCGACGCGTTCGAGTAGCTCACCCGCACGCGCCTTCACGCTTGCCGGTGCGATGCCGTAGAGAATCGCCTGGAGCTCGAGTAGTTCATTGCCCGTCATCAGGGGGTCGATGGCCGCGTCTTGAAGCGCGACGCCGATGTTGCGGCGCACCATGTCGGCCTCGCGCACGATGTCGAAACCCGCGACGCGGGCAGAGCCGGACGACGGCCGCAGCAACGTGGTGAGCATGCGTACCGTCGTCGACTTGCCAGCACCGTTCGGTCCGAGAAAGCCGAAGATTTCGCCTTCGCGTACCTCGAGGTCGACGCCGTCGACGGCGCGAACAGGATTGTCGGATGAGCCGAAGTGGCGCACCAACTGGGACGCGACGATCGGGGAGTGCGATGACATGGGGGACTTCCTATCTGCCGGCCGACAACCGTCGGACGGCGCAGTCAGACCCTACGCCCGTTGGAAAACTTTTGGTACGACTGTTTCGTCAGGACTTGGCCGACATGATGGCGGCCCACACACGCTCCGACGTCGTCGGCATGTCGATGTGCTTGACACCCAGGTGCGACACGGCATCGACCACGGCGGACTGAACCGACGGGGTTGAACCGATCGTGCCCGATTCGCCGATGCCCTTGGCGCCGAGCGGGTTCAGGTAGGTCGGGGTCTCCATGTGCACGACCTCGAAGCTCGGAAGTTCCGCGGCAGAGATGAATGCGTAGTCGGCGAGGTTCGACGTGATCGGGTTGCCGTCGGAGTCGTAGCGCACTTCCTCGAGCAGCGCCTGCGCGGTGCCCTGGGCGACGCCACCGTGGATCTGGCCCTCGAGAAGCAGCGGGTTGAGCACGCGACCCGCGTCGTCGAGTGCGACGTGACGCAAGTGACGAACCTTGCCGGTTTCGGTGTCGACTTCGACGACCGCGACGTGGGCACCGAAGGGGAACGACGCACCCTCGGCGTTGAAGCGCGACTCTTGCGAGAGACCGCCGTCGCCCTTGGCTGCGGCTGCGAGATCGGCCCACGATTTGGCGATGGCCGGAGTACCCGACACGTGGAACACGCCACGGTCGCGGTCGAGTTCGATGTCGGCTTCGTTGGCCTCGAGGAGTCGTGCTGCGAGCTTCTTCGCCTGGTCGACGAGTTCGATCGCTGCGAGGTTGACGGCTGCGCCGCCCTGCTGCAGTGAACGCGAACCCATGGTTCCACCGCCGACCGGAACGAGGTCGGTGTCGCCCCAGACGAGGTCGATCATGTCCATCGGAATACCGGTTTGCTCGGAGGCGATCATCGACCATGCGGTTGCGTGGCCTTGGCCGTGCGGGCTGGTGCCGGTGTAGACGACGGCGCGACCGTTCTCCTGCACTTCGATTTTCGCGGTCTCACCCATGGGCGGCACGCCGCCGGTGATCTCGACGTACACCGAAATGCCGATGCCGAGTTGCTTCACGTCGCCCGACGCACGGCGCTTGGCCTGTTCGGCGCGCAACGACTTGTAGTCGGCGGCGGCAAGCACCTTGTCGAGGGCGGTTTCGTAGTCGCCGACGTCGTAGGTCTGACCGATCACCGTGGTGTGCTTGTCGAGGAACTTCGGGATGAGGTTCATGCGACGCACTTCTGCCGGGTCCTTGCCGATCTCGAGAGCGAACATGTCCATCGCTCGCTCGGCGGCGGCGGTTGCCTCGGGGCGACCCGCGCCGCGGTAGGCGGTGGTGGGTGTCGTGTTCGTGACGATCGACGTAGTGCGGCACTCGACCTTGGGGAATGCGTACACGGCCGACGACATCGGGCGTGTCATGAACGGGGCGAGGATGGTTCCCATGTCGACCCACGCACCGCAGTCCTGCAGCACGTGCAGCTGGTAGGCGAGCACCTTGCCTTCACGTGTTCCACCGATGGTGACGTACTGAATCTGCGCGCGACCATGGCCCATGCCGAGCATCGACTCACTGCGCGTCTCGCGCCAACGCAACGGACGCCCGAGCTTCTTCGACATCATGCCGAGGAGGCTCTCTTCGGGGTACACGCCGATCTTCGCGCCGAAACCACCACCGACGTCGGGGGTGATGACGCGCAACTGATCAGCCGAGAGGCCGAGAGCGGCCATGATGCCGTCTTTCGCGCCCTGCGCGTGCTGCGTGCTCAACCACTGGAAGAGACGACCGTCGACCCATGCGACGGCCGAACCGCGCACTTCGAGCGGGCACGGCGCGACACGCTGGTTGATGAAGCGACCCTTGACGACGACCTCGCATCCCTCGAAGAACGCATCGCCGGTGTTGTCGGGCATGCCGAGTGCCGTGGAGTCGAACACGACGTTACTGCCGCATTCGTCGAAGATCAGCGTGCTGCTGGTCATCGCCTCTTCCATGTCGACGAGCGCGGGAAGGACTTCGTAATCGACGATGACCATCTCGGCTGCGTCTTCACCCTGCTCGCGCGTTTCGGTGATGACCGCAGCGACGGGTTCGCCGACGAAGCGCACCTTGTCGCTGGCAAGCAGCGTGCGCTTGGCGCCGGGGTTGAACGTGGCGGGCATCGCCTGCAGTTCGAGGTCGGCCGCGGTGTACACGGCGATGACGCCGGGAGCCGAGAGTGCATCGGAGACGTCGATGCCGGTGATGCGACCGTGTGCGACGGTGCTGCGCACGTACGTGACGTGTGCGGCACCTTTCAGCAACGGCTCGTCGAGCAGGTCGTCGACGTACTCACCGCCGGTGGTGAGGAACTTCGGGTCTTCCTTGCGGATGACGCGGTTGCCGAGAATGCTTCCACCCATGTGATTCCCCTTCGAGACAGGTGTCGAATGACGACCCGACACTACCCAAGGGCCAACGGGGCCCCGCAACGGAGGGGGCTAGGGGTTGGCGCCGAGGGGCCCGAGCGTTCCGGGTCGGTTGGCGGCAACCGCCGAGGCGCGAACGGTAAGGATGGCGCCGACGACGTTGTAGGGCCAGGTGGCGGGCAGGCTGCCCGTGACGGCGGGAAGGTCGAGCAGGGCGAGGCGACGCTCGCCCGGCAACAGATATCCGAGTTCGCGGCGCGCGGCTTCCTTCACACCGGCAGGCGTCTCAAGGCGCTGGATGTCTTTCTGAATCTGCTCGTTCGCGTCTTCGAGGGCGGCGAACTCGGCTTCGCTACGGCTGATCGCTTGGCGCTGGGAGACGTAGTCGCGAATCGGGTAGATGAAGAGAACGACCGCGACGAGCACCGCGAGCACGATGCCAAGGATCACGAACAGGCGGCGAAGGCCCTGGTTTTGGATCAACCGCGAGTCGCGCGGCACGGGGCGCGTGAGTTCGCGGGTGAGCGGACGAGAGTTCACGCACCCATTCTGGCGGCTGGCCGGCCCCGACGGGTGGCAAGCACGGGACTCAGCCGCGCGTTGACACCCTATTTACGCGGCGCGAGGGCGGCCTTGCCCATGTAAGCGGCGGTGTCGCCGAGCAACTGCTCGATGCGCAACAGCTGGTTGTACTTCGCCACGCGGTCGCTGCGAGCGGGTGCACCGGTCTTGATCTGGCCGCAGTTGGTGGCGACGGCGAGATCGGCGATCGTCGAGTCCTCGGTTTCTCCGCTGCGGTGGCTCATGACGCTGGTGTACGAGTGGCGCGTCGCGAGTTCGACGGTGTCGAGCGTTTCGGTCAGTGAACCGATCTGGTTGACCTTCACGAGAACGCTGTTCGCAACGCCGCGGTCGATGCCCATACGCAGACGACGGGCGTTCGTGACGAACAGGTCGTCGCCGACGAGTTGAACCTTCGAGCCGACCTTGGTCGACAGTGCGGACCAGCCGTCCCAGTCGTCTTCGGCCATGCCGTCTTCGATCGACACGATGGGGTACCTGTCGACGAGGCCCGTCCACCAGTCGGCGAGTTCGGTCGACGACATCACCTTGCCTTCGCCGGCGAGGTGGTACTTGCCGTCGCGGAAGAGCTCGCTCATCGCCGGATCGAGAGCGATCGCGATGTCCTCGCCCGGCGTGCGGCCGGCGCGCTCGATCGCCTCGATGAGGACCTTGATCGCCTCTTCGTTCGACGCGAGGTTGGGGGCGAATCCGCCCTCGTCGCCGACGGCCGTGGCGAGACCGCGGTCGGTCAGCACCTTCTTCAACACGTGATAGGTCTCGGTTCCCCAGCGGAGGGCTTCGGAGAAGCTCGCCGCACCGACGGGCATGATCATGAATTCCTGCAGGTCGATGTTGTTGTCGGCGTGCGCACCACCGTTGATCACGTTCATCATCGGCACGGGGAGTACGTGTGCGTTCGGCCCACCAATCGAACGGAAGAGCGGTAGGTCGAGTTCGTCGGCTGCGGCGCGTGCAACGGCGAGCGACGTGCCGAGAATCGCGTTGGCGCCAAGACGGCCTTTGTTCTCGGTGCCGTCGAGGTCGATGAGCAGGTGGTCGATGGCACGTTGGTCGACGACGTCGAGGCCGAGCAATGCCTGCTGGATCTCGTCGTTGACGTTCTTGACCGCTGTGAGGACACCCTTACCGGCGTAGCGACCCTTGTCGCCATCGCGCAGTTCGACGGCTTCGTGTTCGCCGGTCGATGCACCACTCGGAACCATCGCTCGACCGCTCGCACCCGTGGCGAGGTGAACCTCGACCTCGACGGTGGGATTGCCGCGCGAGTCGAGAACCTCGCGGCCGGTGACGCTGACGATCGTGCTCATGGACGAAACGCTAGTCGCCCTTCACTTCGTTCCAGAGGGCGTCGAGTTGGTCGAGATCGGCCGTCTCCATGTCAATGCCGCGTGCGACAGCGAGGGTTTCCACTTGTTCGAAGCGGTTTCGGAACTTGCCCGCGGCCGCGCGTAGTGCGGATTCGGCGTCGAGTGACAAATGACGCGCCACGTTGACCACCGAGAACAAGAGATCCCCGAGTTCGAGGGCGATCGTTTCGGGATCGCCCGTCGACATTGCCTCGCGCAGTTCGGTCGTCTCTTCGGTGATCTTGTCGAGCGGGCCTGCCACATCGGGCCAGTCGAAGCCCACCTTCGCCGCCTTCTTTTGCAGTTGCTGCGCGTAGAGAAGAGACGGGCCCGAGCGCACGACACCGTCGAAGACGCGAACACGTTCGGGTTTCTCGGCCCGCTTGATGTCCTCCCAGTTGTTGGTGACGGCTTCGGCCGTGTCGGCGCGAACGTCGCCGAACACGTGCGGGTGTCGTGACACCAACTTGTCATGCACGGTGCGCGCGACGTCGGCCATCGTGAAGCGACCTTCTTGTTCGGCGATGGTCGAGTGGAACTCGACCTGGTAGAGCAGGTCGCCGAGCTCTTCGATCAGTGCGTCGTCGGTCGAGGGGTCGTCGGGGTCGAGTGCCTCGAGCGCGTCGACGACCTCGTAGGTTTCCTCGATGAGGTAGCGAACGAGTGAGTGGTGTGTTTGCTCGCGGTCCCACGGACACTGCTCGCGCAGCGTGCGCGCAAGTTGGTGACAGCGCACCAATTCGCCCGCGACGGGAGCGGCGAGATGCGGAATGTAGAGCGACGTGAGGTGATCGGCCTCGAGCGTGCGGTCAATGTCGGCCCACGTCGTGTGTGTGATGCGCTCGTCGGGAAGGCCGAGGTGGTGCAGCAACACGACCGGTGTGTCGGCTGGTTCCGACTCGGCGGCGAGCTTCACGTCGGAGAGAACCCAGTTCGCGTGCGTGTGCGCCACGAGGAGCGGTCCACGTTCACCGGCCGCCTCGGTGGCGAACCGGTGGCCATCGACGAGACGTACGCCGGCTTCAACGGGGTCGATGGCGAGCGCGGCCCATGTCGCGTCGAGGAACGACACCGCCGGGAGCAAAGTGATCTCGACATCCTCGGCAACCGCGCGTTCGCGCAGGATGTGCACACTGCGTTCCAACACGAGCGGCGAGCCGGGAACGGCATAGAGAACTTCGCCGTTTTTCGCGGCGGCGAGGATCAGTTCATCGGCGATCGCCGAGTACACCTCGTCGAAGGTCGCGGCCGACTCGTACAGAGCATCAAATGTCGTGGCCCCGCCAGGAGCATCGAGTACGAGTGTCGCCGATGGATGCTGCGCGGTGCGAAGGAATCGATGCTTCAGCCGCGAGATTTCGGCGAGCGTCGCCGTGGTCACGAGGCCGGGGTCACCCGGGCCGATGCCGACTATGACGATGCGTGGCATGAACGCCAGCGGGTCAGCTCGCCGCGATGGTGCCGGTTGCAGCGTCCCAGCGTCCGTATGCGGGGTCGATGGTGATCTCTGCGTTCGCCAGCCAGCCCGTCGCGAGATTCGGTCCCGGCTCGGCCTTGACGAGTGACAACGCGTCGTCCTTCACCGCATCCCAAGGTGCGAGGAGAATGACATGCCACCCGAACGACGACTGCACGGGCCCGTATGGAATACCTGCACGTGCGGCGATGGCACCGCGGGTGAATGCGGGGTCGAAGTTCTGTTGGTACTCGAGGATCGACATGCAGGGGTTCGTCGCGCCGTCCTCCGACTGGCCCATCAACGCACCACCCGAAGTCTTTGCCGCGGGTTCGACCGAGTACTTCTTCGCAACGTCGGCGAACTTCGCCCCGTTTGCGAGGATCGACAGCACCTTCTCCGCGGTTTCCTTCTTTTTCACCACCACGTGGCTGGCGCACATTGCTCCGGTGAGCGATGGCCGTTCCGCATAAAGCTTCTCGATGACGGCATCGGACGGGGCACCGATCTCGTTGATCGCCTCGGTTGCGGCGTTGACCTCGATGATCACGGCCTGCAGTTCCTTCGAGAGGTTCTCGATACCGCGGCCGTCCAATTGTTCGCGCACGGAATTTCGCTGTGCATCGGTGAGGGGCTTGCCTTGTTCGCGCAGGAAAGACGTATAGGCGTTCGCCTTGACCATGCCAGCGAGAAGATTGCGGGCATCCTCGAGTTGCACGACGCCATCGACGACGGGCAGCTGTTGGTTCGCGGCGAACTCTTTGATGAACGACTCGAGACGGTTGCGCGGGATCTCGGTGCCGTTGACGACGGCGGCGTCGGAGTTGCGCGAGAAAGTCGCGCACGAGGAAAGTGCGAGACCTCCGGCGATAGCGAATGCAACGACGGCGACACGACGTGTGGCGCGAGCGGCGGGGATGAAGCGGGGGGCGTTGGTGCGCACGTCGGAACCTTACTCGCCCCGGGTTTCTAGTCGCCCAGCAATTCGATCAGCAGATCCCGCATTTGCGTGACGAACTGCGTGCCGTCGGGTGTCTTGCCGCGTTGGACCGACGGCAGGGGGATGACGAGCTGCTGCTCTTTTTCGCGCCATGCGAGTCCGGTGAACGTGCCGCGAGCGAGTCGCGTCAGCCTCAACTGTTGGCTCGTGCGCAGGTCGACGGGCGAAACCTTCGCCGAGTTCATCGCCACCGCGAATTCGGTGATGCCGAATCCATGGCACGTCGCGCGGAGTGCGCCGACTGCGAGCAGGGTTTCGGCTTCCTTCGGAATCGGTCCGTAGCGGTCGAGCCATTCGCGGCGCACGTCGTCTACTTCTTCCTGGGTCTTCACTTCGGCGAGTCGGCGGTAGGCCTCGAGGCGCAGATCCTCGGTGGGCACGTACGAATCGGGGAGGAAGGCCGACACGGGGACGTCGAGTTTCAGCTCGACCGGCACGTCGACCGGTTCGCCCTTCATCTCGGAGACGACCTCGGTCACCATCTGGCAATACAGGTCGTAGCCGACCGCGGCGATGTGACCGCTCTGTGCCTCGCCGAGGATGTTGCCTGCGCCACGAATCTCGAGATCGCGCATCGCAATCTTGAAACCGCTGCCGAGTTCCGTAGCCTCACCGATCGCGCGGAGACGCTCGTATGCCTCTTCCGTCAGCACCCTGTCGCGCGGATGGAAGAGGTAGGCGTAAGCGCGCTGGCCGCTGCGGCCGACGCGACCTCGCAGCTGATGCAACTGGCCGAGACCAAGCAGGTCGGCGCGCTCGACGACGAGTGTGTTCACGGTCGGCATGTCGATGCCGCTTTCGATGATCGTCGTGCACACGAGGACGTCGAAGCTTCCCTGCCAGAAGTCGAAGACGACGCGTTCAAGCGTTGCTTCGTCCATCTGGCCATGGGCGACGGCGACGCGCGCCTCGGGAACGAGTTCGCGCAACTCTGCCGCGCGCTCTTCGATGCTCTGCACTCGGTTGTGTACCCAGAACACCTGGCCCTCTCGCAGGAGTTCACGACGGATCGCCTCGACAGCGAGACGTTTGTCGAGCTCACCGACGTAGGTGAGGATCGGTTGACGATCGGCCGGAGGGGTCTGCAGCAGCGAGAGATCGCGGATGCCGACGAGGCTCATCTCGAGTGTTCGCGGAATCGGCGTTGCGCTGAGAGTGAGCACGTCGACGTTGGTACGCAGTTTCTTCATCGCCTCCTTGTGCTGCACGCCGAAGCGTTGCTCTTCGTCGACGACGAGGAGGCCGAGGTCCTTGAACTTGATGCCTTCCTGTAGCAGGCGGTGGGTGCCGATGACGCAATCGATTTCGCCAGTCGCGAGGCCGGCGAGAATCTTCTTCGCTTCGGCTGCGGTCTGGAACCGGGACAGCACCTCGACTCGAATGGGAAAACCGGCGAAACGGTCGCGGAAAGTGGTGCCGTGTTGCGAAGCGAGCAAAGTTGTCGGGCACAGCACGGCCACCTGTTTGCCGTCCTGCACCGCCTTGAACGCAGCACGAATCGCAACCTCGGTTTTGCCGAAGCCGACGTCGCCGCACACGAGTCGGTCCATCGGAACGGCGCGCTCCATGTCGCCCTTTACCTCGCCGATAGCGCGGCGCTGGTCGACGGTCTCGACGTAGGGGAACGCGGCCTCCATGTCGTGTTGCCAGGGGGTGTCGATCGCGAATGCGTGGCCTTCGGCGGTGACGCGACGTTGGTACAACACCACCAGTTCCTGCGCGATCTCCTGCACCGCCGAGCGGACCTTCGACTTGGCCCGTGCGAAATCGGACCCACCGAGACGGTGCATTGTCGGGGTTTCGCCTCCGACGTATTGGCGAATCGTGTCGATTTGATCCGTCGGCACGTACAACTTGTCTCCGCCTTTGTAGGCAAGGAGGAGATAGTCGCGCTGCGTGCCACCGATCGCGCGACTGACCAAGCCTTCGAATTTGCCGACGCCGTGGTGATAGTGCACGACGTAATCGCCGGGCTTCAGGTCCTGGAACGCGGTACCCGACGAGCGCGGCTTCTGGCGGCGCGGACCCGGCCGACGACCGGTGAGGTCGGACTCGGCGATGAGTGCGAGTTTCGCGCTCGGCATGAACGTTCCATGGTGCAGGCGCTGGACGGTGACGAACATGCCCGGTCCGATGCCGTCGCGACGTGCGACGGGAATGGTGTCGAGATTGACCACGTCGGCACCCTCGCCACGCAAACTGTCGGCAATGCGCTCTGCGGAAGCGGGCGTGTCGGCTGCGATGATCACGCGCGTTCCTTCGCGGGCCAACTCGGCGAACCGCCGTACGGCTGCCGATGGATCATTCGTAATCGGGCCCCATGCCGTTGCGTTGATGCTCTTGCCCGAGCCGGTGTCGGCTGCGGCGAGCAGGTGATATGTCGGAGTGTTTGCGGCATCACCGAGAACGCCGTCGGGGTCGGCGTGGAGTCGCGGAAAGTCGTCGGCAGACGGGTCGCGGCCCCACGTCGTCGCGAGTGCGCTGGCGATGTCGGCTTCTTCGGCGAGGATGTCGAGACCCCTGTCGCGGATGCGTCGCGGCTCGACAAGGACGAAGCGCACGTCGACGCTCGCCTTCTTGTCGTTTGCGAGCGCCGTCGCCGCTGAAGCGAGCGTCGAACCGTCACTGAACCACGGCAGCCAACTTTCCATGCCGTCGAACACAAGACCCTCGGCGATGCGGTCCCAATGTTCACGTCCCCACGTCTCTTCGGCGACAAGTCGGGCAGCCCGATCGCGCATAGAAGCATCGACGAGAAATTCGCGCGCCGGCTGTACCCACGCTTCTTCGATCGTGGACGTGCTGCGTTGGTCGTTCACGTTGAACGTCTGGAGACGCTCGATTTCGTCACCCCAGAATTCGACGCGCACTGGTTCGTCGTGCGTCGATGCGAAGACATCGACGATCGCTCCGCGCTGTGCGACGTGACCACGCAGTTCAACGAGGTCTTCGCGTCGGTAACCAAGCGTGACGAGATCGCGCACCAACTGTGCGGGGTCGACCTGCATGCCGACCTTGAGGTGGATCGGCCAGGGCCGGGACGTCTCGATGTCGGCAAGTGGAGCGGTCTTCTGGAGCAGCGCCCGGGCACCCGCTACAACGACGCGCGGACGGCGGCCGGGTGTGCGCAGTCGCCACAGAATTTCGAGACGCCGCCCCATCGTCTCGACGCTCGGGCTGATGCGTTCAAATGGAAGTGTCTCCCACGCGGGAAAGAGGGCAACGGCGTCGTCGCCGATGAGCGCCTGCAGGTCGTCGGCGATTTGCCCCGCCGACTGGCCCGTCGCGGTGGCCACGACGAACACGGCTTCGGGGTGTAGTTCGGTGAGTGCGGCGATCACCGCGGGACGTGCCGCGTCGGGACACGCGAGCGCTCCATCGAGGCCCGACATCGAGCCCGCGACGACGGGATCGTTCGCAACGAGTTGTGCGACGGCGGTGATGCTCATCGGTTGAATGCGTTCATCGTCGCGGCTGCGCCGTGGACGATGAGCGATTCGATCGCGTCTGCGGCACGAACCTCTGCTTCATCGAGTGCCTCACGTTCGGCCGGCGGTACCTTTCGCAGCACATGGTCGGCACCCAATTCGGCAGACGGTGGCTTTCCGACCCCTATTCGCACGCGCAGGTAGTCCTGTGTCGAGAGATGCGACGTGATCGACCGTAATCCATTGTGCCCCGCGAGACCGCCGCCCTCTTTCACGCGCACCGCACCGGGCGGAAGATCGAGTTCGTCGTGGACGATCACGAGTCGTGTCGCGAACATGTCTTCTTTCAGGTTGTGGCGTTTGACGACTGTGCGCACGGCTTGACCCGACTCGTTCATGAAAGTGAGGGGAACGACGATGACCACCGTTTGGTCTTGCATCTTGAATTCACCGACAAGCGCCTTGTCGCGGCCCTCTTTCAGACCGACACCGTGACGTTGTCCGAACATGACGACAGCCTCTTGACCGACGTTGTGGCGCGTGCGTTCGTATTTCTTTCCGGGGTTACCGAGGCCGACGACGATCCACATGTCGTTGCGTACCCGGTCGAGCGGGCCGCGTTACTAGGACGCGGCGGGTGCTGCGCCCGCGGCGGGTGCGTCACCTTCGGCCGATGGGGCGGCGACAGCCGGCGACTCGGCGCGGGTCGTGAGCACGGTGACGACGACCAGATCGGGGTCGCCGACGGCAACGACACCGGTCGGCAACAAAATTTCACGAAGGTGGATCACGTCATTGACCGTCATGTTGGTGATGTCGACGGCGACTTCGTTCGGCAACGACGCGGGCGTCGTGCGCACTTCGATGCTGTCGACGGCCGCGTCGACGAGGCCACCTTCGGCAACAACGGCCTTGGCGGTACCCGTGAGACGAATCGGCACGCTGACAACGATTTCTTCGGTCATGCTGATCTGCTGGAAGTCGATATGTCTCACGGTGCGGCGCACCGGGTGGCGCTGCAGTTCCTTCACGATGGTCGGGTAGGTGTTGCCGCCGACGTTGAGGTCGATGATGGTGTTGACGCCCGCGGGGCCGGACAGCGCGCTGCGCAGGTCGCGACGTGCAACGGAAAGCGAAATCGGCGACATGCCGTGGCCGTACAACACGCCGGGGATCTTGTCTTCGCTGCGGAGGCGGCGGGAGGCGGCGCTGCCTGTGGCGCGGCCGAGGTCTGCGGAGAGGGATGCATTCGCCATAGGGGAAGGGAGTCTACGGGTCGATTCGGGCGAAAACCCACGCCCGTGGGAGGCGGGTCAGGCCTGGTTCTCGCCGCCGAAGAGTTCGCTCACGCTGGTCTCGTCGAAGACTGCTGCAAGGGCGTCGGCCAGAATCTGGGCGACCGACAGGACCTCGATCTTGTCGATCGCCTTGTCCTTGGCGAGTGGCAGGGTGTTCGTGATGACAACCCGTGAGATGGCGCTTTGCTCGAGGCGTTCGATGGCGGGTCCAGACAGCACGCCGTGGGTGGCCATGGCCCACACCTCGGTGGCACCGCGCTCGCGCAACAGTTCGGCCGCCGAAACGATGGTGCCGCCCGTGTCGATCATGTCGTCGGTGAGGATGCAGAGACGACCTTCGACTTCGCCGATGACTTCCTTTGCGACAGCGACGTTGGTGGTGCCCTTCGGTCGACGCTTGTTGATGAATGCAACGTCGGCGTTGAGATCGGAAAGGTGCTGCGCGAAGCGTTCGGCGACTTTCACACGGCCGGCGTCGGGCGACACGATGACCATGCCCTCCCGTGCGTTGGCTCGCACGTACTTCTCAAGAACGGGCATCGCGGTGAGGTGGTCGACGGGTCCGTCGAAAAAGCCCTGGATCTGGCCGCTGTGCAGGTCAACCGAGACCATGCGTCCCGCCCCGGCTGCGCGGAACATGTCGGCGATGAGGCGTGCCGTGATCGGTTCGCGACCTTCGGCCTTGCGGTCTTGACGTGCGTATCCGTAGAACGGGCACACCGCCGTGATGCGCTTGGCCGACGCACGGTACGCGGCGTCGATCATGATGAGCTGCTCCATGATCGAGTCGTTGATCGAGCGACCGTCGAAGCCGTAGTGCGTCTGCATCACGAATACGTCGCCACCACGAACCGAATCGGCAAAGCGTGGGCGGAGTTCTCCGTTTGCGAATTCGACGATGTTGGCATCGCCGAGGCGAATACCAAGGTGGCTCGCCACTTCTTCGGCCAGTTCCGGATGGGTGCGACCCGTGTACAGCGACAGTCTCTTTGTCGTGACTTTGTCGATGTTCAGCCCGTTCATGCAGCCACCCCTCCCGTCATGTCGGCTGCCCGCGCCGCGCGACCGAATAATAGGTGAGCGGGCGAAAGCCGCAGAAAAGTCACGAGCGGTTCCGGGGACTTGTTGGTTCCGGTGACTTGTTGGTTCCGGGGACTTGTTGGTTCCGGGGAGAGGACTCGAACCCCTATATACGGGACCAAAACCCGTTGTCCTGCCAATTGAACGACCCCGGAAGGATGAATCGCCAAGGTGAACGGTAGCGGTTTTTCTTTTTGGATTCTCGACCGATAGCGTCTCAGGTCTTATGGGTTCACTGATCAAGAAGCGTCGCAAGCGGATGCGCAAGAAGAAGCACAAGAAGATGCTGCGCCGCACCCGCCACCAGCGTCGTAAATAGCGCTATCGGATCAGGCCCGTCGCACGGTGCGTGTCAGCACGACCGTCGATTCGGGAAGAGCCTCCGCCAGCCAGTCGTAATGGCCGCGAAGGAACCACGTCGAACCACTGCCCGCGAGAAGAGGCGCTGTTCCTGTTGCGTCCGCAATGCGGTCGCGCACGCGTAACAATCGGGGTTCGGCGACCAGGGCCGCGGGTTCGAGGTCGTTTGCACCTTGGGGTGACCCTGCGTGGCGCGGGCCGCCAATCGAGTCCCATGTCTTGTAGACGAGTGGCGTCGAGACTCCGAAAGGCGGGATCACGAGCGTGATGTCGATGTCGTCGTGGGGCATTGGTTCCACAATCTCTCCGATGCCACGAACGCGGGCGCGTCCGCCGATCATGCAAAAGGGGATGTCGGCACCCAACCGCGAGGCGGAGACCAAGTCATCGAAGCCCGCCCAGCGCAGGACCGCGGCCGCATCGGCTGAACCTCCGCCCAGCCCACCACCGTGCGGAATGTTCTTATTGAGGTGCACGTCCGCACGCTTCCCGGCCATCGTGAGCGCGCGGACCACGAGGTTGTTGTCGTCGACGTCGATACCCGCGGCGTAGGGACCGTCGACCACGAGTGTCGAGTCGCCCCCGGTCGGTGTGACGATGAGTGTGTCGGCAAGATCGAGACTCACCATCTCGGCATCGATGAGGTGGAAACCGTCGTCACGCACGCCCGTGACCCGCAAGTCGAGTGTCAGCTTCGCATGTGCCGTGATCATTGCGCGTGCCGCGATCGTCATGGGTTCACCGTCATGCACAGTCTCGCCCAGTCGGCGAGCGTCAACTGTTCGGCGCGCGCCGTCGGATCGACACCCGCACGTTCGAACTGCGCCGCATCGACGACGCCCGCCAGTGCCGAACGCAACATCTTGCGACGCTTCGCGAAGCCTGCACGCACCAGCGAGAACAACTCCTCGGCATCGGCGACGTCGGCGGCGGGTGTGTCGTGACGTGTGATCCGCACCAGCGCCGAGTCGACTTTCGGTCGTGGCAGGAAAACCGTGGGCGGAACGTTGCCGACGATTTCTGCCCGCGCCCAATACGCAACCTTCACGCTGACCGCGCCGTACGCGTCTTCGCCGACCGTCGCGCAGAAGCGTTCGCCAACTTCGGACTGCACCATCACGAGCATCCCATGCACCTCGGGGACGTCATCGAGAATGTCGGCGACGAGCGGCGTCGCGATGTTGTACGGCAGATTCGCAACCACGGTCACGGCACCGTCTCGCGCACGTCCCAGGCGGGTGTTTTCGTCGGCAATGAAGGCATGCCAGTCGAGGTGCATGGCGTCGGCTTCGTGCACCACAACGTTCGAGTGGGCGGACATCTGCTCGCGCAGAACGGGAACGATGCCACGATCAACCTCGACCGCGATGACGTGCGCCCCCGTCTCGGCGAGAGCGGAAGTGAGTGAGCCGAGACCTGCGCCAATTTCGACGACCACGTCACCCGTCGACACGCCGGCAAGACGCGCGATACGTCGCACTGTGTTCGGATCGACGACGAAGTTCTGGCCGAGCGTACGTCGCGGCGACAGGCCGTGGCGTTCGAGCAGCGCGGCTGCCTGTGGGCGGCTGAGGGTCACCAGCTCACCGTGACGGGCAGCGGAGCATCGACCAGGTTTGCGATCTGCAGGTAAAGCGGCGTGTGGATGACGACATCGGCATCCGAGGGGAGCGTCACTGCGAAGACGTTGGTGCAGCGCAGTGAACGGCCGTTGTTGAGGTTGACGATCGTGACTTCGACGCCGAGCGGAGCCACCGATGCGTAACAGATCGCGGAGTTGTAGTCGGGGAAACGCACGTAGCTCGCCTTGCCGGTGACGCGGTTCATCTCGCCTGGGCCCGGGTATGCGATCGGTGCGCTGCCCGTGGGCTGCTGGGCGAGCGGGCCATCGAGGTTCACGGGCTTCGACGAGTCGTCGGCCAGCGGCCCCACGGCCGCGACGTTGTCGAGCGGGGTCGAGGTCGTCGTGGTTTCGACGGTCGCTGGGGCGGCCGTCCCGTCACCCCGCGAATCGGAGGATCCTCGGGCCATAGCGAAGACGAGCGCAATGATCGTCGTGACGACGGCGAGCACCGCGATCCGGCGACGTTCGTACACGGTCGTCGCCATTACGCCGCCATTCTGGGGAATGCGCGGAGTGCGTTGGCAGATGTTATGGCAGCCAGGTGTTCGGGATCGACACCGCGCAGTTTGGCGATGGCGTTGCCGACAACGGCGACGAATGCAGGCTGGTTTTGCTTGCCGCGATGTGGAACCGGCGCGAGGTACGGGCTGTCGGTTTCGACGAGCAGGCGGTCTTCGGGACACATCAGCGCCGCATCGCGCAGGTCGGCCGCGTTCTTGAACGTGACGATTCCGGAGAACGAAAGGAACATGCCGCGGTCGAGACACAACTTCGCCTCGGTCGGGCCACCGCTGAAGCAGTGCATCACCGTGTTGGGGGGAACGCCCTCGGCGTCGAGAATCTCGAGCGTCTCGTCCCACGCTTCGCGTGTGTGGATGACGAGGGACAGGTCGTGTTCGTGGGCGAGGGCGATCTGTTCAGCGAACGCCCTGCGCTGCGAGGCGCGGTCGGAGTGTTCGTAGTAGTAGTCGAGGCCGCATTCGCCGATCGCAACCACGCGCGGCTCACCGATGAGCGGCAGTAGCTGTGCGGTGCCGTGTTGCGCCTCATGCGGATGCAGGCCGACAGTGGCCCACACGTCAGTGTGTCGAGACGCAACGGCGATTGCGGCGCGACTGGTTTCGGCGTCGCATCCGATGGTGACCATCGTTGACACGCCCGCCTCGAGGGCGGCACGAACCGTTGCATCGGTGCCGAGGTCCATGCGGTCGTCCTCGAGATGGCAGTGGGTGTCTGTCCACATAAGAGAGAGGGGATTGCCTGCGCGTGTTACTTCGACCGACCGGTCACTTCGACTTGCGGGGGAAGAGTGGGTTGCCCTTTTCGACGCCATGGCCGGCGGGGTATTGCCCCCACGAAACGCTATTCGGCAACCGCTGCTCCGACACGTCACCCGCCAGGCCAATGCGCTGCCAGACGGCTTGAGCCGTGTGGGGCATGGCCGGAACGCAGAGGATTGCCACGATGCGAAGCGCCTCGAGGGCGTCACCCATGATGCCGTCGAGTTCCGGTGACGGCTCGGCCTTCCACGGTTCGTGGTTCTCGAGGAACGCGTTTGTCGCGTGAATGAGCGACCACGTCGATTCGAGCGCCTTGCCGGGCTGGAACGAGTTCCATGCTGCGGTGGTGTCGGCAACGGCGCGTTGAGCGACCTCGCGCAACGGTGAATCGGGCCGCGGTGCCGTGCCGATGCCGCCGCACTTTTTCTGTACGACCGTGGCGACGCGGGCGGCAAGGTTGCCGAGGTTGTTCGCCAGATCGGAGTTGTAGCGCGCAACGAGTCCTTCGTAGGTGAAGTCGCCGTCGTTGCCGTACTGCGTGTCGGACAACACGTAGTAGCGGAATCCATCGACACCGAATTCGTCGATGAGGTCGAGCGGGTTGACGACGTTGCCCGTCGTTTTCGACATCTTTTCTCCGCCGAC
The DNA here is from genome assembly GCA_041164425.1 of Actinomycetota bacterium. Lineage (GTDB taxonomy): Bacteria > Actinomycetota > Acidimicrobiia > Acidimicrobiales > Ilumatobacteraceae > F1-20-MAGs119. The sequence goes on from JBEAPO010000058.1 coordinate 45,880, forward strand.
GAGCAGCCATCCTCCGACGGCCCAGTGCTGCGGCGGCTCGATGCCTGCGGACATCAGCATCGCCGGCCAATAAACGCAGTGGAAGCGGATGATGTCCTTGCCGATGAGGTGCACCGACACCGGCCAGTTGCGGGCGAAGGCTTCGTCATCGTTGCCGTACCCGACGGCAGTGATGTAATTCGCCAGTGCGTCGAACCATACGTAGGTGACGTGCTCGGAGTCCCACGGGATCGGAATGCCCCACGTGAGGCTCTTGCGACTGATCGAGAAGTCGCGCAGCCCTTGTTTGATGAACGACGTCACTTCGTTCATGCGGTACGACGGGGTGATACAGCCGGGGTGCTTGGCATACCAGTCGAGCAACCGATCGCCGAAGCGCGAGAGGCGGAAGAACCAGTTTTCTTCCTCGACGTGTTCGACCGGCCTCTTGTGCACCGGGCAGTTACCTGACTCCAGTTCTTCTTCGGTGAAGTAGGCCTCGCAGGCGACGCAGTAGAGCCCCGAATAGGTGTCGAGTTGGATGTCGCCCGCGTCGTAGCAGGCCTGCAGCAACTTGGCGACGCCACGCTTGTGGCGATCTTCCGTGGTGCGGATGAAGTCGTCGTAACTGATGTCGAGGCGTGACCAGGCGTCGGCAAACAGTGGTGCGATCGAGTCGGTGAATGCTTGCGGTGACACGCCGGCTGCGTCGGCGGCCTGCTGGATCTTCAGACCGTGTTCGTCGGTGCCCGTGAGGAAGTGCACGTCGTCGCCATTCAAACGGTGCCAACGGGCGAAGGCGTCGCCAACGATCGTGGTGTAGGCGTGGCCAAGGTGTGGTCGTGCGTTCACGTAGTAGATGGGGGTCGTCAACGAAAAACGCGGCACCCGACGAGGATACGCTCGGCATCCGTGACTTTCGCGTTCGAAAATGCAACCGCAGTGGAGAAGGTCTCCGAGGGTCGGTACTCGGCATCCGTACTACCCGGTTGGGACATCATGGGCAATGCGAACGGCGGATATCTCTTCGCGCTGGCTGGTCGGGCGATGCGTGATCATTCGGGGCGGCGCGATCCGTTCAGCGTCACCGCCCATTACCTCGCTCCGGTGAAGGCGGGCCCGGTCATCATCGAGGTCGACACGGTGAAGACGGGCAAGTTGCTGACGACGATGAACGCGAGCATCGTGTCGGGTGGTCGTACCGCGGTGCGCTTTCTCGGTGGGTGGGGCGAGACGCCCGACGTCTCCGAGACTGACTACGTCACCCTGGTGCCGCCCGAACTTCCGTCTTTCGACGAGTGCGTTCCGCGCAACAACGACGGCAATGCGATGCCCGTCGAATTCGCCAATCGGTTCGATTCACGAATTCATCCCGAAGACACGTGTTTCCTGCGAGGGGAGACCGGGTCGACCGCCGTGATGCGCGGCTGGTTCGAGTTCGACGATGCACGACCCATCGACACGCTTTCCCTGCTGATGATCGCCGACTCGTTTGCGCCGCCCGTGTTCAACGTACCCGTCCCGCGAGCCTGGGTGCCCACACTCGAACTCACCGTGCACGTGCGCGCGGTTCCCGTCGGTACCCGCGTGGCGTGCGTTTTTCGATCGCGCGTCATCCAGGGTGGACTCACCGAAGAGGACGGCGAAATGTGGGACACGACCGGCAACCTCGTCGCGCAATCCCGACAGCTTGCGCTACTCGGTCGCGCCTAGCGGAAACACGGTCGCGCCTAGCGGAAACACGGTCGCGCCTAGCGGAGACGCGGTCGCGCCTAGCGGGAAAGAATTCTCAGCAGGTCAACAGGTTCCTGTGCAATCGCGTGTGCGCCCGCCGTGATGAGTTCGTCGTGCGAGCCGAAGCCCCACAAGACACCAAGGCCCTTCGTGCCGACCTCGGTGGCAGCGTCAATGTCATGGTGTCGATCACCGATCATCCAACATTCGTCGTGTGTGACCGAGATGCCGTGGTGGTCGTGGAGATCACGGATTGCCTGTTCGAGCAAGCGGGCCTTTGGCACTTCGTTGTCGGATTCCGCTGCGACGACGTGGATGAAACGGTTGCGGGCCTGAGTGACGTCGAGAACCATCAACGCCTGTTTCTCGGGTTTCGACGTGACAACGGCGAGATGCCAGTCGCGACCCAGTGCGTCGAGCACGTCGAGGATGCCGTCGAAGGCTGGGGTGTGTGGCACGTAATTCGGTGTGTAAACGGCGCGATAGTCGGCGATGAACTCGTCGGCGCCGTCGCTGGGCAGGCCACGCGGAACGAAGAACGTCGGGTACGACGTCGCCAGTGGCGGGCCGACGATGTGCCGAAGATCTTCACGCGTGAGAGGCGCGGCACCGCGGGCGACGAGGACTTCGTTCATCGCGCCCATGATTCCCGCGCCGGAGTCGGCGACCGTACCATCAAGATCGAAGAAGAGGACGTGTTGTTTCACGGGTGTGGTCTCACTTGTCGTTGGTCGCCGGGCGGCGGGCGAGTGCGATGCGGTATGCGGTGCGCCGGGGCACGCCGAGTGTGGTGGCGGCGCGGCCGGCGGCGTCGCGCACCGACATGCCGGCAGCGAGTGCGTCGTCGACGACGCGTGCGACCTGTTCGTCGTCGGGCGCGGGCGCCGGAGACGCGGCATCGACGACGACCACGAACTCACCGTGTGGTTCGCGTTCGGCAAAGTGGGTGGCAGCATGCGCGAGTGTGCCCCGCCACACTTCCTCGTGCAGTTTGGTGAGTTCGCGTGCCACGGCGACGCGTCGGTCGTCGCCACACATCACGGCGAGGTCGTCGAGAGTTCGCGCGATGCGGCGCGGCGACTCGTAGAAGACGACCGTGCGTTCCTCGGCCGCGATGTCGGCCAGTCTCTGTTGGCGGTCACCTCCAGAGCGCGGAAGGAAGCCCTCGAAGACGAAGCGTGTCGTCGGTAGTCCGCTGAGAATGAGGGCCATCACCAGTGCTGCGGGGCCAGGAATTGCCGTAACCGCGAGTCCTGCGTCGACGACGGCACGCACGACAACCGAACCTGGGTCGGAGATGGCGGGCGTACCTGCGTCGGTGATGAGCGCGACCGTCTTTCCGGCGGCGATTGCATCGACGATACGCGTCGTTGCATCACGCTCGGTGTGTTCGTTCACCACGACATAGTGCGGGTCGGCGATACCGAGATGTTTGATGAGTCGGCCCGAATGTCGCGAGTCTTCACAGGCGATCAGGTCGGCTTCGGCGAGCGTGTCGCGCGCACGTTGCGAGACGTCGGCGAGGTTGCCGATGGGTGTGGCGACGAGAACGAGGGAGCCGGTCATGCTCGGCGCACCGATTCGGCGTCGCGGAAGGCGAGTGTGTCACCGACGCTGAGACCCCACCGTTCGAAGGCGCCGGGTGCGGCCTCGACGACGCGCACCGCACGCCGTACCGGAAGGGCAAGGCGGTTCGGTTTCAGGCGGCCGATGGTGACGATGGAGTCGTCGGCGTCGATGTAAGCGATGTCGACCGAGAATCGCATGGCGAAAGAATGCACCCACTTGCAGCGTTCGATGACGAGCGGCACAGAAGCATCGGGGAAAACCTTCATGCCGAGGCGACGTGCACGACGCGTGCGGGCGATGTTGACACTGGCGACGACGCGACTGTCGTGCATCATCCAACCGACATCGTGTTGTGTCATGTGATTCACGCTAACCAACCGCACTGTCTCGGACACCAGGTGTTCAGACGTTGAAGCGGAACTCCATCACGTCGCCGTCGACACCTTCGTAGTCCTTGCCCTCGAGGCGCACCTTGCCGAGTTCCTTCGCCTTCGTCCACGAACCGATGTCGAGTAATTCGTCCCAGCGAATGACTTCGGCGCGGATGAAGCCACGTTGGAAGTCGGTGTGGATGCGCCCGGCGCACTCGGGTGCCTTTGCGCCGGCGCGGAAGGTCCACGCGCGTGATTCCTTCTCACCCGTCGTGAAGTACGTGCGCAGGCCGAGCAGGTGGTAAGCGCTGCGCACCATGCGGGGGAGTGCGCCCTCGCCGAGGCCGAGAGCACCGAGCATCTCCGCACGGTCGGCTTCGTCGAGCTGCACCGCTTCGGCCTCGAGCTGCACGCTCATGCCGAGAACCTCGACTTCGCCCTCGCTCTTCGACCCGGGCGGTGCGATTTCAGCACGAACGCGGGCTTCGAGATCGGGGATGCGATCGAGTTCGTTTTCGCCGACGTTGACGACGGCGAGAACACGGCGGTTGGTGAGGAGAAAGTGCGGCGCGAGTGCTTCGCGCACGTCGGCGCCGAGTCCGGCGCGGTAGAGGGGCATGCCCTCGCTGAGTGCGGCGTGCGCGGCCTCGAGTGCCGCAGCTTCTTCAGCGACGTTCTTGTCGAGTTTCGCGACCTTCTGCGAACGGCCGAGTCGTGCCTCGACGGTTTCGAGGTCGGCGAGCGCGAGTTCCAGTTCGACGACTCGCAGATGTTCGAGAGGGTCTGACGGACCGGGTACATCGTCGTCTTCGAATGCGCGCAACACGAACACGATCGCGTCGACTTCGCGGATGTTCGCGAGGAACTTGTTGCCGAGGCCTTCGCCCTTGCTCGCTCCCTCGACGAGGCCGCCGATGTCAACGACCTGAACCGAGGCGTGGACGACGTTCTTCGACTTCGACATGACGGCCAACTGGTCGAGGCGCGGGTCGGGCACCTTGGCGACGCCGATGTTCGGGTCTTTCGTGGCAAAGGCGTAGGGAGCCGCGAGGGCACCACCACCGGTGAGGGCGTTGTAGAGAGAGGACTTGCCCGCATTCGGGAGGCCGACGAGGCCGAAGCGTTCCATGGGTTCCCGAGGGTACTTGTGGTCGGGCCGAAACCCTTGAAAACAGTGGGTTTCAGGAGTGGATCAGGCCTGCCCAATTGTTACTATGGCCGTAGTGGTAATTCCCGACTGGAGCCCCCATGAGCACCTTTGATCTCGACCTCAGCAAGTACCAACTGGGCTGGAGCGATGACAGCGTCGAGTACGCCTTCGCGCCGGAAAAGGGCCTGAACGACGGCGTCGTCGAGCAGATCTCGTGGTGGAAGGGCGAGCCCGACTGGATGCGCAAGTTGCGTTTGCGCTCGTTGCAGACCTTCGAGCGCAAGCCGATGGCGAAATGGTTCGCCGACAACATGCCCGACATCGACTTCCAGGACATCTACTACTACCTCCGCCCGGCCACCGAGCAGGTCGACGAGTGGGACGACCTTCCCGAGCAGATGAAGGCGACTTACGAGAAGTTGGGCATTCCCGAAGCCGAGCGCAAATACCTCGCCGGTGTCACCGCGCAGTACGAGTCGGAGGTGGTGTTCCACCGCAACCGCGAAGACCTCGAGGCGCAGGGAATTTTGTTCTGCGACATGGACACGGCGTTGCGCGAATACCCCGACCTCGTGAAGCAGTACTTCGGCACGGTCATCCCGCCCGGTGACAACAAGTTCGCCGCGCTGAACACGTCGGTGTGGTCGGGTGGATCGTTCATCTACGTGCCGCCGGGCGTCGAGTGTGAAATGCCGCTGCAGGCGTACTTCCGCATCAACTCGGAAAACGCCGGCCAGTTCGAGCGCACACTCATCATCGCCGACGAGGGTTCGAAGGTGCACTACATCGAGGGCTGCTCGGCGCCGGTGTACACCAGCGACTCACTGCACTCTGCCGTCGTCGAAATCATCGTCAAGCCCAGTGCGCGTGTCACCTACACGACGATCCAGAACTGGTCGCCCAACGTCTACAACCTCGTCACCAAACGCGCCCGCGTCGAGGCCGAAGGGCATATGGAGTGGATCGACGGCAACATCGGCTCCAAGCTCACGATGAAATATCCGGCCGTTTACTTGGTCGGCCCCAAGGCCACGGGCGAAGTGTTGTCGGTCGCGTACGCGGGTGCCGGCCAGCACCAAGACGCAGGCGCAAAGATGGTGCACGCGGCGCCCGAGACGTCGTCGAAGATCGTGTCGAAGTCGATCTCCAAGGACGGCGGCATCACCACCTACCGCGGTCTCGTGCGCGTCGACGAGGGCGCTTACGGCTGCAAGAGCCATGTGCAGTGCGACGCGCTCATCCTCGACGAAACAAGTGAGTCGCGCACCCTTCCGTACATGGAAGTGGGCGAGCGCGATGCACAGATCGGCCACGAAGCCACAGTGTCGAAAATCGCCGACGAGCAGTTGTTCTACCTGCAGAGTCGCGGCCTCTCGCAAGAGCAGGCCATGTCGATGGTCGTCAACGGTTTCATCGAGCCCGTCACACGCACGTTACCGATGGAGTATGCGGTCGAATGGAGCCGCCTCATCGAACTGCAGATGGAAGGCTCGGTTGGCTGATGCCGATGAAGACCGAGTGCAAGCACTACGAAACGCGCACCTATGCGAATGGTGACGCGGTACGCAAGTGCACGCTCGATCTCGCTCCCGATGCGCCGTGGCGCTGCCCCGACGCCTGCCCGAAGTACGAACGGCGTCTCGCGGACGCGGCGTGGGTGCGCGGAAGTGCCCTCGCTCCCCGCACGCCCGAAGAGCCTCCGGGTCTCGACGATGGCTCCGCCGCCGCCGTGCTCGACGCGGCAGAAGACATCGTCAACGCGGCGGGTTTCGACCTGATGGAAGAACTCGCCAAAGACTCGAAGCGTCGCTGGTGGAAGTTCCGCCGCAAGAAGTAAAACCCCTGACCCCACAAGGATCCCCCCGCATGACCACACCCACACGATTCAGTGACGTCGCGCTGCCGACGGTCGACGAAGAGATCTGGCGATACAGCCGTATCGGTGAACTCGATCTCTCGAAGTACCGCGCGGGCCGCGTCGACACGACCATCGAGGCCACGGGCTCTGCGGTCGAGGTTGTTTCGGCTGGTTCATTCTCCGACTGTGGCGGGGCCATGCCGATTGCAGTCGATGCATTCGCCGAAATCAGCGCCATCCAGTCGACGGGCGACACGGCCGACGTGACGGTCGTGCGTGTTCCACGCGGCAAGGTGATCGCCGAACCGATCGTCGTCAGTCGCAGCGTCTCGGCCTCGGGCGTCGTTGCGACACCGCGACTCGTTATCGATGCGGGCGAGAACAGCGAGGTCACCATCATCGAACGTTTCGTCGGCGCCGACGACGTCGATTCGCTGGTGATCCCCGTTGTCGAGATGTCGGCGGCACGGGCCGCACGTATCACGTACCTCGCCATCAACGAACTCGGCAATCGGACCTGGAAGATCGCCCACCAACAATCGATGGGCGAGCGCGACTCGACGACCCGCATCTACACCGTGGCGCTCGGCGGCGATTACGCGCGCGTGCGAACCGAGGCCCGACTCGTGGGAACCGGTGCCTCCACCCAGCAGGTGGCCCTCTATTTCGCCGACAACGACCAGATGCACGACTTCCGCACACTGCAAACCCACGTGGCTCCGCGCACCCACAGCGACATGCTGTTCAAGGGTGCGGTTGCAGGAACGTCGAAGAGCGTTTACACGGGTCTCATCCGCATCGAAAAGGACGCGCATGGTTCGCAGGCGTACCAAACGAACCGCAACCTCACCCTTTCCGAGGGTGCTTGGGCCGAGAGCGTGCCGAACCTCGAGATCGAGACCAACGACGTGAAGTGCAGCCACGCAAGCACCGTCGGCCCAATCGACGACGACCAGCGTTTCTATCTCGAATCACGAGGCATTCGTCCCGAGATTGCCGAGCGGCTCGTGGTGCTCGGCTTCTTCAATGAGGTCATCGAGCGTCTGCCGAATCTTCCCGTCGTCGCCGGTCTGCGCGACAAGGTCGCGGCGAAGTTGGGTGGTGCGCTGTGAGCATGAAAATCGGGAACATTGCCGACTTCGCAGCCGGCGCCGCAACCAAGGTCGCAGTGAACGGCACCAACGTCGCAGTCGTACGCATCGGGGACGACTTCTACGCGATCAACGACACGTGCAGCCATGGCAATGTCTCGTTGTCCGAGGGCCAGGTATGGGCCGACACCAAGGAACTCGAGTGTGTGAAGCACGGCAGTGCCTTCAGCGTCGAGACCGGCTGTCCGAACACCCTTCCTGCAACCCAACCCGTCACCGTCTACACCGTCACCGTGAAAGGTGATGAGATCTTCATCGAGGAGTCCGCACGATGAGCACACTGAAGATCACCAACCTGCAGGCCGGCATCCCCGGCAAGCAGATCCTGAACGGCATCGAACTCACCGTGAAGTCAGGTGAAGTGCACGCGATCATGGGCCCGAACGGTGCGGGAAAATCAACCATGTCGGGCGTCATCATGGGCAAGCCGGGTTACGAGGTCATCTCCGGTTCGGTCAGCATCGACGGCGATGAACTGCTCGGCAAGCCGGCATGGGAACGCGCACTCGCAGGTCTGCACCTTGTGATGCAGTACCCGACCGAGGTGCCGGGTGTGCACCTGGACGATGTCATTCGCGAAGCATTCGTCACCCGCGGGCGCGACGCGAAAGAGCTCGACGCGTTGATTGCCAAGGAAGCCGGTCGCATCAACTTCAGTACCGACCTTGTCGCCCGTTCGTTGAACGTCGACCTGTCAGGCGGCGAGAAGAAGCGCAACGAAACTCTCCAGTTGTCGCTTCTCAAGCCAAAGTTCGCCATCCTCGACGAACTCGACTCGGGTCTCGACATCGACGCGCTGCGCGACTGCGCACGACGTGTCGAGGCGGCCACCGCCGAGGACAATCTCGGTGTCCTGGTGATCACGCACTACGCACGTCTGCTCGAGGAACTGAAGCCCGACCACGTGCACATCCTCGCCGCGGGACGCATCGTGAAGTCGGGTGGCCCCGAACTTGCCGACGAACTCGAGAAGTCGGGCTATGCCGCGTTCCAGTGATTATTCGGCGAGGCCGGACTTCAGGAACTGTTCGAAGCAGTCGACAACGAGAAGGTCACGCGGGTAGGTGAGGCGTTTGCGCGCTTTGTCGACGGCTAGCCACTCGACGACGTCGACCTCGTTGTTGGGAGAGTGCGAACCGCTGGCGACGGTCATCGTCCAGTAGCGAACGCGCTTCGGCCGACCCTTGCGGTCGATGTACGAGACCCGGGCAATTTCGTGGCCGAGGCGACAGTGCAGCCCGGCCTCTTCGAAGACTTCGCGGATGGCACAGTCTTCTTCGCTGGAATCGGCATCATCGCGCTTGCCTTTCGGAAAGGTCCAGTCGTCGTAGCCCTCGCCGGGACGGTGCACGAGTAACAGTTCGGCCTTGCCCGGGCTGGCCCAACGCCACACGACGCCACCGGCTGCTCGAATGATCTTGTCTGCCATCGGGTCATATCGTGGCAGAGGAGTGGGTGGAGCGCCGAACTCGCCATGCCGACCACGCAAGCGGTCCGGCGAGGTTGAAGAGCGCTGCAGCAGTGAGTCGGGTGTCGAGGGACCAGCCGAGTTGGTGGCCGAGTTCGACCGTGAGGAACCGAATCGGGATGAACGAAACCGTCAGTGCCAGTGCGCCGAGCGCGGCGGCGCGCACGAGACGACGTTCGATCGACCGACGGTCGACGTCGGCCAGTTCGAATGCGATGCGTTCGTCGAGGTCGTCGTTGGCACACGCCAATGCCAACCGGACGCGAGCACGCACGATCGCTCGCACTTCGGTCGACGCACCGATGGTGAGGGAGGCCAGGGCGACGAAGGTGTTGAGGGCAAGGGACTGGAGGCCGTTCATTGCCCCATCCTGCGATGGGGGTGTGACACCCGCTCTAGTGGCGGCCGCGGACGATCAGTTTGCGGATTTCCTCGACGAACACCACGCTGCTTGCGACAGCCGCACAGATCAGCCACTGACCGACCGAGATCGAGATCACATTGAAAAGATCCTGCAGCGGGCCGACCACGGTGACGAGCACCTGAAAGAAGCCGGCGCTGCCGAGTGCTGCCCAGAGGCGCCAATTCGACCACGTGCGTGAGTTGAACACGCTGTGTGTTTCGTTGCGCGCATTCAGAATGTTGAAGAACTGGAAGAACACGAACGTGCAGAACGCCATCGTGCCGGCCACCGACGCTTTGTCGTAGCTGGGTTCACCCGGTGCGAACTGGAGAACCAGCAGCGTGCCGACGGCCATCACGATCGACGACGTGATGACTGCCGACCAACGGCGGTGCGTGAGAATGGGCTCGTCCATCGGACGTGGGGGCTGGTTCATCACGTTGGCCACCGGCTTGTCGAAGGCGAGTGCCATTGCTGGTGGGCCGTCCATGATGATGTTGACCCAGAGGATTGCGATCGCCGCAAAGGGCTTGCCGTCGGCGATGCCGAAAATCGAAGCGATGAGGAACAGGGCCGAGAAGCCGATCGCAGTCGACAACTGGAACCGAACGAACGACACGATGTTGTGGTAGATCGCTCGTCCCTGACGCACCGCGCCGACGATGGTGGCGAAGTTGTCGTCGGTGAGCACCATCGTGGCTGCCTCCTTCGACACCTCGGTTCCGGTGATGCCCATAGCCACACCCATGTCGGACTTCTTCAGCGCCGGTGCGTCGTTGACACCGTCGCCGGTCATCGCCACGACGCGCTTCTTCGACTGCAACAGGCCGACAAGGCGCATCTTGTGTTCGGGTGCGACGCGGGCAAAGACACCGATGTCGTCGATCTGGTCGCGCAGTTCGTCGTCGGTCATGCGTTCGATGTCGGCACCAGTGATGGCCCGACCCTCGATGCCCAACTGGCGGCCGATGCTGGCCGCGGTCACCGCATGGTCGCCCGTGATCATTTTCACCGCGATGCCGGCGCTGTGTGCTTCGGCGATGGCCAGTCTTGCTTCGGGTCGGGGAGGGTCGACGATGCCGACGAGCGTGAGCAGCGTGAGGTCGTCGAGCAGGTCCTCGACCTTGCCGCCGCCGTCGATGAACTCTTGCCACTCGGCATTCGGCAACTGACGTACGGCGAGTGCGAGAACGCGCAGGCCGTCGGCAGCCATCGCGTCGTAGTGCCCGTCGAGGCCCGCGCGGCTGGCGCCCATCGGTACGGATTCGTGTGAGGCGAGTACCTGGCTGCAACGTGACATCACGACGTCGGGAGCGCCCTTCACGTAGATGCGCACAAGGTCGGAACCCGACGGGACGGGGAAGCGGTGCACCGTCGCCATGTACTTCGTAGCCGAGTCGAAGGGGACTTCGGCGATTCGTGGGTATTCACTGCGCACCTGGGCGAGGTTGACACCCAGCTTCTCGGCGAGCACGACGAGCGCGCCCTCGGTGGGGTCGCCGACGAGCTCGTCGGTTTCGTTCGAGTGGTGAACCACGGCGTCGGCGCACAGGGCGAGACCGCGAGCGCCGGTGGCGAGGGTGTCGGATGTCGAGGCGCTGAGGCCCTCGACGCTGCCTTTGTTCGAATAGCCGCTGCCTGTGACGTCGAAGAGATTGCCTTCGAAGTAGAACTTCGTCGCCGTCATCTGGTTCAGAGTCAGCGTGCCTGTTTTGTCACTGCAGATCACGCTGGTGCAACCGAGAGTCTCGACGGCCGCCAATCGTTTGATGATTGCGTTCTTGGCGGCGAGTTTGCTGACGCCGATGGCCAGCGTGACCACCGTGACTGCCGGAAGTCCCTCGGGAATCGATGCGACGGCAAGAGCGACCGCGGTGAGCAACACGTCACCGAAGCTCTGGCCGCGGGCGATGTTCGTCACCATCACCAACGCCACGACGATGCCCGCGAGGTACACCAACTGGTGTGCCAGCCCGTTGAGTTGGCGCTGCAGGGGAGTCTTCTCCGTCGGTGTCGAAGCGAGAAGTCCGGCGATGCGGCCGATCTCGGTTCCCATTCCGGTTTTCGTGACGAGGATCTCACCGCGGCCACGGGTGACCGTGGTGTTCATGAACGCGTGCGAGTGGCGGTCACCGATTGGCGCGTTCGGCTCGACGGGATCGGTGTTCTTCTCGACCGGATGGCTTTCGCCGGTAAGGGTGGCCTCGTCGATCTCCAGGTTGTTCGCGACGAAGATCTCGCCGTCGGCGGGAAGACGGTCACCGGCTTCGACGAGAACTACATCGCCGGGAACGATGGTCTCGGTCGGCACCATCATCACCGTCCCGTCACGGCGCACGCGAACGTGTGCCGTCAGCATCTTGCGAAGTGCATCGAGTGACTTTTCCGCGCGGTTCTCCTGCACGAACCCGATCACCGCGTTGAACACGACGACCGCGAGAACGACGAGCGGGGTCTTCAGCTCACCCGACACCACCAGCGACACGAGAGCCGCTGCGATGAGGATGAGGATGAGCATGTCCTTGAACTGGGCGAGGAACTTCTTCCACGCGGGAACCGTCTCGGCCGCGTCCAATTGGTTCGGGCCGTGTTGTTCGAGCAGCCGGGCGGCTTCAGCCGAGGTGAGGCCGACGTGGACGGGAGTTTCGGTTGTGGTCACGTATTCCTCAGAAGGTCATCGCACGAAGGCGCGCGATGCGATCTTCGGTGCTGGGGTGGGTCGAAAAGAGTCGTGCGATATTGGGGCCACCCGAGCGCTTGTTCTGGAACTCGGCCAATGGGTTGTGGATGTATGCCTGTGCCTGGGCGGGTGCGACCTGCATCGGAATCTGACGCGCGTGCACCTCGATGCGTTCGAGGGCGTTGGCGAGCGACTGGCCCGAGCCCAAGAGTTCGGCAGCCGAGCGGTCGGCTTCGAACTCACGCGAGCGAGACACGGCCATCTGCATGAGCGATGCCGCAATGGGTGCGAGCATCGACACGAGGATGAGCGCGAACGGATTCGGGCGGTCGTCGTCGTTGTTGCCGCCCCCGCCGAACATCGCTGCCCACATCGCCATATTGGCGATGAACGAAATTGCGCTGGCAATTGCCGCGGCAACCGAACCGATGAGAATGTCGCGGTTGCGAACGTGCATCAGTTCGTGTGCCATCACTCCGCGCAGTTCGTCTTCGGGCATTGTGCGCAAAAGTCCTTCGGTCGCACAAACAACGGCATTGCGGGGTCCGCGACCCGTCGCAAATGCATTCGGCTGTTCGTTGGGGGAGATCGCAACCCGGGGCATCGGCATGTTTGCGCGGGTGGCAAGTTCCGCGATCATGCCGTAGAACAGCGGCGCATCGGCTTGGGTGACGATGCGTGCGTTTGCGGCCTTGAGTGCCAGCTTGTCGCTGAACCAGTACGAACCGCCCACCATCACGAGGGCGAACAACAAACCGATCGTGAGCGATCCGCTGCTGCCGCCACCGAGGACGCCCGCGATGGTGACGATCAGGCCGCCGAGTGCGGCAAGGAGAATGGCTGTTTTTGCTGTGTTCTTGAACACTTCGGATTCCCTTCGACTGGTCCCCGAGGGGACGCTTTTCCTGTCGAAGGTCTCTCCCGCCCGATTGGGCCAACGGTGCCGGGACCCGCTCGCGCGGCTCCGTGATGACGACACCGGAGTCGAGGGATACTCCCCTTCAGGACTGAATGCTACGAGATTGGCGTCTTCCTTGCCAACAACTGCCGAAAAAAGAAAGGATGCGCGCATGAAAATCTCTGCCGCAGTACTGCCGTCACACGATGCCCCGTTCGAGATTCGTGAACTCGAGATCGCCGAGCCGCGACCGGGTGAAGTGCTGGTGCGCATCGTCGGGGCGGGCATGTGTCACACGGATCTTCTGGCGCGTATCCCGGGCGGGCCATTCGCTTCACCGATCGTTCTCGGCCACGAAGGGTCGGGCATCGTCGAACGTGTCGGTGAGGGCGTGACGAAAGTTGCGCCCGGCGACAAGGTGGTTTTGTCGTATGCGAGCTGCGGCAAGTGCATGCGTTGCGAAACCGGCCTGCCGCAGTACTGCGAACTGTTCGGTGCGCTGAACTTCATGGGGTCGCGTCTCGACGGGTCGGCACCGTTGTCGGGGGTGGATGGCTCGAAGATGGGGTGTTGCTGGTTCGGTCAGTCGAGTTTCGCCACCCACGCGATCGCGACCGAGCGCAATGTCGTGAAAGTGACGGCCGACGACGTGAAGCTCGAGATCCTCGGGCCACTCGGTTGTGGTTTCCAAACTGGTGCGGGTGCCGTGATCAATTCACTCGGCGCACGGCCCGGAACGTCGATCGTGATCTACGGCGCAGGCGCCGTGGGCCTGGCGGGTCTGATGGCCGCGAAGATCGCCGGCTGCACCACCATCGTCGCCGTCGACCTGCACGACAACCGTTTGTCGCTGGCCACAGAACTCGGCGCGACGCACACCATCAATGCGTCGACCACGACCGATGTGACGGCCGAAGTACGGGCGATCACCGGAGGCGGAACGCAGTACGGCCTCGACACGACCGGCGTTCCTACCGTGTTGCGCGGCGCGGTCGATGCCCTACGTCCCACCGGCACGCTCGCCGTGGTCGGTGTGGTGATGGGCGACATCGCGTTCTCGTCGTCTGGCTTCCTCGACGGCAAGACCGTGAAGGGCGTCATCGAAGGTGATGCCTACCCGGCGGAGTTCATTCCGAAGATGATCGAATGGCACCGCCGCGGCATGTTCCCGATCGAGAAACTCGTGAAGACCTATCGCCTCGACCAAATCAACGAAGCGCAGCACGACAGCGAATCCGGCGCCACCATCAAACCCATCTTCGTCCTCTAACCGCCGCCCATTCCTTGTTCATGCGGAATGGTCGGCTAACCGCCGCCCATTCCTTTGCGCCATTCCATGGGGTCGCGGCCGAGTTTGGCGTAGCGGTCGGTGATCCAGATGGGAAAGCCGATGTCGCCGCCGTCGGCGACGATTTGCGCCTGTTCGCCGTTTTCATCCCAGATGTGACACGTGTTGAGGTTGAAACGCATGCGGGCGAGGCGTTCTTCGCGCGTCTTTGGCTCGGGTTCGGGTTGAACGGTGCCCTTAGCAACGTTCAACGCGCGCATCGACCACACGCTTTGAATCGCGACGGGTGCCATCGCCTGGAGGAGCGCAGTGGTGTGCGTGCAGCCACGCGGCCCGCCGAACAGCTCGCGAACCTTGTGGGTGAAGCCGCGCGCGATGCTGAGTCCGATGAGTTTCTCGTAGTGCGACGTGATCGCGGGGCAACCTCCGTGCGGGTACACCTCGAATTCGACTCGCGCGTCGGTGATGATCATCTCGGGCATGGTGACCGTCAGCGCCACGATCATGTGGTGCAGGGGCAGCGGTTCGGGGTCGTCGGGAATGTAAAGACCGGCGGGCTTTTCGTCGCGCACGGCACCACGCAGGACGATGGTGCGATCGTCCTTTCTGTACGACTTCACAACGTAGCTGCGGTCGTGGATTTCCTCGAGATCGGTGTCGGTGGGCGGGGGGAGAATGTCAGTCACTTGATGTCCTTCACGATCACGCCGACCTTGTGATCCATGGCGGCGATGAGCGGGCGCATGTGCAGTTCTTCGAGCAGTTCGTCGCCGCGTTCGTTGCCACCTTGCAGATTCGACGTGATCACTTGCGCAACACCCTGTTGCAGCAACGCCGCGCGGTAGTCATACCACAGGCGGTCGAGCGAGTAACCCTTGAAGCCTGGCTGGTCGGTGGCGAACTCGCTGACCTTGGTGAAGTAGTGGTTGATGAGATGGTCTTCGTGACGGCGGCGCATCTCCGGGGTGAGGGATGCTGCGAGAAGGTTGCAGACGTCCCAAGCGCCGACGTGGCGGGTACTCAATTGGAAGTCGATCATCGTGATGGTGTCGGCTCCAGCACTTCCACCGAAGAGATAGTTCTCGGCACGGCAGTCGGTGTGGGTGAAGGTTTGGTGACCCTGTTGGACCCACCAATCGAGCATGTCGGGGTAGAGATCGCAGGCCTTGTGCAGCGCGTCGAGCATTCCGCCGTCGAGGCGTGGACCGTAATGTTCCTTGAAGTGCGGCCACTGGGCCTCAGCCATCGCCTTGCCCGCCTTGTAGAGCGGGTTGTTCATCGGTGGCAGCCACGTGAGCTCGTACAGCTCTTTTGTCTCCCAGAACGCCGCATGCAAACGCGCCACCGTTTCGAGAATCCGCTCGGCTTCGGAAAGTGTGAGGCCGGTGATCTGGTCGGGACAGTGCGCGTCGGTGATCTCCTCGATGAGGATGACAAAGGGAAGTCCGTCGGCGCCACAGTCGGCGAAGTACGGCTTGGGTACGCGAATCGACAGGCGTGTGGCAACGTCGCGGTAGAAGTTCACTTCGCGCAGATAGAAGCCCATCGCCTGTGCGAGGAACTGGTTCTCGGGCGCGGGTGACTGGCATTTGGCGACGATGGTTGCGGGACCCGCACCCGGGCCATCGACGTAG